>JBJFHK010000042.1:0-19752 GCA_051893535.1 Eubacterium sp. | reverse complement strand
TGTGCCTGGAAGAGCTTCCGGCTGAACTATTTTGACAGAATGCGGCATGAAAAAGAGAGTGCGGGAAACGGTGATTCGTTTCTCCGCACTCTCCACTGCTATGGTCATGACGCTATGGTCATATTTGGAATTCCTGCGGGCGGGAGGCCCTGGATTGCGGGCGTGCACCCTGACAGGAAAAACCGGCTTTTATTTTCCTCTGCATGATCGAAGCTGTCCGCCCGGCATGATCCCTGAGGTCTGTCTGGCAGAGGACGATCTGCAGATTCCGTCCGGCGCGGACTTTCAGCCTTCCGCATCGATGCCGATCATCCATGCAGAATGTTCCGCCCCGCGCCGGACGGATGATATCCTTGATGCTGTTAATCCAGCAGGAAGTCTGTGATGTTGGTTCCGCCGTTAACCATCGGGCGTACCAGTTCTTCTTTCGGGATGACGCAGTCTACGACGTATCCCTTTCCCTTTTTATGTTCTTCAAGAGCTTCGGCAAGTGCGGCTTCCAGTTCTTCTGTGCTGGAGACACGTCTTCCCTTCAGTCCGTAGGCATCAGCCAGCTTGACGAAGTCCGGACCTCTGTCCAGTGTGGTTTCGCTGTAACGCTTGTCATACATCAGTTTCTGCCACTGATGGACCATGCCCATGCAGCCGTTATTGAAAATGATAGTGACAATCGGCAGGTTATAGTGTTCTTCCGTTGCCAGCTCGTTGCAGTTCATGCGGAAGGAACCGTCGCCGGTGATATGCAGAACCATCTTGTCCGGGTTTCCGACCTGTGCGCCAATGGCAGCGCCGAGTCCGAAGCCCATCGTTCCGAATCCGCCGGAGGTAAGAAGCTGTCCCGGATAGTGGAAGTGGAAGTGCTGAATCGCCCACATCTGGTGTTCGCCGACATCAGTGGTGACCATGACATCGTCCGGGAAGGTCTTCTGAATTGTGCTCAGAGCCTGCTTCGGCGTCAGCGTGCCAGGAACATCATCGTATTTCGTTTCCGTCGGGAAAGAGAAGACGTAGGATTTCCAGTCATCGTGATGATACTGCGGCAGTCTCTCGTTCAGCAGCTGCAGAACACGCTTCGCATCTCCGAGAATATAGTGGTCCGTCTGGACATTTTTATTGATTTCCTTCGGGTCTACATCGATCTGAACTAGTTTTGCCGATGCGGCAAAAGTTGACGGTTTCAGGGCAACACGGTCACTGAAACGGCATCCTACGGCGATGAGCAGATCGCATCCTGCGCAGGCTCTGTTGGAAGCCTGGCTTCCGTGCATGCCGATCATTCCGGTGGCGAGCTTGTCAGCACCGTCCATAGCACCGCCGCCCATCAGGGTGATGGCTGTCGGTGCGTCGACCCTGCGGGCAAACTCACGGAATTCTTCTGTGGCCTTGCCGCGTGTAACACCGCCGCCGCAGATCAGCATTGGTTTCTGTGCCTTGGAAATCATATCCAGAAGGATATCGAGATCTTCTTTCTCCGGTTCCGGTGCGCGGAAGGTATGTTTTCTTTTATCTACTGCTTTTGGAGTAAGACGGGTATAGTCCGTCTTTGCCGCGGTGACATCCTTCGGAATATCGATCAGGACAGGGCCAGGGCGGCCGCTTTCAGCGGTTGCAAAAGCGTCGCGGACAGTTTCTGCCAGCTGGTCGACATTCTGCACCTGATAGTTCTTTTTTGTGATCGGCTTAGTGATGCCCTTAATGTCGACTTCCTGGAAAGAATCCTTTCCGAGAAGAGGTTTTGCGACATTACAGGTAATGAAAACAACAGGGGAGGAATCAAGATAAGAAGTGGCAATTCCTGTTGTCAGGTTAGTTGCTCCCGGTCCGGACGTTGCAAAACATACACCGGTCTTTCCGGTAGATCTTGCATATCCGTCTGCAGCGTGAGCAGCACCCTGCTCGTGGGATGTGGTGATGTGACGGATCAGTCCCTTTGCCTTATAGCGGTAAAGTTCATCGTAGATATTCAGAATTGCTCCGCCAGGGTATCCGAACACCGTATCGCATCCCTGTTCTAGCAGACACTCCATTAAAACCTTGGCTCCTGTCATTTCCATAGCTTTTCTCCTTCCTCAGCTTCCGCAAAATATCCAATCCAATATATTTCCGCCGGCTCTCATCCAGTTCCAATCAATCCAATCCTGAAATCCTGCACTTACGCTCCGGAAGCTCTTTCGTTATTCATCAACATTTTTTCTATTTACAGATTTCTGTGTCAATCCATTCACAGAAACCGTCTTGCGGGATTCTCCGGGTCCCGCAGAAGCAGAGGCTCCAATCCAATGCCTCATGCTTCCTGAGTTCTCCTTTTCATCGAAAGTAAGTGGTCTGTCTGCTTACCGGTCCCAATCCAATCCAAAATGTCCGGCATTTTCCGGCGTCCGGTATCCGGCCGTCCGCCTGCTGACGTATTCACTGTTTTATGCATGCATGCCATAAAAAAACTGCAGTCGATGTTCCGGACATCAAACTGCAGTCAGTGTTTCCTGATTTTCATCAGAAGGAATGTTTCCAGGATTCCTTCCTAACAACTCAAGGTATTTACAGTCTGTTTCATCCGGCATTCTGTGGGCGCGTCAATAATGACCGCCTTAATAATGACGATCGCGACGACTAGAATGACGATGTTCAGTACTGCGTTCAGCATACCTTAGTCTCCTTTAATCACTTGCTTTAATGAACGTCTCTAGAATAACACCCTGCTATGTGTTTGTCAACGGATAATAAAAAGAATTACATAAAATTATTGCACGGTCATAAAATACCTTGATCTTTTGTCAAACAGTTTTTCCAATGGTATAATAATTCATCAGATAATTTTACATGTAACAAGGAGGCAGAAATGGCATTCGTACGCAATATCGGTGAGCCGGCGGCCGTTGAGGGATTTAAAGGCGGCAAGGGACATGTTCTGGTAAGAAAGATCCTGAAGACAGATGAGGAAATGTATAACAAGGGCCGCGTGTTCAATCACATGGTTCTGGAAAAGGGCTGTGAAGTCGGAAAGCATACCCATGAGGGAGATGCAGAGACATATTATGTTCTGAGCGGCCATGGCAAGTACCTGAACAACGATGGAAAAGTCGTAGATGTAGCTCCTGGAGACGTTATGTTTACCGGAGACGGAGAGACACACGCACTCTGGAATGAAGAGGATGAGCCTCTGGAATTCATCGCTCTGGTTCTGTATAAATAGTGTTCATCAGACTTACAGATACATTTTAGGAAACGGATCAGAATGCCCGGTTTTTCGGAAATCTCATTTTCCGGAAGATCCGGGCTTTTTCCTTGTTGAGGTACACAGGAGGGCGGAGTACTTTTTGTCCGAAAGGCGGGGGAGAAAGGCGGAAGCATGCGGAGTGCATTGTAAAATCATCAGAAATATCAATAGAGGTGTTTAACTTATGGGCTGCTATGCTATATAATATCTGTAAACAATAATATCAAAAACTTGCACCCGTGTGGGTGCGCGCAAGAGAAGGAAATCGGCAGAATATGAAAAATTTAAGAGAGCTGGAAATCGGCGAAAGCGCGAGAATCCGGTCCGTTGGAGGACAGGGTGCGCTGCGTCAGCATTTTCTGGATATGGGTCTGATACCGGGCGCGGTCGTCCGGCTGATTAAGTATGCCCCGATGGGCGATCCGATGGAGCTGCAGATTCACAGTTACGAGCTGACACTCAGACTGGATGACGCGGAGAAAATCGAGATCGAGCCGGTGTCGGCGGACGTAAAGAAAGTCCGCGAGGACCGGGCAGAAAAGAAGCAGACAAAAGAAATAGAGCAAGAGGAAGAAAAGGATCAGGAATTTCTGGATCATCCGGGACTGGGTGAAGGCGGAAAGTATCACACCCGCGCGGATGAACATCCGCTTCCGGATGATGAGCGGCTGACCTTTGCCCTGGCGGGAAACCAGAATTGCGGAAAGACGACGCTGTTCAATCAGCTGACCGGATCCAACCAGCATGTGGGAAATTTCCCGGGTGTAACGGTGGACCGGAAAAGCGGTGTGATCCTGGGGCAGAAAAACACGGAGATTACAGATCTTCCGGGAATTTACTCCATGTCGCCGTACAGCAGTGAGGAAATCGTCACCCGGCAGTATATCATCGGAGAGAAGCCGCGCGGCATCATCAATATCGTTGACGCGACCAATATAGAGAGAAATCTGTATCTGACCATGCAGCTGATGGAGCTGGATGTTCCGATGGTTCTGGCTTTAAATATGATGGATGAGCTGACCGGAAACGGCGGTTCGATCCGCATCAATGAGATGGAGGAAGAACTGGGAATCCCGGTGGTTCCGATCTCTGCGGTAAAGGGACAGGGCATTCAGGAACTGGCGGATCACGCGATTCATGTGGCCCACTATCAGGAACGGCCGGGCAGGCTGGACTTCTGCAGTCCGGATGAGCATGGCGGCGCGGTGCACAGGTGTCTGCACAGCATCATGCATTTGATTGAGGATCACGCGGAGAATGCGGGTATTCCGATCCGGTTTGCGGCAACCAAGCTGGTGGAAGGGGACCAGAAGATCCTTGAAGCTCTTCATTTGTCGCAGAACGAGAAGGAAACCATCGAGCACATCATCGTGCAGATGGAAGATGAACGCGGGCTGGACCGTGCCGCTGCGATTGCAGACATGCGCTTCTCCTTTATTGAGAAACTGGTCCATAAGACCGTTGTCATGCCGCATGAGAGTAAGGAACATGAGAGAAGCCGGAAGATCGATAAGATCCTGACGGGAAAGCACACGGCGATTCCGGCCTTTATCGGGATTATGGCGGCGGTGTTCTATCTGACCTTTAATGTTATCGGCGCCGGTCTTCAGAATCTGATGGCGATGGGCGTGGATGCCCTGACGAAACTTCTGGACCATGGGCTGACGGCGGCCGGTGTAACGGGAGGCGTGCATTCACTGATCATCGACGGTGTCTGCACTGGCGTTGGAAGTGTTATCAGTTTCCTGCCGATCATCGTCACCCTGTTCTTCTTCCTTTCACTTCTGGAAGATACCGGATATATGGCGCGTGTGGCCTTTGTCATGGACAAGCAGCTGAGGAAACTCGGACTTTCCGGACGAAGTATCGTGCCGATGCTGCTGGGCTTCGGCTGCAGTGTGCCGGCGGTTATGTCCACCAGGACCCTGCCGTCAGAGCGTGACCGTAAAATGACGATCATGATGACACCGTTCATGAGCTGCTCGGCAAAACTTCCGATTTACGGATTTTTCACGGCGGCCTTTTTCCCGGGGAAAGGCGGTCTGATCATGGTCTGCCTGTATTTCACCGGCATCCTGGTTGGCATCCTGATGGCGCTTCTGAGCAAGCGTACCCTGTTTAAGGGTGAGGCCGTGCCATTCGTCATGGAGCTTCCGAACTACCGTCTGCCGTCGGCAAAAACCGTGCTGCAGCTTCTCTGGGACAAGGCCAGAGACTTCCTGGAGCGCGCGTTCTCTGTTATTTTCGTGGCGACGATTGTGATCTGGTTCCTGCAGCACTTCAACCCGCAGCTTCACTGGGTAAGTGATTCGGAAGACAGCATGCTGGCCCTGTTGGGCGGCCTGATCGCTCCAATTTTCACACCGATGGGTTTTGGAAACTGGAAGATTTCCACCGCGCTGATCACCGGTTTCATGGCCAAGGAAAGCGTTGTTGCGACACTGAATGTACTGGTTGGCAGCTCCGCAAACCTTGTCCACATGCTGACTCCGCTGTCCGCGCTGGCTCTGCTGGTCTTCTGCCTGCTGTACACACCGTGCGTTGCGGCAATCGCCTCGATCAGAAGAGAGCTCGGCAGCCGCTGGGCAGCCGGAATCGTAGTCTGGCAGTGCGTGATCGCATGGTTTGTTTCCTTTATCGTATACGCGGTTGGAAGCATTCTGTAGAGGGCTTTCAGGCGGCAGGGAAACAGCCTGCAATTAATAATTGAAAACAACGCATTTCAAGAAGACGGCCGGAAATGAAGCTGGCTCTTCAGACCGGACGCAGTTCCAGAGAAATTCGAGAAACTGTGGGGCATGATGCAAATTGGTGCATCATGCCGCTCACAGTTTTCCTCTCATGTCTCTGACTGCGCCTGCGGTCTTTCGAGAGGCTTCATTTCCGGCCGTCATTTTTAATTGCGTCGTAATCATTCTTCCTAACCGCACTCCGCTTCTGCGTCTAACCTGGAGAAATGCTCCATCAGCGGCCATCATAGAAATGCGGTTTGTTATTTACTGATTAGTCCTTAAACATGTCGTGCAGAATCTGAAGTCCTGTTTCTGTCTTGAAGATATTCTTTTCAGCGTTCTCGATGGCTGTTTTATCGAGTTTGTCTTCATAGATGTTGACCAGGAAGTCTGCTTCTACCAGAATCTGGTAGTCATCGCCGTCGATGGAATCATAGGTATGGTGATGTCCGACCAGGTATTTTACGCGGGAAATCTGGTCTTCTGAATATCCGCCGACCTTGCGGAGCAGTTTTTCTGCTTCTGCCGGGCCTTCCTTTTCCTGGTATTTTCCATTGCTGCTTCCGTATTTTTCTTCACTGACGTGAATGCCGATATCGTGAACGATGGCAGCGGTCTCGAGAACGTGTTTCTCATTCGGATCGATGCCTTCACGGCCGGCAATCAGTGTTGCGAATGTGTATACTTTGATAAAATGCTGAATGCGCTGCGGATCCCCTTCATCATAGTTGATCATAGCGAGGATAAGGCGCTCATCTGGTCTGTTCATTTCTGCTGTTCCTCCTGCAATTTCCCGGCTCTTTTCCGGCGCGGCACGCGTCAGGATGCCGGGGCTGAAATTTCAATAACAGTATCAGTATACCAGAAATATATTTTTCAGAACGGCTTTCTTCAAAAATATATCCATAACGTGTATAATATTAAGAATGGCTGTGTGCCGATGAAGGGGAAGGGCACATGAGCAGGGTGAGAATGTGATTGATCGAGAGGGATGAGAGCGTGACAGAGGACAGCAGAACCAAGAAAAAAGTTTCCGGTCCGGAAATCCCGGAAGCTGTCTATAAGAATTTTGAAAAACTGTTCGGCGACCAGTACCGTTATTTTGATTATCCCAGCATGCTCAGAAAGTTGAAGATTCCTATGCAGCTCTGGACAGAGGGCATGAATCTGGCAAAGTCCGGGCAGTTTGAGCTGGAATCCGTGGATGTGAGATTTTTCAGGCGGATGGGCGGCGTGCAGTCTGGTGTTGCGACCGGCATTCTGCATAAAAAGCGCAGGGATGTCAGTGTGTTCGTGTGGTTTACTCAGGACACGGTAACCGAAATGTCCTGTTATGATGATGACTGCATGCTTTCCTATTTTGACTCCAGTGAACACTGGAACAATCAGATCTGCGTACACATGGCAGCGCTTATCTACTTGATGGGAAGCTATTTGTACGATCATAATCCCGGAGACGCGACGGATTCCGGGGCCAGCCGGCTTGTAGAGAATTTCCGGAAAGATTATCTGCAGATGTATTCCAGACAGGAGCGGACCGCGGCGGAAAATCAGCTGATTTCTGCACAGCCGCTGCTGGATCTGGAGCCTTATGTCATGCTGAAGAACGGCACGCTTCAGATGATGATGCGGATTGGATCCGGAAGAAAGTATAAAATCAAGGATCTGCAGGAATTCTGCGAATCGGTGGAGCAGCATCAGTCTATGCGCTTCGGCAGCAAGACCGAGTTTCTCCTGGGCGATGATCGTTTTTCTTCCCGCGGATTGGAATATTACCGCTTCCTTCACCGGATCATCCGGGAGTATAATGCTGCGGATGAAAGCGGAGCAGATGTTTCTGATGTGAGCGCTTCGGTTCCGCTCTATGGAGCTGTCCTGGATGATTTTTACGACATTCTGAAGGGTGATTCTGTAGAGTATAAGGTGTATGGCGGCGAGAAATATAAAATTACGCCGGATACCGGCGATCTGCATGTGAAGGTGCTGCTTCAGCCGGTCAATTCCAGAAGCGGGGTCCTGCAGGGTGTGAGAATGGAAGGCAGCTGTCCGCTGATTTTCAAGGGGCAGCGGTACGCTTACCGCTTTGGCCAGCACCATCTGCGGCGGATCGGCCTGGATGCGGTAGAAGCGATGCAGCCGCTCTGGGACAGCCTGCGCAGAAACGGCGATCTCAGAAGTTTCAACTATGTATTCGGCCGGCAGAATCTGGCTGTTCTGATGTATGATATTCTGCCCTGGATGCGCCGTTATGCCGCGGTCGAGGTAGAAGGAGAAGAAGAAATCCAGGAATGTCTCCCGCCTCTTCCGGAATTTACCTTCTATCTGGATGCGCCGGGACAGGATGTAACCTGCCGTGCCGTCAGCTGCTATGGTGAGGAACAGTATGATCTGCTGAATATTCCTTCATCAGATGCAGTTTCCGAGAGCCGTGACAGGGAGCGGGAAAACCGGGTGCTGACAGAGCTGAAACAGTATTTCCCGCAGCGCACAGAAGATGGAAGTATGCTCACCTGCGGCGGTGATTCCAATACCGTGTACCGTTTTATGTCAGCCGGCGTAGAGCGCCTGATGGAAATCGGTGAAGTCAATGCCACCGCCAGGTTTCAGAGGGTGCGGATCCGCAAGAGCACACCGGTGAAACTTGGTGTCCGGCTGACGGAGGGCCACCTTCTGGATCTGAATGTGGAAGGCGACATGAGCCGGGAAGAGCTCACGGAGATCCTGCAGCAGTATCAGGAAAAGAAACGCTTTTACCGCCTGAAAGACGGAAGCTTCATCAATCTGAATGAAGAAAAGTTTCATCGTCTGAATGCGATCATGGAATCCCTGCAGATGAGTCCCAAGGAGTTTGTAGAGGGAAATATGCAGATTCCGGCCTACCGTACCCTTTATATCGAGAAAATGCTGGAAGATGCGGGCGATATCGAGGCAGAGCGTGACCACAGGTTCAGAGAACTCGTGAAAGAATTCAAGACCATCGACGATGCGGACTTTGCCGTTCCGGACACGCTGAAGGGCGTGCTGCGCCGCTATCAGAAAGTCGGCTACCGCTGGCTGAGAACCCTGGATAAGTATGGATTCGGCGGAATTCTGGCCGATGATATGGGTCTGGGAAAGACCGTACAGGTGATCGCGGTCCTTCTCGCGGCAAAAAAAGAAGAGCAAGGGCACAATGTGTCTCTGGTTGTCTCCCCGGCATCCCTGGTCTATAACTGGGAGGCGGAAATTGCCAAGTTTGCCCCGGAGCTGCGCAGCTGCACGATTACGGGAACGTCTCCGGAAAGAGCGCGTAAAATCAGGGCTGCGAATAACTACGATGTTCTGATTACATCCTATGATCTTCTGAAGAGGGATATCGCAGAGTATGAAGATGTCCGATTCCGCTTTGAAATTATCGATGAGGCCCAGTATATTAAGAATCACATGACCTCTGCGTCAAAGTCGGTCAAGATCATTCACAGCCGGACCAGGTTCGCCCTGACAGGAACACCGATTGAGAACCGTCTGAGTGAGCTCTGGAGCATCTTTGATTACCTGATGCCGGGCTTTCTGTACAGATATGACACCTTCCGCAGTCAGTTTGAAAAACCGATTGTTCTTCATCATGACGATGAAACGATGGAGCGGCTGAAAAACATGGTTTCCCCGTTCATTCTGCGCCGTTTCAAACAGGATGTGCTGAAAGATCTCCCGGACAAGCTGGAAGAAGTTCATTATTCCTATATGGAAAAAGAACAGAAGGATCTGTATCAGGCAAGAGTCCAGCAGATGAGAAACCGACTGCTCACGCAGGATGCAAAAGAATTCCAGAAAAACCGATTCCAGATTTTTGCCGCACTTACACAGATCCGGCAGATCTGCTGCGACCCGTCTCTCTGCTACCAGAACTATAAAGGCGGATCAGCCAAGAGGGAAGCCTGTGTGGAGCTGATTCAGAGCGCCGCGGAGCAGGGCCATAAGGTTCTGGTTTTCTCCCAGTTTGTGTCCATGCTGGATCTTCTGGAAAAAGATCTGGAAGAACGGAAGATTCCATACTTCAAGATCGTTGGCAAGACACCGAAACTGGAGCGTCTGGAACTGGTAGAACGGTTTAATGAAGGCGACACACCGGTCTTTCTGATTTCTCTCCGCGCGGGAGGAACAGGGCTGAATCTGACCGGAGCCGATGTGGTGATCCATTATGATCCGTGGTGGAATCTGGCTGTGCAGAATCAGGCTACGGACCGTGCTTACAGGATCGGACAGAAACGGAAAGTTACCGTGTATAAGCTGATCATGAAAAACACGATTGAAGAGAGGATTATGGAAATGCAGGATGCGAAAAAGCAGCTTGCAGAAGATATCCTGAATACGGAGGGCACCGGGAGCGGTGTCATTACCCGGGACGACCTTCTGGATCTTCTGGAAGAAGATTTTTAGCCGGAAGAGTAACAGGAACAATCGAAAAAGGAGCGGATGCCATGCGGCTTCCGCTCCTTTTTCGATTGCATTTTGATTCTTTTGTAAACAGGAGGTTCCACAGATCAGACTGCAGATCTTCTGCGCTGCATCCTGAACGGCATGAATGAACAGGATACGTCTGACCGGAACCACCGGCTTTTCACCGGCGTTGGCCTTAGTATACGCTTTACATGAATAATAATCAAGCGTTTTTTGTAATTTAGATGAAATTATTTGCTGTAATTTGTGTTGAACAAACAGTTTGATGCAGTTTTGCTTTATTGTGATAAAGCGGAAGCCGGGAAATTTCGTTCATCGGACAGAAGTTTCCCGGCTCACTTACAGATCGTTAATATTTACAGAGCATCAGGCCTTGCGCTTGTCTGCGGCGATGGCGTGGCCTTCCAGGCCCTCTCCTCGTGCCATTCTTGCGGTCAGCGGAGCGATATTCTGGGAAGCTTCTCTGGTCATGCTCTGGTGTGTGCAGACTTTCAGGAACATACCGGTCCAGACTCCTCCGGTGTAGCGGGCGGCCCGCATGGTCGGGAGGGTGTGATTGGTGCCGGATGCGTAGTCGCCGAATACCTCAGCCGTGTTGCCTCCGATGAACATGGATCCGTAATTGACGAATTTCTCACGGATGGATTCCGGATCAGCGACATTGATTTCCAGATGCTCCGGCGCGATATCGTTGGCGATTTCAATGGCGTCTTCAAGCTTATCGAGGACACGGATTTCTCCGTAGTCCCGCCAGGATGCAGAGGCGTTGGCACGGTTTGCTTCAGGAAGGACGGCCAGTTCTTCCTCCACACATTTCATGACTGCACGTCCAAGTTCTTCACTGTCTGTCAGCAGAATTCCCTTTGCATTAGGATCGTGTTCGGACTGCGCCATCAGGTCTGCAGCCAGTACGTCAGGACGGGCATTTTTATCGGCAATAACCAGAACCTCACTCGGGCCGGCGACAAAGTCGATGCCCACCTGTCCGTAGCACTGGCGTTTTGCCTCTGCTACATACTGGTTTCCAGGTCCTACGATCATGTCTACCGGTTTAATGTTTTCTGTTCCGTAGGAGAATGCGGCAACTGCCTGGGCTCCGGAAACTGCGTAAATTTCATCGGCCCCCGCAAGGTCCATGGCCACAAGGGTTTTGGGATTGATTTTTCCCGTTCCTCTCATAGCCGGAGAACAGGAGACGATGCGCTTTACGCCGGCTTCCTTCGCCGGGGTGATCAGCATGAGTGCGCTGGAATAAAGCGGAAAACGGCCGCCTGGAACGTAGCAGAGACAGGAGCGGACCGGAATAACGCGGTCGCTTAAGTAAATGCCTTCCCGCGGGCTGAAGTCGTGAACCTCTGTCAGCGTTTTTCTCTGAGCGGCGGCGAATGCCTGGATGTTCGCGTGTGCCGCTTTCAGATCTTCAATTTCCTGATCGGACATGGAATCGTAGGCTTCCTGAATTTCTTCCTTTGTGACGCGGAAATCTGTCCGGTTATTGTCATCGAATTTTCTGCAGTATTTCTGAAGAGCATCATCGCCGTTTTCGATCACGTCGTCGATGATGTCAGAGACTGCGTTTCTGACTGCACGGCGGTCCTGTGCGGTTCTCTGTTTTGATTCTTTAATAATTTTCATATATGTGCACCTCTTGCTTATTTCTTTTGTCCGATCCTGGCGGATTGTGCTCGCTTTAATGCTTTATCGCTTTAACGTATGATAACATAGAACTATTGAACCGCAGAATGGATATTCTGTCAAGTCATTTTACTACATATCCGTCGATAGTTTGTATACCCGGAACAAAAAAACATAAAAAATTTGTGAAAAGGGACTGGACGAAATGATTGAAACGTGTTAACCTAGCAATGTCATCAAGATAGTGACAGTAGTCATCAAGATAATGACAAAAATGGAAAGGAATTTATTTACGATGAGAAACTTCTGGTTTGCAGCAGAATACTATTATTATTACTTTTTCTTTAACAAAAGAAGAAGCTGTTTTGCTGCAATCGCCAATCGGGCGTAAATCGGAATGACATCATCATGTAAATGGTTGAAATCAAGCCTCGCAGCAAACACTGCGGGGCTGTTTTTTTAGAAGCGCGGCTGGATGCCGGATGAAAACGAAAAGCCTTACGCAGAAATCTGCAGGAAGAAAATGAAGAAGGATGTGCGCATAAGCGCAGGGAGGATGAAATGATTGTAGTACTGAAACACGACACACCGAAGGAACAGCAGAATCAGCTGGTAGAATGGCTCGAGCAGCAGGGCGTCAAGGCAGACGTTTCTGAGGGAACATACCAGACCATCATCGGACTGGTCGGCGATGTCAGCAGAATTGATGTAGATATGCTCTCTATGCTCGATATCGTTCAGGATGTAAAGCGTGTAACAGAACCATATAAGAAGGCAAACAGAGCGTTCCATCCGGAGGACACCGTCATCGATGTCAATGGAGTCAAGATAGGCGGCGGGCACTTCGCCGTTATCGCAGGACCTTGCTCCGTGGAATCTGAGGAGCAGATTATCGAGGTAGCCAAGCGTGTAAAGGCCGCAGGAGCCAACCTTCTCAGAGGCGGCGCGTTCAAACCGAGAACTTCGCCTTACTCTTTCCAGGGAAAGCGCGCGGAAGGTCTGGAGCTGCTGGAGAAAGCCAAGGAAGCAACCGGACTTCCGATCGTTTCCGAGATTATGAATGAGAATCACATTCCGCTGTTCGAGAATGTCGACATCATTCAGGTCGGTGCCAGAAACATGCAGAACTTCGAACTGCTGAAGGCTCTCGGAAAACTGGACAAGCCGATTCTGCTGAAGAGAGGCCTTGCCAATACTCTGCAGGAACTGCTGATGAGTGCTGAGTACATCATGGCAGGCGGAAATGAAAAGGTTATCCTCTGCGAGAGAGGAGTCCGCACATTCGAGTCCTACACCAGAAACACCCTGGACCTGTCCGCTGTCGTCGCACTCCACGAGAAGAGCCATCTGCCGGTTGTCGTTGACCCGAGCCATGCAACAGGCCGCAGAAACTTCGTCAAGCCGATGGCCCTGGCCGCAGCAGCATGCGGAGCAGACGGACTGATGATCGAAGTTCACAATAACCCGGCCAAGGCACTCTGCGACGGTGCACAGTCCCAGACACCGGACATGTTCGACGACACCATGAAGGCCGTAAGACGCGTTCGTGAAGCCGCAATGGAAGATTAATCATTACTATATATAAATAGGAATTATTTTACGCGGCACTTCTGCCGTTGGACAAAATACAAACAGCAAGGAAAAAACGCGCGGCCGGAAGGACCGGCTGCGTGAGGATCAGGAAGCATCTGATCGGAAAGGAGTAAGACAATGAAGGTTGGAATCGTAGGACTTGGGCTGATCGGAGGATCTCTGGCAAGAGCATTGAAGGCATCCGGAGCTGAGGTCTACGGCTATGATGTACAGCCGCTGACACTTCAGTTCGTTCAGATGCAGGGAAGCTGCGATGAAGTACTGAACGGCGAGAACGTAAAAGAATGTGACTACGTTTTCCTGGCAATTCCGCCGAAGGCCGCTGAGGACTGGCTGAAGGAGCATGCGGAAGAAATCGGAAAACTGGATAAACAGCCGGTCATTATGGACTGCTGCGGAGTAAAGCGCCAGATCTGCGAAATCGGATTCGGCCTGGAAGAGACTGCGGGGATTACCTTTGTCAGCACGCATCCGATGGCAGGACGTGAGAACTGGGGATTCAAGAACAGTGAAGAGGATATGTTCGAAGGTGCTGTGTGCGCAGTCGTTCCAAGCGACAGAGACAGAAACAATCTGGATCTGATGGGAGAAGTCAAGGATGTCCTCAGAAAAGCCGGATTCAGCAGATTTTCTGTCATGACGCCGGATGAGCACGATGAAGTCATCGCCTTCACCTCTCAGCTGTCCCATCTTGTTTCCAGTTCTTTCGTGAAATGTGATGACGGAATCCGTGAGGAAGCAGAGGTTGCCGGAGGCAGTTTCCGGGATATGACCAGAGTCGCCTTTCTGAATGAACATGTCTGGGCAGATCTCTTCCTTGAAAACAGGGACAATCTCCTTGACAAGCTGAACCTTTTGATCGGGGAGCTGCAGAAATATAAAGAGGCGCTGGAAAACAACGACCGTGAAGAACTTACGGATCTTCTGGCAGAAGGAAGAGAAGAAAAAGAACTTCTCGCGGAAAACGCGCAGTAAATCGTAATAACAGAAAAAACCGGGGAAAACGGAAGGGAGCAGAAAATGAAACTGGAAGAAATCGGCTGGCGTGTGAAAGAAATTCAGGACGGCGGGAAGCTGGCGGTCATCACGGATGAAAATGTGGGGCCGCGCTATCTGATGGACTGTACGAAATCGCTGAAAGAAGCGGGATTTCAGGTTTACACCTTTACTGTTCCTGCCGGAGAAGAGTCGAAGAGTGGAAGAGTCTACCTGGAAATGCTGAATAAGCTGGCGGAGATTCCGCTGACTCGTTCAGACGGAGTCGTTGCCCTGGGCGGCGGAATGGTCGGCGATCTGGCCGGATTTACCGCAGCTACCTATCTTCGGGGCATCCGCGTGATTCAGGTTCCGACAACCCTGCTGGCGGCGGTTGATTCCTCAGTCGGAGGAAAGACCGCCATCAACCTGCCGGAGGGAAAGAACCTTGCCGGAGCCTTCCATCAGCCGGAACTGGTTCTGCAGGACGCAGAACTTCTGAAGTCGCTTCCGAAAAACGTTCTTCTCGATGGCATGGCGGAAGTCATTAAATACGGAATGATTGCAGATGAGAACTTGTTTTCCGATCTGAAGGATGTGGAGACTTCATGGAAGAATCTGGAAAATATCGTGGAGACCTGCGTGTCCATAAAAAAGAAGTTCGTGGAAGAAGATGAATTCGACTACGGCGTCCGCCATCTTCTGAATTTCGGCCATACCATCGGCCACGCCATTGAAAAATGCAGCAATTTCCAGTTCAGTCACGGACTTTCTGTGGCCAAGGGCATGAATTACATTACGGCAATTGCGGTAGAGAAAGGCTGGTGTGAGCAGTCTGTATATGATGAACTCCACGCCATGCTGAAAGAATACGGATTTGATCTTGCCGTTCCTTACGATAACGCTTCTTTATATGATATTATGTGTTCAGACAAGAAACGGGAGAAAAACTCGATCGATCTCGTCATTCCAAAACGCATCGGCGAGTGTGTCCGCAAGACG
Source organism: Eubacterium sp. (assembly GCA_051893535.1). Taxonomy (GTDB): domain Bacteria; phylum Bacillota; class Clostridia; order Peptostreptococcales; family Anaerovoracaceae; genus Aminicella. The sequence goes on along the minus strand of JBJFHK010000042.1, from coordinate 4,158 downwards.
GTTCCGGTGGAAGAACTGAGAGAGCTGCTTGAGATCGGACGACCGGCGGTGGACCGGGAAGGAAATGGAGCGGAGTAAGGGAAATGAAAGAAATTACCATTACAGCAAGCAAGTCGGATGCGCACCGGGCCTGGATCTGTGCATATCTTTCCGGGATGGGAGGACATCCCTGCCGCGTGTCTCTTGAGGGAGGATCCGACGATATTTCCGCCACCGTTTCCTGCATGGAGGCACTGAAAAAGGCCGGGCGGGGAGGAGCGGCCGAACTGCACTGCCGTGAGAGCGGTTCGACACTGAGATTTCTGCTCCCGGTCACCGCAGCACTGGGTGTGCAGGGAAAATTCTATCCGGAGGGAAGACTTCCCCAGCGGCCGCTTTCTCCTCTCTATGAGGAACTGGAAAAACATGGCTGCAGGCTGAGCGCACCGGGAACCGTTCCCTTTGAAATTCAGGGTCAGCTGACCCCGGGAAGCTTCACCATTCCGGGAAACGTGTCCTCCCAGTACATCAGCGGGCTCCTGTTCGCCCTTCCTCTGCTGGAAGAAGGCAGCGTCATAGAAATTCCAGGTGGTTTGCAGTCCGCCGGATATGTGAAGATGACGGAAAGGACGCTTCAGCGCTTCGGAATTCAGTTCAGGGATTCCGGCAGCCGGATCGAAGTGCCGGGAAAGCAGACCTATGCAGGTCCGGACGTCTATGAAGTAGAAGGCGACTGGTCCAATGCGGCCTTCTGGATGACCATGGGAGCCATCGGCGAGGAGCCGGTAGCCGTTCACGGCCTGCAGAGCGATACAGCGCAGGGTGATTCGGCCATGCTGGAGTTGCTTCAGAAATTCGGAGCAGACGCGCAGATGCAGGGAGATACTGTCACTGTGCGTCCGTCAGCAGAAACTCTTCATGGTATAGAAATTGACGCAAGCAATATTCCGGATATCGTTCCGGAACTGGCGCTGACGGCCTGCCTGGCAGAGGGCGTTACGGTGATTTCCCACGCAGAGCGGCTGAGGATGAAAGAAAGCGACCGGCTGACGGCAGTATCGGCGGTGCTGAATTCTCTCGGCGCGGATGTGGAGGAAAAGCCGGACGGACTGGTGATCCGGGGAAGCGGAGGACAAAAGTTAAACGGCGGCGAGGCTGACGGCTTTCATGACCACCGCATCGTCATGATGGCGGCCGCGGCTTCGGCGGCATGCAGAAATCCGGTGACGATTCTCGGATCAGAAGCGGCATCCAAGTCCTATCCGACATTCTTTGAAGAGATGAAGAAGTCCGGGCTGGACGGAAATGTCATCAGAAATTAGAAAGGGAAGCTCCTGCCGGATGGATTTTGTCCGGCAGAGACAGGATATATAACAGAAAGGAAATCAATCCAATGTCTTCATCATATGGAAAATGGGTGAGGATCTCGATCTTCGGCCAGTCGCATTCTGAAGCGATCGGCGTTACGATTGACGGGCTTCCGGCCGGAATAAAGATCGATATGACGGAACTTCAGCGATTTATGAACCGTCGGGCTCCGGGACAGAGCCGGTATTCTACCCCGAGAAAGGAAGCGGACCGTCCGGAATTTATCAGCGGACTGGTGGATGACATAACCTGCGGAGCGCCGCTTACGGCGCTGATCCGCAACACCAACACCAAGTCCGGGGATTACGATAATATCCGGGATATTCCGCGTCCGGGCCATGCAGATCTTACTGCCCACATTAAATACAGAGGCTTCGAAGATGTCAGAGGAGGGGGCCACTTCTCCGGACGTCTGACGGCGCCTCTGTGCATTGCGGGAGGTATTTTCAAGCAGATTCTGCAGCGGAAGGGGATAGAGATCGACGCGCGGATTGTGGAGATCGGCGGAAACAGTGAAGATCCGTACGCAGAAATCGACCGGGCCAGAAAAGATCTGGATTCGGTCGGAGGAGTTGTTGAATGCAGAGTAACCGGCCTGCCGGCGGGAATCGGCGATCCGATGTTCGATGGTGTGGAAAATACTATCGCACAGACCGTTTTTGCCATTCCGGCAGTAAAGGGAATTGAATTCGGAGCCGGATTCTCTGCGGCCGGAATGAGAGGCAGTCAGAACAACGACCCGTTTTACATGGATGAAGACGGAAAAATCCGTACCCGCTCCAATAACAGCGGAGGAATTTTAGGCGGAATCACGAATGGCATGGACATTGTTTTCCGCTGCGCCTTCAAGCCGACGCCGTCCATCGCAAAAGCGCAGGACAGCATCAGCTGGTCGTCCCGTAAGAATACGGTGCTGGAAATCAAAGGGCGCCATGATCCGTGCATTGTGCCGAGAGCGCTTCCGTGTGTCGAGTCTGCTGCTGCACTTGCTCTGATCAATTTAATGAATCCGGCAGACTTAATTTAAAAGACAGGAGACAGAATGGATATTCAGGACTATAGAAAGCAGATTGATGATATTGACCGTGAACTGGTAAAGAAAATCGAAGAGAGAATGCGTATTTCGGAAAAAATCGCCGAATACAAGGATGAAAAAGGTGTAAGAATTCTGGATCCGGTAAGAGAACGCACACTTCTGGACCATATTCAGGAGATTTCTTCCCCTGACCTGGCCTATTACAACCGCCTGCTTTTCTCTTCTATTATGGAGATGAGCAGGGACCATCAGGTCAGGACACTGGACAAGCCGTCCCCGCTGGTGGAACAGATTATGGACGCCATCCAGAACACGCCGAAAAAGCTGCCGGACGCGCCGGCCGTTGCCTGCCAGGGTGTACAGGGTGCGTATTCTCAGCAGGCCTGCGATAAGATGTTCAAGATGCCGGTGATCATGTATATGAAGAATTTCCGCGGCGTATTCGCGGCCATCGATTCCGGCCTCTGCCATTATGGTGTTCTTCCGATTGAAAACAGCACGGCAGGATCTGTAAACCAGGTTTACGATCTGATGCAGGAATACCATTTCCACATTGTAAGAAGTCTGAGAATCAGAATTGACCACTGCCTTCTGGTCAATCCGGGAACCAATAAGGAAGATATCAAGGATATTTACTCCCATGAGCAGGCTCTCTCCCAGTGTGAGGACTACCTGAAACACTTCCCGATGGCAACCCTTCACGTCTGCGAAAATACCGCGCAGGCAGCCAAAATGGTCGCTGAGTCCGGCAGAAAAGACGCGGCGGCAATCGGTTCTGTGGAAAACGGAGAACTTTACGGACTTGAGTGCCTGGAAGAATCCATTCAGGACAGAGATAACAACTATACCCGTTTCATCTGTATCGCCAAGGATCTTGAGATCTATCCGGGCGCAGACAGAACCAGCATCATGATCGTCCTGAAACATGAGCCGGGCTCCCTGTATCAGGTTATGGCACGGTTTAACGCCATGGGCATCAACCTGCTGAAGCTGGAGAGCCGTCCGCTTCCAAGCAGAGAATTCGAGTTCATGTTCTATTTCGATATTGAGGAATCCGTGTACTCAGAGGAGTTCGCGCAGATGATCAACCAGCTGCAGGAAATGAGTCTGGAGTTCAGATATCTGGGAAGCTATGAAGAATATTAAAGAAAAACCATCCGTAATTGTTGTGGGCGGCGGCCCGGCAGGCATGACGGCGGCAATTGCCGCCGGCCGGGCCGGCTGCCGTGTTTTGCTGTTAGAAAGAAATCCGGAGCTGGGGAAAAAACTGCTGATCACCGGGAACGGGCGCTGCAATCTGACCAACAGCCGGGACATGGAAGAGATCCGTGCCCGTGTGGTATCCAATCCGAGATTTCTTTATTCCGCCTTTCAGGAATTTTCCAACAGAGACCTGCTCGATCTTCTGCGCAGCGCAGGCCTGAAGACCAGGGAAGAAGATGACGGGAGAATTTTTCCGGCCTCTGGACATTCAGAAGACGTGAGAGAGGCGCTTATTACCCTTTTGAAGAAATATTCGGTAGAGGTCCGCTGTTCCTGCCGCGCAGACAGGTTATTAATAGAAGACGGTGAGAAAAAGCGGGATTACGCGGAAGAAGCAGGGAAAAAATCCGGAAAGAAAGCCGCAGCGCATCCTTATGTACGCTGCCGCGGAGTTGTGACAGAGTCCGGAGAGAGACTGCGGGCAGACTGGGTGATCGTCACAACCGGCGGTCTGGCGGCGCCGGCTTTAGGCTCGGACGGCGATGGCTACCGCATGGCGAAATCCTGCGGCC
>JBJFHK010000041.1:0-19800 GCA_051893535.1 Eubacterium sp. | reverse complement strand
CGCGCTTGTCGCAGACTTCCCGCTGCAGAATCGGCAGCATGGCGTAGCCGCCGCCGAAGGTGGAGACACCGATTCCCGCAAAGGTCAGGAACAGATCCAGATAAAGCGCGGGTCTGCTCTTATGCGCCGGACGGCTATCTCCGGAATAATTCCCTTCGTCTTTCAGGCTGGATGGTCCGGCCTTTTTCAGGGCATTGCTGCCGGCTGTGTTAATTGAAGTTGTGTGAAGTTCTGAATTCCTGCGTGCATTCATGACAGGTATTTCTCCTTTCCGCGGTGCTATGTGATAATTTTGGACATCCGGCGGGCTTTCAGGGGGGCCGCAGTGATCTTTCCCGCAGCCTCCCTGCCCGCAGCTCATCCTTACTTGCTTTTGTAAGTTTATGCTAGCACCTTTTATGGTATATAGGTTATATATAGTTGAGATGAATTGATATAATATAGGTATGGATAGAAACGGAAAGGAGCAGAGTAGATGGAACTCCGTCAGTTAAGGTATTTTCTGGTGATTGCTGAAGAAGGGAGTATTTCAGCCGCGGCAAGGCGTCTGCATCTGTCACAGCCGCCTCTGAGCCGCCAGATGTCTCTCCTGGAGGCAGAATGCGGGCTGACCCTGTTCCACCGCGGGAGCAGAGAGATTACCCTGACGGAAGCGGGCCGTGTTCTCCAGCGCTATGCTTCGCAGATGCTGGAAACGGAAGATTCCATTAAGGATGAGATGAATGATCTGAAAAAAGGACGGCGCGGGGTAATCCGGATCGGGCTGATTTCATCGGCTGCAGGAGATACGGTCTGCCGGATGCTGGGCCGTGCGCGGGCGGAAATACCTGATCTGCAGCTCCGTATGTATGAGGGAAATTCCTATGAGGTTCTGGATATGCTGGAGAGTGAAAAAATTGATCTGGCCGTGGTCCGGACTCCCTTTGCAGAGCCGCATCTTCAGAAATTTCTTCTCCGCCGGGACAGCCTGGCCGCCGTCGGGAGACCGGAATTTTTTCCGGAGGCAGATGGGACAAAAAGCATCCGGGTCAAGGCAGCTGACCTGGCGGAGCGGCCGCTGATCCTTTACCGCAGATGGGAGAAGATTTTTCGCATGCAGTGTGAGCAGGAGGGGGTTACTCCTCAGATTTTCTGTATAAACGACGATGCCCGGACTGCGCTTCAGATGGCGGAGTCCGGGCTCGGGGCCGCATTAGTGCCTCTGTCCGCGCTTTCTGACGCAGACGGGCTCATATGCGGAATCTTGGAAGAAGATGTATTTCAAAGTGATGTGTATCTGGTCAGCAGGGAAGACAGGGAACTCACGGAAACCGCTGCGGCTGTCCGCGATATCATGGCTTCCTCTGCTGCCAGATAAAGAAGTGTAAGGTGAAACAGCAGAATTTACGCAGTCTGACGTTCCTTCTCTTCTTTGTCAGCAAAGACTTTTCCGGAATGATCGAAGGCGTAAACCTTCTCCTGGCAGCGGCGTCCGTGCTCAGCAACACAGGTGATTCCTTCAATGTATCCGAAACGTTCCTGATATTTTCTCTTGTTGTGAATGTAGAAGCCGGCTCCGATCAGGGCCCATGCACCAGCCATCAGCCATTCCTGTACAGTCAGTGTACTTCCGGAACCCGGAATGATGTACATGGCAACCATGAATCCGGATGTGATGACGGCTCCGTATCCTACAAACATGCCGTGCTTTACCTTGAACGGACGTTTCATCTCCGGAGCTTTCTTTCTCAGGATGACGAAGGAAACGGCAACCATGCAGTATGCGATGCAGCAGCCAAGATTTCCGGCATCGCAGATCCATACCAGCATTTTCTGTCCGGCAAACGGCGCGAGCATAGAAAGGAAGCCAATCAGCAGAATTGCTCTTACCGGCATCTTGTTCTTTCCGCTCAGTTTTCCGAAGGACTTCGGGATCATGCAGGATTCCGCCATGGAATACAGGGCTCTGGATCCGCCGATCAGGAAGGAATTCCAGCTTGTGATGATTCCGCACATTCCTCCGATGATCAGGACTTTGGCCATGACGGCGCTGTTGAATGCTTTGGCGATGGCGTCTGCAGTAACCAGTCCGCCTGCGGAATTCATGGAGGCTTTCAGTTCAGCCGGGTTCAGCAGATTACCGACAGCCAGGATAACCAGTCCGTAGAAGACAACGGCCAGAATAATGGAGAGAATAAGGATTCTTCCGATTTTCTTCAGCGGAACATTGATTTCAGAAGCTGCCTGCGGGATAACGTTGAATCCGATCATGAAGAACGGTGTTACTACGGCAACATTCAGGACATGCCCGAATGCGGATCCTGCGCTTCCGCCCACAAAGAGCTGCGGCATCAGGTTGGAGGAATCGCCTCTTATTGCAGATGAAACGATCAGGAGAATACCAACGCCTCCGATGATCAGGGTCAGGACAGTCTGCAGTACAGCAGCAGCCTTGACGCCCATGAGGTTGACCAGTGTGGTTCCGGCCGCGATCAGCAGTGCTACGGCAAGCCAGGATGCATAGACACGGAATCCTGCGATTGTATATAAGTACCCCTTTAAGAATCCCGGGAAAATGTAGGTGATGATCGATGGGAATGCGCACGCCTCATAGCAGACTACGGCAATGTAGCAGAAAATCATGGACCAGGTGCAGACGTAGGAGCCGGTCGGACCAAGCGCCTTGTAACTGAAAATGTGTTCGCCGCCGGTCATCGGCATTGCTGTGGTAAGTTCTGCATAAGTCATGCCGACAAAGTAGATGACGATGCCGCCGATAACAAATCCGAGTGCGGCTCCGAGGACGCCTCCTCTGCTGATCCAGTCACCGGAAGAGATGACCCATCCCCAGCCGATCATGGCTCCGAATGCCATGACGAGGATGTCGCCGGAACCCAGAACTTTCTCAAACTGGGCATCGTTGTTTGAACTAGACATAAAATATAACCTCCCTTGGTTATTGAATTGTGAAAATATTGTTTCAAGACTTTATATAAGATATTCGGAATATCGCTGTTCAATTGACAATAGTATTCTATGTGAGTGTGGTCACGATGTCAAAAGAAATTGGAGATATTTTAACAAAATCAGGGGGAATACTGCGGAACTTGTGTCTGAGTTACAATACAACCAGGAGCGAATCTGGTATTTTTATTAATGCATACTAATTGACTGGGGTATTGATCATGGAAACAGCTTTCTGCCGAAGCTAAAGTGACAAGGATGTTCGTCAGATGGGCTTGTCAGCTTGCAGTGTGTATTTTGTCTGAAAATGAATCGTGAAAAATATAGGGAATAAGATCAGGGAAAGGGTATGGACGGCCGGGATGAAAAATGAGGAGAAGAACGCTTATTAGTTTAGAGCAGCAGTTACAGGCAAGAAAAAACTGCGGCAGGACATAATGTCCGTACCGCAGAATATCAGAAGGGAATCTGACAGGCATTTCTGCCTGCAGCATTAACCGAACAGGGCCATGTACCAGCCTGTCTTGCTGAAGAAGAAGCTGCTGATCTGTACGAATACGATGAAGGCCATGACGATCGGGCAGATCCAGCGGAAGCAGAAGTTGACGAATTTGCGGCTTCCGTAGTTGGAACCGATCTGAACTTCATCATCCAGATATCCATAGTGCACCCATCCGAAGAGGACGGCCATGATCAGTCCGCCGAGAGGCATCAGGATACCTTCAGCACCCAGGTCGAATACGTCAAGCCAGCTGCCCATTCCGAATGGCTTCCAGAAGTGGGTGTTTCCGCCGAGCTGGTCGTAGGCAACCAGGAATGCACCGATGCAGGTTGTGCAGATTGCAAGGAGTACCATGCCGGTTCTTCCGGATGACTTTCCTCTTTTCAGACGGCTGTCGATCAGTGCGGCCACTCCGCCTTCCATCATGCCGATGGAGGAACTCAGGGCAGCGATAAATACCAGGAGATAGAAAATGAATCCGAAGAACGGTCCGCCTGCTCCCATTTTCTGGAATACATACTGGAGGGAGACGAAGAGAAGTCCAGGACCTCCGGCAGGCTGCAGGCCCTCAGCGAATACGGCCGGCATTACGCAGAGACCTGCTGCGAGCGCGGCGATCGTATCCAGCAGCGGAATCATGAATGCACTCTTCTGGATATCGTCTTCTTTCTGCATGTAAGATCCAAAAGCGATCAGACATCCGGATGCGAGGGACAGGGAGAAGAAAAGCTGACTTCCTGCGGCCGCCATAACCTTCAGCCATCCTGTTCCTGCGAGAACAGAGAAATCAGGCTTGAACATGAATTTCAGACCGCCAACGGCACCCTTCAGTGTGCAGCAGCGGATTGCCGTGATCAGGAGCAGGAGATAAAGTGCCGGCATGGCGACTTTGGAGAATTTCTCGATTCCGCTGGAAACGCCGCCCATGATAATGACAGCGGTGAGAAGCAGGAAACCGAACATCCATGCAAGATCTACACCGACATGGCCGATAGAATTTCCGAAGTATTTAGATGGATCGGTTCCGTTGACACCCCAGCTGGCGTGGAAAATATCGCCGAAGTTGACGATCATGTACTTCATGACCAGTCCGCCCAGAACGCAGTAGAAGCAGAGCAGGAGGAAAGGCACGATGGTTTCAAACACGCCGTTGAAGGTGAAACGCGGGTCGCAGTCGTGATAGGCATCGACAGCAGATTTTCCTGTTTTACGGCCCAGAGCGATTTCACCGACCATCAGAGGATAGCCGAGGAAAATGGCCATGGCAATATAGATGATAATGAAGGCAAAGCCTCCGTTCATTCCCATTTTATACGGGAATCCCCAGATATTGCCCAGGCCGACTGCCGAGCCGACTGCAGCCATCAGGAAGCCGAAATTGGAATTAAAGCTTCCACGCTGCGAAGATTTCTTTGACATAAAAAATCCCTCTCTTTCATGAATAAATATGAATAAAATCAAGTATTTTTATTGTTCGAGAACAATATTAATCGGTTCATATATTATGAACCAGAATTTATGATTTTACAATGATTTAACACAAAAAATTTTTTTGTCTATTTCGAAATAATTGTGAATTAAATAAATTGTTGTAAGAATATCAGAATAAATTTTATGTGATTTGGCACAGAAGCGTCATAAAATATAGGAAAAATGCAATCGAATGGAAAAAATCTGCGGAAAAGTGAAGGCAGTGCAGAACAAGAACCTCACCCATCTGCAGCCTGAAGCGTCAGGCGGGTGCCTGGAAAACTTGCTGTCGTCTGACAAACAGACAGTCAAAAAAGGAAAATATCCGCCGGAAAGCGGATATTTTCCTGGATTGGATTGATTTTGTTTTACTTCACTTTATGCGAATATCCCGGAGAAAGGATGTCCGCATGGATCTGCTGATCCTTAAAAGCTCAGGAGAGGCGGTGCATTTATTATATACACGCCTTCTCTATACATAATGATTATACCACATTTTTTGCGTTAAAGTATACAAAAATCATGCGGTTTATGATACTATTTTTGTATCACTTGAGAAAAAGGGGATAAAGGACCTGTGCAGAGTGAAAAATTCTTTTCTGCGCAGACAGGGAAAAGGGGAGGAAGGATTATGGATTTCCGCAATTTACAATATTTCCTGACAGTGGCACAGTGCCTCAATTTTACCAAAGCTGCTGAGCGCCTTCATATGAGTCAGCCGCCGCTCAGCAAGCAGATTCAGAACCTGGAACAGGATCTTGGGGTCAAACTGTTTGACCGCAGCAGAAGGCAGCTTCAGCTTACTGAAGCCGGTTCCATGCTGGTGCACAGGGCAGAGCAGATGCTGACTCTGGCGGATAAGACGCGGCTGGACCTGCAGGAGATGACGGACAAGCTGGCCGGCTCCATTAACATTTCTGTAGTCGACGGGCGCGCACCGTATTATTTATCCCGATGGATTGCCGCTTTCCGTGAGAAGAATCCGATGGTGCGCTTTGAGTTTTCAAACGGGTCCAGCGATGATGCGCTGGAACGGGTTGATCAGGGACTGTCCGATCTGGCTGTCGCTGCGGCTCCGTATGATGAAGAGGAATTCAGCGGCTTCAGTGTCGGAAAAACGCCGTGGATTGCCGTTATTCCGAAGGCGCATCCTCTGGCGCAGAGAGAAGGTGACGAACTTCCGCTGTCTCTGCTGAAAGGAGAGCCGCTGATCGGTCCTCAGAGACCGTCCCGCGCGAGAGCGCTCAGAAGATGGTTCAGAGAAGTCGGCGAGGAGGCGAACGTAGTCTGCAGCACATCCAGTTACAGCGACACCATCGCACTCTGTGAGCAGCATGTAGGGATCGGAATTTTTCCGCAGACCACCTACACCCCGAACCCGTATATCGTCCGGAAGGTTATCACAGAGCCGGCCAAGTATATAGAATATGTACTTCTCTGGCAGAAGAATGCACACGTCAGTGTCCTGGTTAAAGAATTTACGGATTTCGTACGGAATTATGTAGAAGAGTCCGCGAAGAACACTCCGCTTCTGATGAACGGACAGCATGAATTCCAGATCCCGGAGGATGCAGAGATGCTGTAATTTCTGGGACAAAAATCAAATGAGTAAGGAAACAGAACGGGCAGAAGCCGCAGAATCATGAGTGATCTGCGGACATCTGCCCGTTTTTTCTGTGCCCTTCGGCAGATGAGAAAATTCCGGAATTTGATCTGCGCAGCAGCATTGGGGCAGAGATATTTCTTTTTTACTCTGCCGGCGGCAGTGAGATTCCCAGGCATCAGACCGGCGGATCATAAGCCTGAAAGGTGCGGGATTTCGATAGTTTTGTGAATCTATACCAAAAAAGTATTGTATAAACTAGTAAAAAAATATCATAGTTTAGCAGAGTGAAGCGGAGAGTGCTTAAAATCACAGAATTTCTCAATATATGAATTCTGCAGAGATGAAAAATGTGCTGAATCAATTGAAATCAGTGGGTTTATCGTGCATTTGTATCTGTATGCACATCTTAAGGTATACAGTATAATTTGTTCATTTAACACAAAATCGAAAGAAAAATTTGGATAAAACTTGATTATATTTGATAATCTATTGACATACATGGTGGGTTGGAATATTCTAAAAATATCAAAAAGAGGGAGGGATGAGGAGATGCCTGATATGACGGATAAATTGAAGCAATATTGTGATGCTAATAAAGTGCTGGTTATCACCGGACATTATGGAAGCGGAAAAACAGAAATCGCCATGAACCTGGCGGTTGACCAGGCCCGGAGAGAAAGCAGCAGACGCGTTGCAATTGCAGATCTGGATATCGTCAATCCGTATTTTCGTTCGAGAGATTATTCTTCTTTATATGAAAAGTACGGAATCCGAATGATGGCCAGCTCACGGTCAGCCTCAGATGCAGATCTGCCGACACTGCCGGCGGACATCCGGGCGGCGTTCGATCAGGAAGATCTTTTCACTGTCTTTGATGTAGGAGGAGATCCGGCAGGCGCTCATGTTCTGCGCGGATATACCCGCTGGCTGCAGAATGTTCCACACGCTATGCTGGTCGTGGTCAATGCCAACCGTCCGCAGACGGACACGGCAGAAAAAGCTGCTGCCTACATTGCGGAAATTGAGAAGGCCAGCGGACTGAAGGCAGATGGAATCATCGACAACACTCACCTCTGCAGAGAAACGACGGCAGAAGAATTGAAAAAAGGCCGCAGACTCTGCGCGGAAATTTCTGAACATACTGGTCTGGACACGGTCTGCCATACTGAAGAAAAAGGTAAATTTGATTCTGACGGGGAAGACGTGTATCCGATCAATATATATTTAAAAAAACCCTGGGAAGTTTAATTCAGCTGTTGAACAGGAGGTGTACAGCATATGGAGACCAAGGTTACATTTAACACCGACAGATGTAAAGGGTGTGAATTGTGTGTAACAGTATGTCCGAAGCATATTCTGGCTCTGGATATGGAACACACAAATATTAAGGGTTATCATCCTGCGGGCATTACAGATCAGAGCAAGTGTATTGCATGCGCAAGCTGCGCCAAGATCTGTCCGGATTCAATCATTACGGTAGAGAAGTTTTAGGAAGGAGTGAACTGCTGTGGCTAAGGAATTATGGAAAGGTAACGAAGCGATCGCAGAAGCAGCGATCAGAGCAGGCTGCACGGCATATTTCGGTTATCCGATCACTCCGCAGAGTGAGATTCCGGAATATATGTCTCTGCATATGCCTCAGGCAGGCGGAGTATTTCTGCAGACAGAGTCTGAGGTTTCAACCATCAACATGCTGTACGGAGCAGGCGGATCCGGTGTCAGAGTTATGACGACCACATCTTCTCCTGGATTTGCTCTGATGCAGGAAGGCATGGGTTATCTGGCGGGAGCTCAGGTACCATGTGTCATCTGCAACTGCATGAGAGGCGGCCCGGGACTCGGAACGATTCAGCCTGCACAGGGAGATTACTTCCAGGCAACCAGAGGCGGCGGAAATGGTGACTATGAGAACGTTGTACTGGCGCCGAGCAATATGCAGGAAGCGGTCGACATGGTTCAGGAAGCCTTTGATATCGCTGATCAGTACAGAAACCCCTGCGTTCTGCTGATTGACGGACTGATCGGGCAGATGATGGAGCCGATTGAGTGGCATGAGATCAAGCACAGAGACCTTCCGCCTAAGGACTGGGCAACAACAGGCCGTCACGGAAGAGATCATCATAACATTATTAATTCCCTCTACATCGATCCTGTAGAGTGCAACAATTTCAACACTGAGCTTCAGAAGAAGTTCCAAAAGATGAAGGAAAATGAGTGCCGCTGGGAAGAAAAAGACTGCGACGATGCAGAGATTGTTCTGGTTGCATACGGAACACCGGCGAGAATTTCCCTCTCTGCAATGGAACTGATGAGAGAGCACGGCATCAAGGCGGGACTGTTCCGTCCAAAGACGGTATGGCCGTATCCGTATGATGCACTGAGAAAGATTGCAGAGCAGGATTCCGTTAAGAAATTCCTTGTTGTAGAAATGAGTGAAGGACAGATGATTCAGGATGTACAGCTCGCTGTACAGGATCGCAAACCGATCGAATTCCTGGGACACGCGGGAGGCGTAATGCCGACTGTAGAAGAGATCGCGGAGAAAGCGATGAAAGGTTTGAAGTAAGGGGGATCGTGATATGGCAATCGTATATCAGAAGTCAAAGGGACTGACCGATACAGAACTTCATTACTGCCCGGGATGCAACCATGGAATTATTCATAAGCTGGTTGCTGAAACAATGGAAGAACTTGGCATCATCGACAGCGCAGTCGGTGTCTGCCCGGTAGGCTGTTCTGTATTTGCATATAACTATTTTGCCTGCGATATGCAGGAAGCTGCACATGGAAGAGCACCTGCAGTAGCGACGGCAATCAAGAGAACACATCCGGATATGCCGGTATTTACATACCAGGGCGATGGAGATCTGACTTCCATTGGAGCTGCGGAAATCGTTCACGCGGCAGCAAGAGGTGAGAAGATCACTACAATTTTCGTCAATAATGCGACATACGGAATGACCGGAGGCCAGATGGCTCCGACGACACTGATCGGACAGAAGACGACCACAAGTCCGCTGGGAAGAACTGTTGAGCAGGCCGGATACCCGATCCGCGAGGCTGAAATGCTGGCCACACTGGACGGAGCAAGTTATGTTGCTAGAGTATGTGTAACCGATATTCCGAATCTGAACAAGGCAAAGAAGGCCATTAAGACAGCCTTCCAGCGTCAGCTGGACGGCGATGGCTTCTCCTTTGTTGAAGTTCTGTCTACATGTCCGACTAACTGGGGACTTTCTCCGGTAGATGCATGCAAGTGGCTGAAAGAGAACATGGTTCCATATTATCCATTAGGCGTTATTAAAGATACAAGAGCGGAGGGATAAAAGATGAAGAAGCAGATTACAGTATCCGGTTTTGGTGGACAGGGTGTGCTGTCAATCGGTAAATCCCTCGTAGAAGCCGGAATGGATGAAGGACTGGAAGTTACCTGGGCCCCGTCATATGGCCCGGAGATGCGAGGCGGTACGGCGAACTGCTCCGTTGTAATTTCTGATAAGCCGATTGGTTCTCCGGTATTTACACATCCGACAGAGCTCATCGCTATGAATCTGCCGGCGCTGGAGAAATTCGAGCCGAGAGTTGTTGAAGGCGGACTGATTATCGTCAACAGTTCCGTAGTCGAGCAGAAGGTCGAGAGAACGGATGTTAAATCGTTCTATGTACCTTGCATCGATATTGCGACAGAGCTTGGAAACACCAAGGTAGCGAATATGGTTATGCTCGGTGCCTATGTCAAGGCGACAGGTGCGCTGAAAGTAGAAACCGTACAGGAAATGATCAAGCATATGTTCACCGGACGCAAGGCAAAGCTTGTACCGATGAACATGGAAGCACTTCAGAGAGGAATGGAGTGCATTAAATAAGGCTGACAGCTCTGAGCTGACAGGGTTTGCAGGAAGATGCCTTTCAATACGGGAGGCCTCTTCCTGTTTTCTTTTTGTCTGAACATGGCCGGAGCAGCGAAAAAGCAGGGGGGGCAGCGGCGGAAATACAAAGAGTGGCCCAAGCAGGGCCGGAAAAGTGCGTTTTCCCGTCTGAAAGAATAAAACAGAGCAGATTTTAAGAAATATTAATAGCTAATCGCAGGCTTGAAGCACAAAAAAGTTTTGGGTATGATATAATAATTACAACTGTCTGGGAGATGACGCGGATATTATGAGTAATCGGCATGAGATATCCGCTGCAGTCTGCCCGTGAAGAAGAGTGTGAGTTCGGAGAGGGGAAAGATATGTACTACACAGAGCATTATGCTGTGAGCAGTCATGATGTGGATGTGAATAATAATATCCGGCCGTCCATGGTGCTGCGGTTTATGCAGGAAACGGCAAACCATCAGATGAGAGATAACAAGCCGAGTTACTATGACTTGTTTTTCTCAGGAAAATCGTTTATCATTACAAGAATTTCCATAGAGATATATGAACAGCTGCATCAGTACGATGAAATTGAAGTGCGGTGCTGGGTCTGTGAAGGAAAAGCGGCAACTTTTGTCCGGTGTTATGCAATATACCGGGAAGGCAGGCTGTGTGCGCAGGCGTATTCAGAATGGGCGCTTACGGATATTCACAGCGGCAGGCTGATCCGCACGTCGGAAATTGATTTTTCGGAGTATGAGGCCGGTGAGAAGCTGAAACTGGAGCTTCCGCGACGGTTCCACCTGCCGAGGGATCTTGAACTGAAAAAGATTGGAGAGGACCGTATCCGTTACAGCCAGGTCGATCTGAACGGACATATGAATAATACATATTATCCGGATATGTGCTGGGACTGCATTCCGGATATTGAGCGGAAGATGGTTACTTCCATGAATATCCACTTCACACATGAGGCGCTGCTGAATTCCAGTGTGGATATTTACGGAGCGGAAGCAGATACTGACTTTGCGTCGGACCCGCGGGCAGAGCAGGTTTATGTGACACAGTCCAGAATAGGAGAACGGAAAAACGTGGAGATCATTTTCGGACTGAAGGAGCTGGAGCATCCTCTCTGGGATGAAGAGCAGCTTCGGACGCTGATGAATGAAGATACGCGTGACAGATAAGCGGAATAGCAGTATTATGCAGAGCCCGTGTGATGCGGGCAGCTTTAAGTCTGAGAATAAAACAGGTAAAGAGATAGAGGAGAGGTTAATATGAAGTTTTTAAAACGTGCGGGAATCATTGCGGTTGCTGTTATGGCATCGATGATGATGCTTCTTCCGTCTGCGGAGATTGCTTTTGCAGAGCCGACGACGGGCGGACAGAGCGGCAGCTCGTCTTCCAGCTCGCAGCAGAGTCAGGGAACATCGACTTCCGGCCAGTCTTCGTCAGGCACATCCGGACAGAGTCAGAGCGGGACTTCCACTTCTGAAAACAGCAGTACGTCCGGCAGTTCGTCAACATCCGGGTCCAGGAGTTACAGCTCCAGTACGTCTGGAAGTTCAACGACATCCGGTTCGGCCTCCGGCAGCACTTCCTCCTCAACGACCGGGAAGTCATCCGTTTCAGGCAGTTCAGCAACGTCTGGAACAACGTCTTCTTCTTCGGCAAAAAAGAGCAGCAAGGATACATCTTCCGGATCCGCAAAGCACCAGACAAGCAAGGCTGACTACAGTCTGAAGTCTCTGTCCGACTATTATACAGACAGCAATAATAAGAAGCAGAAACGTCATAAAGATTCGATTGCGATCAGTTTTACCGGCGGGGCATCCGACAGTGTTTCCTATATGGACCGTATCGGTACATATTATACAAGTGAACAGAAGGCATACCCGGTTTCTTTCCTGATGGATACGGGAAATGCTTCTTCGGAAGCGCCGCTGTCCGCTATTTTCAGCAGCCAGGCTCCGGTTTACCGGATTATGGGTTCTGCCGGCTATGATGCAGCCGGAATCGGAAAAGGAGAATTTTCCTTTGGCGCATCTTCTCTTGCGTCTGCGCTGAATGCGGCAGTAAAGAGCCAGAATGTCGTTCCGTATCTTTCCTGCAGCAACGTGACAGTAAGCGGTTCACTGAAAAAGGCATATAAAAACTTTGGTATTGAGAAATATACTGTTATTACCCGTTATGGAAAGAAGATTGCGGTATTCTCTGTTATTTCCAAGTCTGCTTTTGACAAGGCGGGAATTACAGGGGTTAAATACAGCGATTACGTCAAGGCCGCTGAACAGACGGTAAAGACAATCCAGAAGAAAGCCAAGCCGGATCTGATCATCTGTCTTGCAAACACAACGGATTCTGATTCGCTGACAGAGAGCAGCAGACTGAGCAGCATTTCCGGCCTGGATCTGGTCCTGACCGGAGGCGGAAAGGGAAAGACACAGACATCGGAGTCTTCCGGAAAGGCAGCGGTTGTACAGAGCGCGGCAGCATCCTCGCTGAATACGGTAGTATTTAAAACGAGCGGAAGTTCCTATAAGTACAGCAAGGTTATAACGGCGGATCTGAATAAGGTTTCCAAGAAAGCCTCCGTTACTTCAACGATCAAGAAGTTCGATAAACTCAGTGATTCTGCGTATTTCTCCAAGTACGGACTGCCGTACAGTGAGACAATTGCCAGCAATTCTGTCGATTTCGGGTCATCTTCAGCGCTGACACAGAGCAGAACAGATCTGGGCTTCACCAACCTGCTTACAGACTCTTACATTTACGCGGCCCGTCATATGGCAGGTGTCAAGCAGAGCAATATCGTGGCCATTATGTCACCGAAAACGGTAAGCGGTGTATTCTCTAAGGGATCGCTGACCTCCGGTGATGTGTACTCGGATCTCGGAAGCGGGAGCAGCAACGGAACATCGGGATACGGACTGAAGTATTTCTATCTGACCGGAAAGGAACTGCAGAATGTTGCGGAACTGACTTCTTCAGAGTATAAGAGTGACGCGTCCAGACGTTTGTATTTTGGCGGTGTTTCCTATATCTATAATCCGCACCGGGTACTGAGCAACAAGGTATATCAGTTCCGGCTTCAGGACCAGAATGGAAAGACCAGCAAGGTGGACAGTAATAAACGCTATCTGGTTGTCGCTGATGAGAATGCGGCCGCAGTTCTGAAGACTATTTCCAAGGGTCATGGACAGTCGCTGAATGTATCCATGAAGGATGCGAATGGACACGCACTCAGCACAGTTCCTTATCTGAAGAGCGGCAAGAGAACCGTTAAGGTCTGGGGTGCAGCGGCCAGATACGTGAAAGCGATGGGGTCCATTCCGTCCAAATACAGTAAGTCCGGCGTCCGTATGGTTTATGACGGAAGCATTCTTCCGAGCCACCTGCTGAAAGAAACGAATGGTGTTGCCGGAGTAATTCTGGCGATTGCAGCGATCATAATTGCTGTAGTGATTCTGCTGATCATCCTGCTTATTCATATCTTCCGTGGAGGAAAAGGCGGCGGATTCGGCGGAAGACGCAGACACGACAGAGACATTTTTGGAGGAGGACGCGGAAGAAGAAACCGCTATCCGAAGCGCCGCAGAAAAGAACGTTCGATTTTCACAAATAAATAAAAGCAGCAGATCGCAGAAGCTCTGCTGATGATCAACACGATTGAAGAGACAGTCTGACGGCGTTCAGGCTGTCTTTTTTCCTGCAGGGAGAACTTTGTCAGAAGGCTGAAGTTTCAGGCAGTTTAATGGTATCGGCACAGTGGAGACGGGGATTGTTCTTTTGTTGAAAAGTGGGGGAAAGTGGTGTAAAATGGTGTCAGATTTAACAGTGGGGAAGTGAATTCTCAAGCGATGTACAGATCAAAGTGCGTGCAGGCTGAAGGATAGCTGCAGAAGCGCGGAATAATAAAGGAGTGAACGGCTGCGTGTTCATGGGCACCTATCACAATTCTATAGATGCAAAGAACCGGATGATCGTCCCCTCCCGCTTTCGCGATAAGCTGGACGGCAGCTGTATTCTCACGAAAGGAATTGATCCCTGCCTGGAAATCTATTCTATGGATGATTGGGAGAAGCTGGAAGAGAAGATCAGTGAACTTCCGGAATCCGATCCGGCAGTACGCTCCTTCATCCGTCATTTTTTTGCCAATGCGGCAGAATGTACTTTCGATAAACAGGGACGAATCGTTATTCCTTCTGAATTAATCCAGTATGCCGGAATTGAAAAAGATCTGGTTACCATGGGAGCAATGCGGAAGATTGAGGTCTGGAGCAGAGAAATCTGGGAGACACCGGATAATGAAGGCCGCATGGATTCGGACGAGTTTGCGGAAGCACTGAAAAAATACAACTTTTAGGAGGAAGCATGGAGTTTCATCACGTTCCGGTAATGCTCCGGGAATGCATGGAAAATTTAAATATTGATCCTTCCGGAGTGTATGCAGACGGGACGCTCGGCGGGGCCGGGCATTCCAGCGAGATCTGCAGACGTCTGCATGAAGACGGGATGCTGATCGGAATTGACCGTGACCGGGACGCGCTGCAGGCGGCCGAAGGCCGTTTACAGGAATTTCCTTGCAGGAAGATTTTTGTCCAGAGCAATTACTCGGATATTAAAGATATTCTCCGGAACAGGAATCTGCCTCTGCTGGACGGAGCGCTGCTGGATCTGGGCGTTTCATCGTTTCAGCTGGATGAACCGGAAAGAGGTTTTTCCTATATGCATGACGCGCCGCTGGATATGAGGATGAACCAGCAGGATAATTTCTCCGCCTGGGATGTTGTAAATACCTATAGTGAAAAAGAGTTAAAGCAGGTTATTTCCAAATACGGGGAGGAACGCTGGGCGGCCAGAATTGCCCAGTTTATCGTCCGGGCCAGAGCGGAAAATCCGATAGATTCTACCGGCGAACTGGTGGACATTATCAAGCGTGCGATTCCTGCGGCAAGCAGAAGGGAAGGCCCTCATCCGGCAAAAAGAACCTTTCAGGCGATCCGCATAGAAGTGAATGATGAGCTGGGACAGCTGAAAAGAGCGGTGGATGCGTTCTGCGATGTTCTCGCACCCGGAGGCAGGCTTGCGATCATTACATTCCATTCGCTGGAAGACAGGATCGTGAAGCAGGCCTTTCAGAAGCGCGCCAATCCGGATCAGGGAATCATGGCCGGACTTCCGCCGGAACTTGCCGGCGGCGCGCTGAAGCATGCAGATATCCGCAGAATTACGAAAAAGCCGATTACTCCTTCAGATGAAGAATTGGAGCAGAATCCGCGTTCTCGTTCTGCAAAGCTGCGTGTGATCGAGAAAATTTAACCTGCTGAGCCGGATCCTGCCGCGCGGCAGAGGGGTCTGGCCGTAAATTGTTCGTGATGTGTTTAGCTGATATTATTTGGAGAGATGATTGATGAAGAGCCGGGAGAAGAAAAGGGTAATTGCCGCAATGATTATCATAGGACTGATGCTGATCGTCCTGGTTGTGCTTACTGCATTTGCGTCGGAGATCAGAAGTGAGAATAATACTCTGATCACAAAAAATGAGGCGCTTCAGGGTGAGGTTGATACATTGAGCGTAAAGATCAAGACCAGCAACAGTGTGGATCACATTGAGAGTGTAGCGAAAGAGAAGTTCGGAATGGTCTATCCGACTTCTGATCAGCGGATTTACATCACATCTAAAGATAAACCCGGACAGAATTTTGCGGCGGTTATCCGTGAGCAGGCATACCAGTAAATAATGATCCGATGAAGCAACCGTGCCGGACAACTGACTGTAACATTGGCTGTCCGGCAGTTTTCTTGCATCAGGAAGTGCAGATAGGGGTAAAACATATCGAATGAGGAATATCTCACCAGAAAATAAAAGAAGGATTGTCTGGGTTTTTGTGTTTCTTGCAGTGATGATGCTTATTATGCTGCTTCGCACAGCATGGATCCAGATTGTGCATGCTGATGATTACCGGGATAAGGCGATCAGCCAGCAGACCAGTGACCTTCCTGTCCAGTCCAAGCGTGGATCGATTTACGATACAAACGGCAAGGTCCTGGCAAGCAGCGCGAACTGCTATGCCGTGTGGGCTCGTCCTGCGCAGCTGAAGAGCAATTATTCATCAGAAAAAATCACAGAGCTCAGCAGAAGACTTGCGGTGATTTTGAATATGAAGGCGTCTACGGTAAAAAGCAGGCTGACCTCGAAGAAAAGTCTCTGCCTGGTTTCTCCATACGTAAACAGAAAGACAAGTACGCGGATTCAGAAGCTGAAGGTCACCGGTCTGGAAACGGCCCGGACCACAAAGCGGTATTATCCTTTAGGGAGTTCAGCAGCCAAGCTGATCGGAAGCGTAACCTCGAATAATAGCGGAAGAAGCGGAATCGAGCTGGAATTTAATAATGAACTCGCGGGAATCAACGGCCGTTCCATTAAAGAAACGGATATTAACGGAAATACGCTGGCCTATGGAAAGAACAGAATTTACGGCGCTAAGAATGGATATAATCTGACGCTGACCATCGATGAAGTTCTGCAGCATTATGCCACCAGCGCCGTTGCAGCCGGTCTGAAGAAGACGAAAGCAAAGAAAATCATGTGCATCGTTATGAACCCGAAGACGGGAGATATCCTTGCCATGGTGACAACTCCGTCCTTCAATCCGAACGATGCAACGGAGCCGGCATCCACATCTGCACGCAAGGCATTTAAGAAAATGTCCGCGAAAAAGCAGTCGCAGTACTTAAGTGCAATGTGGAAAAATCCGATCGTCAGTGATCTGTATGAGCCGGGTTCCACCTTCAAGCTGATCAACACGACGGCATCACTGGAAGAGGGAATTGCAACACCGAACACGAAGTTCTACTGCAGCGGTTATACCAAGGTTTCAGGCACTACCCTCTACTGCTGGCAGAAAGCTGGACACGGATCAGAGACTCTGACCTCCGCGGTCGGTAATTCCTGCAACCCGGTTCAGGTTCAGCTTGCACTGAAACTCGGCAAAAACAAGTACTATAATTATCTACATCTGTTCGGGATTACCGATAAGACCCATGTAGATCTGCCTGCGGAAACATCTGCGATTATCAAGAACAAAAGTAAAATCAGCAAGGTAGATCTGGCAACCATGGCTTACGGCCAGGGAATTGCGGTAACCCCGCTTCAGCTGATCACCGCGATTTCCTCCATCGGAAATAACGGTGTACTGATGAAGCCGAGGATCGTAAAGAAAATGACTGATTCCAGCGGAAAGACCGTGAAAACCTTCCCGGTAAAGAAGGTCCGCCAGGTAATGTCTAAGAAAACAGCCTCTGAAATGTGTAAAATCATGGAATACGAGGTCAACAAGGGAAGCGGAAGCACCGTCAAGATTGCCGGATACAGCATCGGAGGAAAGACGGGAACCGCGAACAAGGCCGTAAACGGCGGGTATTCCAACGACACATATTCCTCCTTTATCGGAATGGCGCCTATGAATAACCCGAAACTCGCAGTCCTGGTTGTTGTCGACAGCCCGAAGGGTGTTCATTACGGTGCTCAGACTGCCGGACCGATTGCAAAGGCATTCTTAAAGAAAGCCCTGCAGTATGAGGAAATCGCTCCTCATTACACGTCATCGGAGAAAAAGAAACTGAGTTCTTCAATTTCTACGATTCCGGATGTTACGGGCCTGTCTTCTGTAAAAGCAGAAGCAAAGCTGAAAAAACTTGGACTGAAGGTCAAGGTATCCCCATCCGGTAGCGGCAAGTTCACTGTAAAGGCCCAGTATCCGAAGGCAGGGAAAGTCGTGAAACGCGGCACAACCGTATATATTTACCGTGAATAACAGTTCTGCACTGGGGCAGAATCAGTCTGTCGGTAAAATATATGCAGAAAAAACGGCGCAGCAGCGCAGGAAAGGCAGAAACATGGATAAAATTTCCATTAAAGAAATTATTGATGCAGCACATGGAGAGCTGATCGCGGGACCTTCAGAAGGGTATATCACCGGCGTCAGCGCAGACTCCAGAGAGCTGCAGAGAGGCGATCTCTTTATTCCGATCATTGGAGAAAGGACGGACGGCCACAAGTACATTCCGCAGGTTGCAGAAAAAGGTGCGGCCGCCGTATTTACCATGAAAAAAGAGGCGGCAGAGGGAGTCAGCGGACCGGCCGTCATCCTGGTGGAGGATTCCGTAAAGGCGTCACAGGATCTTGCCGCATACTATCTTGACCGGATAAACGTAAAGAGAATCGGCATAACAGGAAGTGTGGGAAAAACTTCCACACGCGACATGACCGCGGCCATCTGTTCCGAACGGTTTAAAACCGGACGTGCACAGAAAAACCTGAACAGCACTATTGGAACACCGCTTGCCATATTTGGTCTGGACTCCAGTATGGAAGCTGCCGTACTGGAAGAAGGAATGGTTGCAAGGGGTGAGATTCACGACATTTCCAGGATTGTCCGTCCAGATACTGCCGTAATCACCAATATCGGTATTCAGCACATTGAGTATCTGAAGACCAGAGAAAATATCCGCAGGGCCAAGATGGAAATCACAGATTTCTTCGGACCGGAGAATACCCTGGTCATTAATGAGGACTGCGATATGCTGGACAGAACAGAAATCCACGGAGACTATGAGGTGATTACCGTTGGAAAGACAGACCGTCAGGATTTCTACGTCGACCAGATTGAAGAAAAAGGCGGAGAAGGCATCAGCTTCTGCCTGCACCACGGAGAGGATTCCGTAAAGATCCACCTGGCTGTTAACGGAAGTCATAACGCGATCAATGCCGCTCTTGCCTGCGCGGCAGCTTCGACTCTGGGCTGCACACTGGAAGATGCGAAGCATGGCCTGGAGAAACTGCAGGATCTGACAGGAAAACGCCTGAAATTCGAGAAAAACGGACGCTTCACCGTCATTGACGACACATACAACGCGGCGCCGGTGTCCATGAAGTCGGCGATTGACACGCTGATGAATACAGAAGCTGCCCGGCATGTGGCCATCCTGGGGGAAATGTACGAACTGGGCGATGAGGCAGTGCGGGGCCACCGGGATGTCGGCCTGCATGCAGCGGAAAAGAAAATCGACCTGCTGCTTGCCGCAGGCAGTCTGGCAAAAAACATCGCAGAAGCTGCGGAAGAAGGCGGTTTGAAAAATGTGAAGTGGTTCCCGGATAAGGAGAAGCTTGAAGCCGCTCTTCCGGAACTGCTGAAAGACGGTGATGCCATTCTGCTGAAGGCATCCAATTCTATGCATCTTTCCGAAACAGCAGACCAGATTCTGGCAATGAACTAATCCGGAAAGACAGGAAACCGGAATGCATTTTCCGGATTCCGGAAAAGAAGCGCCCGGCAGATATTCCGAGGCCGGACAATATATCATGAAGTCGTGACACAGAGGGGGAACATTATGCATTTACTGCGTCCAATCATATA
>JBJFHK010000040.1:0-3525 GCA_051893535.1 Eubacterium sp. | reverse complement strand
TTACCTGTCTGTATTTCATGGTTGTTCTCCTTTATTTCTGGCTTGGATTATGGGTTTGCTTTTTGTTTGTTATTTTTCTGTCCCGGAGCGGCTGCTGCCGGCGGCCTGCGGGCGTTTTCCCCTGGCCGGGCGGGTTTTGCCGAAGCGGAAATCAGGCCTTCTGCGTGTCACGGTATTTCAGGAGGAGGCGGAGAAGCTCGCGCTGCTCGTCCTTACTCCATACGCTGAATTTATCCCGGAACATCTGCTCGTTCTCCGGGTAGACTTTCTCGATCAGGCTGCGGCCGGAAGCGGTCAGCTGCACGATGCTGCGGCGCCTGTCGGCGGGGTCCTGTACGCGGCGGACAAAATTCTGCTTTTCAAGGTTGTTAATGATGACGGGAATGGTCCCGGTGCTGCTCAGGATCGCTTCCTTTACCTGGCCGACGGTCAGATCACCTTTATGGTAAAGCACTTCCAGGACGGCGAACTGTCCCAGGGTGAGGCCGTACTTTCCGCTGATTTTTGCGGTTTCCCGGTCCAGGTCGGTGACGATGCGGTGCAGGCCGATGATGATGGAACTGTCTTTCAAAGGCATCCTCCTTTCTGTACTCATTTTCTTTTTTCTTTGCGATGATAATACATCTAATTAGATATAATTGTCAAGAGGGATTTTTCTCCCCACAGCATTCACACAGCGTTCAAACTTATTCTTATTGTTTACACATCACTCTGCTATATTAATACTCGTCAAAGGGAAGTGCCGATCCCAATGACAAGTGAATTAAATCATAAACTCTCTTTTTCATGAAACATTGCAGGGAAAAGCCCCGGCTCAGGATTCGTTCTGAGCGCGGGGCTTTTCCTTTTCCAATGAAATAACGGCGGGGATGGAGATGATAAGACGGGACCAGGGAAGAGGCGGAATAAAAAAACGCGATTATTATACAGTATACCTCGCTGCAATTTCCTTAGGTTATCTTGCAGTCTGCCGAAGCACAGCCGTGGACACTCGCTATTTTGACATTGTCTTTTTCAATGGAATCGAAAACTAAAATTAATGATAACGAACAATAAACTGGATAAATATTGATATTTTCTCGTGCACAGAAACAATTTCGCTGGCTGATGCTTGAAAAACTGGCCCTTATTCCATACAATACATCCTTGGTTTTATGAAATATGCATTGTTGTTATGTATGGGGGAAATGATGAAAGACAAGCTGGTGAATTTCTTTATGCTGACGCTGGGAACCTGGATTGCGGCGTCGGCGGTATTTTTCTTTATGATGCCGAGTCATCTGGCGGTGGCGAGTGTCTCGGGACTTGCGGTAGTTCTGGTGAAGCTGGTTCCGGTCGGGCTTTCGGTCGGTGCCTGGACTATGGTGCTGAATATCCTGTGCCTGATCCTTGCTTATTTCTTTGTCAGCAGGGAGTTCGCGGCAAAGACGGTTTACACGTCGATTCTGCTGTCGCTGGTCATCGAATTTTACGAGAAGCTTCTGCCGGATTATCACGGCATCATGCATGAGAGTTTTCTGGATCTGATCTGCTATCTGTTCGTTGTCAGCTTCGGTCTGGCGATCCTCTTTGTAAGGAATTCTTCGTCCGGAGGACTGGATGTCATTTCTATGATGCTGAATAAGTATTTCCGGATTCCGCTGGGTACGGGAATGGCCGTTGCCGGCGCCTGCGTCTCTGTCTCGTCATTTTTTGTCTATGACGCGAAGACGGGCGTCCTCAGTCTGCTGGGAACCTACCTGAACGGCATCATCCTTGATCATATAATTTTTGGCATGAAGAACAGGAAGAAAGTCTGCATCGTGTCCACACATGTGGAGGAAATCAAGGACTTCGTGCTGCATGAGCTGCACAGCGGCGCGTCCATGTATCAGCAGATCGGCGCCTACAGCAACGAGGTTCACCCGGAACTTGAGGTTATCGTGGAGCGTGGAGAGTACAATAAGCTGATCAGCTTCGTCACGAAGATCGATCCGGACGCTTTCGTCACGATTTACAATGTCGGAGAGGTCATTTACAAGCCGAAGGTCATTGAGAGTGAGCCGCGGAGAGTCAGCGGGACGCAGGGCACGCAGAACATGGTATAATAGCAGGGTGTACACAGATAAAAATCACCATGCAGGGAAAGGAGCCATGTGAGATGATAGACAGCAGAGATATAAAACTTGCACAGATTCTGGTCGGCTATTCCACGAGAATCCAGCCGGGGGAGAAGGTCTGGGTCAGCTACACCGGACAGGAATGTGTTCCGCTGGTCCGCCAGGTTATCAAGGAGATTTACAAGGCGGGCGGCCGTCCTTTCGTTCATGCCAGTGATTCCACGGTTGAGCGTGAGGTCATTATGGGCTGTGACGAGGAGCAGCTGAGGATGATGGACGATGCGGAGCTGTACCTGATGAAGCAGATGGATGCCTACATCGGGGTGCGCGCGCCGGAAAACAGCGGCGAATTCACGGACGTTCCGGCGGAGAAGATGAATCTGTATGAGAAGATGATGCTGCCGGCCCTGAATGAACGCGTCGATCACACCAAGTGGGTCATTCTGCGCCACCCGTCCCCGGCCATGGCACAGAGCGCCAACATGAGCCAGGAAGCCTTTGAGGACTTCTTCTACCAGGTCTGCACCATGGACTATTCTAAGATGAATAAGGAAATGGATGCCCTGCAGGATCTCATGAACCGCACGGACAAAGTTCACCTGGTCGGTCCGGGAACGGATCTGACCTTCTCCATCAAGGGGATTCCGGCTGTGAAGTGCGCCGGCGATATGAATATTCCGGACGGAGAGGTTTACACGGCACCGGTGAAGGATTCCATG
Organism: Eubacterium sp.; assembly: GCA_051893535.1. GTDB lineage: Bacteria > Bacillota > Clostridia > Peptostreptococcales > Anaerovoracaceae > Aminicella. The sequence continues at coordinate 707 of JBJFHK010000040.1, read as the reverse complement.
AACGGCGTGATCCAGTATAACACCCCGTCTGCTATTGGCGGATTTACTTATGAAGATGTCCGTTTTGAGATTGAAAACGGAAAGATCGTCAAGGCCACATGCAATGACGATGAGCGGATCAATAAATATCTGGATACGGATGAAGGCGCGAGATATTTCGGAGAATTCTCTCTGGGTCTGAATCCGTACGTGCTGAAGCCGATGAAGAATATTCTGTTTGATGAGAAGATCAGCGGAAGCATCCATCTGACTCCGGGAATGTGCTATGAAGACGCGCCGAACGGAAATAAATCCGCAGTTCACTGGGATCTGGTTCTGATCCAGCGCCCGGAGTATGGCGGCGGAGAGATCTGGTTCGATGACCGTTTGATCAGAAAAGACGGCCGCTTCGTCGTTCCGGAGCTTGAAGGTCTGAATCCGGAGAACCTGAAATAATTCTGTGAGATACTCCCTTTACCAGAGACAGTGAAAAACAAAGCACTGTTGATGGTGAAGGGAGTTTTTCTGTTTTGGTCTGTATGAGTCTGCTGCAGGGGGAAAAAATTGAAATATGTGTACACAGTATACTGTCTTTTGCCGATTATCGCTGCCTCTGCCGCGATTTCGATTATTCATCATTTATACAGGGTTTAAAACAGGATTTTACGGCTGAATGGAATATATTCCCAGTTATTTTTGTATAGTCATTCCACAACACTGAATCATAC
>JBJFHK010000039.1:0-3526 GCA_051893535.1 Eubacterium sp. | reverse complement strand
CGGGTCCGCCATGTGGTCAAGGAATACCTGCCGCATCGGCGTAGCGGCCCGGTACTGCTCTTCCGCCTGAACCAGTGGGCGCAAGTCGCGACCCGTCTCCCGGAGGGTGATGGTGCTTCTCTCGCCGTTTCGATCCATCGCGTTTTGGATCTCATGGATATGCCTGCGCTCAATCAGCGGATATGCTGTCACAAGCGTGAACCCGAGCGGGGCATGTACGTCCCGGCGCAGAATAAGGCGGGTCACGTTGCTTTCCATCTCCCGGAGTTTCGAACCATCAGTCAGGTTCAGGCCCGTATGATGTATCTGATACCCGGCAGCCGGATATTCCAAATCGTCGAATACATGATCGATCACAAACGTATTGCCGTTTTGCGTCCGATCCAGCTTGTGGTAGATGTCATCCAGATGCATCCGCAGTGTCTCCATCAGACACTCTTCCATGTCACGGTCGGAAGAAAACGCGGAGGCGGCATATTCCGCATTCGGACGGAATCCGGCTGAATCGTTCTGTTCTTTTTCCCTGATTTGTTGCAGGAGGGCGGATAAAGAAATTCCGCAGTGCTTCTCCGCAAAGTGTGAGTTTCCATTGTCTTCCAGCGCCCGAAACAGAGCGGTCAGCTTTTCGGTACGCTCTCTGGGTGACATCTGCCTCGTGATCATAAGATAGGAACGTACTTTGTCCTTCCACTTCTCGTGTTCGATATCCATACCGGCTGAACCCATTTGTATATATCCTCCTTCAAATTTATCTTTTCTGAAGTATGTCAGAAACGCAGACATCGAAACGGACGGCACTCTCCCTCTGCACAGAAAAGGGCTGCCGTACCACTTGGTACAGCAGCCCCTCTTACGCCGGATCACAGTTCATCCGGTTCGTCCGAATCCTCCATGTAATCGGAATCCTCGCGCCTCTTTTTGCGGCTTTCTTTGATCTGTTCTTCGACGTCTCGAAGAGTCTCCTCGTCTACGCCGTCCAGCCGGAGTGTGGCGAGGTCGTTTTCCGAAAATTCCCCAACACCTCCCATAACAGCGCCAAGCCGCTTCCGCATGATTTCCCGGTCAAGCGCGACCACAGACTCCGGGGTCGCGTTTACCTTGATGACACCGGGTGTCAGCCCCGCTTCCCACAAATCACCATACGCTTTGTCGCAGATGTTATCCACATCCCGCGCCGTCCAGCCATTCGGATTGTTTTCCGGGTTACTGGTAAAAAACGAAGAAAACAGATACGACTCATAAATCGTAAACCCCTGCCGCTCGATTTCCGCCTCCAGTCTGGGCGACCGGTTGTAATCCACCACAACAAACGTCGGCTCCGCCGGCACCAGCTTTGTTTCGATCTGTGCATGTGTATCCATACAGCTACCTCCTTAAAATAAAGTTCCGTCAGTTTCTTCCTGTTCCTGCCTTGGCGAAAGCTATGCCCTCGCCTGTTTCCCTGTTCCGCCCAACGTTCCGTCAGTTCCGTCCTGTTCCTGCTGGTTTCCGGGTGTGCGATCTGTTGCATAGTCAGTATGCCAGATTCCAGCACGTGCAGAGGGTCTTCCGGAAACATCCGGGCAGACGAAAAGCCTGTTTCTCTTTCCAGTGTATCATACCAGGCGGAGTTACGACGGACAGAGGACAAAAGACAGGAGCAAAAGAGAATGAAAAGTCCCCGCAACCGTCCCCGCAATGAGTAAAAAATTTCCGCACATTCTTATCTTCTCCTTAGCATTCGTTTTTTTTGTTCCTTTTTTTCAAAACCGCAAGTGACTGTCCCCTCCCCCGAAGAAGCTGCCATTCCGCTGCCGTTTCGCCGCTACCGCTTCCCCAAGGTTGCAGATTGCGTCCTCAAGTTTGTTGCAAAAACCGGCCGCCCGGAAAACGGGCCGGGAGCGCTCCGTCTCGCACGGCTGCTGTCAAAATTTCTGACATATTCCCTACGGCAGACAAACAAACGATATCCGTCTGCCGGAAAGGAAGATGTTTATGGCAGATCCGATCATTAAGTGGGTCGGCGGCAAACGGCAGCTTCTGCCGGTGATTGAAGCGCTGATGCCCCGTCACTACGGCACGTACTTTGAACCGTTTCTCGGCGGAGGTGCCGTATACCTTGCCGTTAATCCTCCGAAAGCGGTCTTAAACGACTGCAATCCGCAGCTCATTGGCATGTATACCGCCGTCCGCAATACCCCGGAGCAGGTCGAGGCAGCCCTGCGCCGGTATCAGGACACCTATAACAGCGGGACATCCGACAGAGAGCGTACCGGCTATTATTTTGCCCTGCGCGACCGGTTCAATGCCAAAATCCGCGAACATCAGAACGACCCTGATATGGCGGCCCTGCTGATTTTTCTGAACAAGGCCGGCTTCAACGGCCTGTACCGGATGAGCAAGGCAGGCCGGTACAATGTGCCGCCCGCCCACAAAGCGTCCGTGAATGCTTACTCTCCCGATAACCTGCGTGCCGTATCCGTTATGCTGAAGGGTGCCGGTCTTCTGTGCGGGGACTTTGAATCGGCTGTATCGTCCGCCAGAGCAGGGGATTTCGTGTTTTTCGACTCGCCGTATGCCGACACGTTCGACGCCTATCAGGCCGGCGGGTTCTCCGAGGCGGATCACCGGCGGCTGGCATCCCTGTTTGCCGACCTGACCGGGCGGGGCGTGTCCTGTCTTCTCGCGAACAGCAATACGGCGCTGATCCGGGAGCTCTATCAGGACTACGAGATACGGACTGTGCCGGTGAAGCGCATGGTCAACCGCAACGCATCCGGGCGGACCGGGGAAGAAGTGATCATCACCAACTACCGGACAGGAGGCGGAGTCTGATGGCGAAGGAATCAATCCAGGGCGGAAGCCTCGCCAACATGCAGGGGCATATTTTCGAAGACACCATGATTCCGATCTTTGAGCGGCACGGGTTTGCCGTGTTCCAGAATAAGGAGCTGGAAAAGCGCCCGGATCTGCTGAAAGGGCGCGACCGTTACGTGATCCGCAACGTCCCCTTTACAACGATCTACGAGCAGCCCGGAAAGACGGAGTTCGTGATCTACGACAAGGCCGCTGTCAGCTCCGATCAGCAGTCCTGCATACGGGCCGTGCGGGTCGAAGCCAAATGGCAGCAGTCCGCCGGTTCCGTCGATGAAAAATATCCCTACATGCTTCTCAACGGCATCTATCAGTACCCGGAAAAAGAGATTGTCTTTGTCGTGGACGGAGGCGGATACAAGCCGGGTGCCCGCCGATGGCTTCAGAACCGGATCGACGAGGACTGGCTGAAGTATCGGGAACGGGGAAAGGTGATCCAACTGATGACCATTAACGAGTTCATCCGCTGGTTCAACGCGGAGTTCTGAAGCAGTCCGGAATCATGTTAGAACCCCGCTGCCAGAAAGGATCTTCGGCAGCGGGGCTTGCTCTATACAGGGACAGTGGCAACAGCTTCTCTTCTCCCGCTGCCCCGTCCAAACGCTGTCCCAAGGCAAACGAAAGCCCCTGCAGGAAGGTGTTGCGCCTTCCCACAGGGGCTTCGTCAGGCCGT
>JBJFHK010000038.1:0-3541 GCA_051893535.1 Eubacterium sp. | reverse complement strand
GATGGACTTGTTGTCAATTTGATGTAATCCTCCGCATTTGTTGCAGAGATTCTTTTTCCCGTTCTTCCTCCTCTTCTCTTACATCCGTCTTTGATATTCCGGGCAATATTTTTCTCAAGCCTTTCTTGCTAAAATAATAGCAAGGCTGCATCGATACTCTTATTGCCGCAATGTGATGAGGTATAATGGCTTGTTCCTCTTCATCTCTGATTATATAAAGATATTCGGAAGACGCCCAGAACTTTCGTGTCAGAATTCCTGACATCAAAGTTTTCATAATTTAACCGGTTAATTTCATTGTTGCTTTTGGCAGCACATGTTTATAAATCCATACTGTCAGGATTTAACAGAGTCCTTATTACCCGGCCCCAACAACTGTAAGATGCAATTATTGCTTATCAACCCGTTTTGTTACTAACGCCAAGCTATTTCCCCCTTTTCTTCCAGCCGCATTAGAGGAGCTTTAAAGAGCTGATATAAGGTTCTCATCCCACGCTCCAGATTACACAATTTGTTTCCTGCTCATCTGTGAAAATGGACTGCCTTAACCGCTGACAGATCTACCGTTTGAAATTTTCGGACGCAAAACAAAAAGACTACAGTTCCGATACCAATGACAAAGATCCAACTGATCACGGGTGTAATGACAAACGAACCGACAGGGAATGCCACTCCCTGCGAAACGAGCTCGCTCATTGACATCGATTCCATGTTGAGAGAGATATAGCGAAATGCGGCGGTAAGATACGTCAATGGATTGATATAGACAAATGGAAGTGCCACTCTCGGCAGAATGGTTGTCGGGATATAGGCCCCGGAGAGAAACATCAGCGGAATCATCAGAAACATGGAAAGCATCTGGTATGTGGACTGATTCTTGGCGATGAGTTCGAGAAGAAGCGCCGACGCAGCTGAAATAACTCCTGCAAGGAGCATCAGGAGAAGCATGAAAGCAAAGGCCGATGGCGTGGTCCGGAAGCCCGCCGCAATCCCAAGGAGCAGCACCAGAAATCCCTGAATAGATGCCACCACCGCCGCAGACAGGATATTGCCGAGTGCAATATATGTGCGTCTGACCGGAGCTACGATAATTTCCTTCATAAATCCAGATGCCATATCGTTCATAACAGAGTTGGAATTGCTGATTGCTCCCTGAAATACAATCATAAGCACCATTCCGGAAATGAGATAATTCATCGGTGAAGAAATACCGGTATCTGCGACTTTCATCATAAAGCCAAACATCAGAAGCATAACAATTGGCATAATCAGCGACGTTACAAGTCCTATTTTATTTCTAAAATACGCTGTTAAATTTCTTTTTGTTAAAGCAATAACTGTTCTCATATTTTCTGTCCCTCCGTATTAGAATTTTTCTTTTCGAATAGTAAACTTCCGATTTTCCAATGTTTTTGTTCGCTTATATATAATACAAAGCCTGTAATGCATGGAATAGCTTCAGCAATGAGCAGAGAAAAAATAACACCGTTTAATTTCAAGAGATAATTCCCAATAGCAATTGCAGGTATGAGAATAATACCCCTCATCACTGACATAATTACAGCAGGTGTACCTTCTCTCTTTGCCTGAAAGATGAATATTCCTAACATCAGAGGAATCGCCATGTGCCATATGGCTTTTGCAACGGGTGCATCCATCAGCCAGTAATTTTCTTTGCTTTGCTTCATTGTCAGTCTCCTTATAATACTTTCATCTGCTTCACACACTGCGATCCTGATTCGATGTAAGCGTCAGGAACACATCATTTAACGTGCCATGCCTGAATTCAAAATCCGTGATTTTCCCCTTCAATCTGTCAAGAAGGAAAACGGCTTCACCCGTACTGTCCACCTTTGCACGAAGCCGGTCACCAAAAGCGTAAGCCGATACCCCTTCTTTCAAAAGGATATCTGATACTTCTCTCTCATCCATGCAGGACAAATCCAAATACGTTCCTGTATATTCCTGTTTCAAGTGAGTCGGGGTGTCCATTGCCGTAATTCTTCCTGCCTGCATGACTGCCATATGCGTACAGACTTCTGCTTCCTCCATATAGTGCGTCGTCAGGAAAATTGTGGTGCCCTGCTTTTGCTGTAAATCATAGATGTAGTTCCACACGTTCTCCCGGCTTTTCGGATCCAAGCCTGTCGTTGGCTCATCCAAAAAGAGCACCTTTGGAAAATGCAGCATTGCCCGCGCAATCTCCACCCTTCTCTTCATCCCGCCGGACAGTGCTCCAGTCGGCTTATTTCTCTGCTCGCTCAGATCTACAAGTTCCAGGACAAAATCTATTCTGTCCTGTACTTCATTTTTCGGTACACCATAGATTTCACAGTGTAACCACAGCGTCTCCTCAACGGTCATACCCGCATCCAATGTAATGTCCTGGAACACAACGCCGATGCATTTTCTCACTTCTTCCATCTCTTTCTGCGTATCATGACCACAGATCTGAACCTCTCCGGATGTCTTCGGCTGAATCGTACACAGAGTATTGATCGTCGTGCTCTTGCCAGCACCGTTCGGGCCTACAAAGCCAAAAATCTCACCTGGCTCTACATCAAAGCTGATGCCTCTCACTGCCTGAAAGCTTCCATAGTTCTTCACAAAATTCTTTACATGAATCGCTGCCTGCTGTTCTTTCATTTGGTCTCATTCGTAATGTTATTGCTAATTTCGTTAGCTATTTATCTTAAATACATGCGGCTGCTTCAGCAAACAGCCGCATACGTCAGCGCATAATTTATTACCCGTTGTCAGAACAGGTTTATCTCCACTCCACACCGGAATCGATCAGCTTTTTCTGAATCCGGACAAAAGCTTTGGCATCCTCTTCCCCAAGATATTCAAACATCTTCACGGTTCTGGCAATCACTTCTTCTCGGCGTCTGTCAACAAAATCCTTCCCCTTATCTGTCAGTTTTACAATCACTTGACGGCTGTCATATGGATCTGTCTCCCGGACGATCAGTCCACGGTGCTCCAACGCTTTCAGCATCGCTGCTGTTCTCGCCGTTGAAACCATAAGAGCCTTGGTGATATCGCCGGGATGCACATCCCCTGAACTGCTGCTGATCAAGTACATAGCCTGCATCTCGCCTCTGGAAAACTCTTCAATCTCTTTTGTTGTTCGAAGTCTTGGTGTATTGGCATGCATCGCTACGAACTCTTCCGCAAGTTCACGATAATTTATCAATATTCTCCCTCTCTCATTACCTATTGCTATATCTCATTTCGTTAGTTATACTGGCATAGCGTTGCGTTCATGTCAACATTCATTTCCAATCCTCACACTATTTCTTTGGAATTCAAAAAGGCGATAGTAAGAAAACGGATTGATAAGCGAACGCCTTGAGCTTGCTACGAATACGTCCATCCGAAACTCGGGCTGAAGTCCCCCTAACCGCGATTTGCTCTCCTTCATTTCTGATTATAAGAGGCCAGACGGGAAATACCGAATACTTTCGTGTCAGAATTTCTTACATCTGTTTTTCGCCGGAATAACATTCTTTTTATCAACGCATGAGGCTTTCCGGATCAA
>JBJFHK010000037.1:0-3545 GCA_051893535.1 Eubacterium sp. | reverse complement strand
TTGGCAGGGGCAGAAGGATTTGAACCCTCGGCACGTGGTTTTGGAGACCACTGCTTCATGACAGCACTCCATGCATCTACTTCCCTATCGTACAAAAAATTTGTGTGGAAAATATGATGCAAAATTAAATAAGTTAACCGTTTCCGCAGATTCAATTCTGCGGTTTTTTATTGGTCGAATTAAGGGAGGATACCAAGATGAAAACAATTACGATTTGCAATCAAAAAGGTGGCGTCGGAAAGACAACGACTTCCGTAGCTTTAGCTACTGGACTTGCGAAACAGGGAAAACGCGTACTTGCGATTGACCTTGATCCTCAGGGGAACCTGATGATGTCTAGTGGCATCAGTCCTTTAGAAACAAAAGGCAGTATTTACGATGTGTTTAAGGGCAAAGCCAATGCATCGAAAATTATCGAAACGACTGCTCTCGGATACGATGTACTTCCGGGCGGCATCAGTCTTGCAGGAGCCGATATGGACTTCACCCAGACTGGACGAGAGTTCATGCTCAGAGAAGCTCTGGAAGAAGTCAGAGACCGCTATGACAACATTATCATTGACACGCCGCCGACACTCGGCATTCTGACGGTCAATGCGCTGACAGCGGCATCGTCTGTGATTATCCCGATGGCTGTTGACATCTACTCACTGCAGGGCCTGTCTCAGCTGAATCTTCTGGTACAGAACGTGCGGAAATACTGTAATCCGGATCTTACAATCAGCGGACTTCTGGTGACAAAATGGTCTAAACGTCAGAAGATCAGCACTGTCATGCTTCAGCAGATGCAGATTGCCGCACAGGAGATCGGCACAAAGGTCTTTGACACGCATATCCGCGAAAGCGTTGCAATCAGAGAAGTCGCGCTTCTTCAAGCTGATATGTTCACCGATGCAAAAAAGGCAAACGCCACGCTTGATTATCAGGATTTCTTAGAGGAACTTCAGGAGGGAGGAAATGAGAATGACTAAGAATCTTAACGATGCCGCTAATGCGGCAGTCAGCAAGTTTTTCAGCATCCCTGACACTCACCTCACCTCGCCTTCTACAGAAGAGCAGAGCGATGGGACGATCTTAGACCTTCCTCTGTCTGAGATTGCAGACTATCACAATCACACCTTCAAGGTCAGAAGAAAACCGGAAGAAGAATGGAAGGCACTGGTTAAAAGCATCCATGATTACGGCGTTCAGCAGCCGATTCTGGTCCGCAGGACCCCCGGAAAGGAAAAACCGTATGAGTGTATCTCCGGACATCGGCGCAGACTGGCATCAGAAGATGCAGGGAAAACTACCATTCCGGCAAAAGTCACCGACCTTGACGATGATCGTGCGGATCTGCTGATGGTTTTGACAAACACCTGTCAGCGGACAACATGGCTTCCGTCAGAAAAGGCAAGATCATGGAAAGCCGAATACGATGCATTAAAGCATCAGGGAGTGAAAGACAGCGAAGCAGATAAACTGATTGAGGAAATCACCGGACAAAGTCTTCGGACGGTTCAGCGGTACATCCGATTGAATAACCTGTCAAGCCCCCTGCTTGATGCACTGGACGAAAAGAAGCTGTCTTTCAACGCGGCCTACCTTGCATCGGGACTGGACGAAGAGAAACAATCCATAGTCCTTCGGCTTATCCAAAACGACATTAAGGTTACGGCAGGAAGCATCGAAGAGATTGCAGAAACAGCGGACAGTACGTTTGAATCTGCCATCCAAAGGCTTGAAAAACCGCCTGAAAAGACTTCAACGCTGTCATTCAAGAAGAAAGATGCAGAAGCAATTAACGCATGTTTCCCCGATGATTTTGAGGGTTCAGCAGAAGACAAACTCATGTTAATCGAAGTCCTCTTAAAAGAGCATTTTCATAAGTTATAACCAAACCAAAGCGGACGCTGCAACGTCCGCTTTTTCTATCGAAAGGAGTTTACATTGTTAGCCGATAAACTCAGTATATGCCCTGCATCCGTGCAGTCGGCAAGAGACGTAAACGTACTCAGGATTTGCGACGAACTCGGTATTCGATACGAACAGGAATCTTATCACGAATACCATCTTGTGGACCATCAGTCGCTCAAAATCCATCCCATCAAAGGATGGTACTGGTTCAGTCAGGAAGTCGGCGGCAACGCAATTGATTTTCTGATCAAATACGTTGGTTATAAATTTACGGATGCCATGAAGTTTCTGCTTCGGCTTGCAGGACGTCTGGAAGAGTTTATTACAGGGATGATGCCCGTAAAACATAAGTCTCTGCCGGATAACTATTTTCCGGCGGTTCCTGGCGGCATAAAACTTCCCCCATTCTCAAGGAATTGGGACAGGTCTGTCAATTATCTCACAGAAAAACGCGGGATTGACCGTCAGATTGTGACTGATGCTATGGCAGACGTTAAACTTTACGAAGATGCAAAGCACCATAATTGCGTATTTGTGGCATATGACGATTACGGTACACCAAAGAGCGCATCGCTCAGAAGCACCGGACGAAAGGTGTTTAAAGGAGATTTGAAAGGCTCGATTAAGCGTTATGCGTTTACTTTGGGCCGTTCTGCGGCCCGCACAATCCATGTTTTTGAGTCCGCGATTGATGCAATGAGTTACATGACGATTGCTACACTTGCCGATCTGCCGCTTGACGGTCTGTATCTGTCTCTTGACGGATCAGCGATAAAGCCGCTTGACAACTGGCTTCAGAGACATCCGGACGCAGATACAATCATCATCCATACGGATAACGATGATGCAGGAGAAAAAGCAGCAGAAACTATCCGAAATGATTTTGGAGAAAAGCGCAGAATTATCGATGCTCGTCCAAATGAATTAAAGGACTGCAATGAAGTGCTTCTGTCTCTGCGCAGTAAAAATGGCAATGCAAGAAAATTCCTTTCCAAAGGCTTTAACTGGGAAGAATTTTAAGGAGAAAATATATGAATACCTTTGTGATTACCGGAAGGGTATCTTCCAGTATCCGGATAAAATCAGGTCTACTGGACAACAAATACCAGAAAACCGGAACATTTACGGTCTACACTGCTCCGCCGAAGAAGTCACGGCATATGAGGACCGGAAACTATATACCAATTACCGTAACATACAATTACGCGATCACCTTATCGCAGATTCTGACTGTAGATGATCCGGTATCTATCACCGGGCATTTACAGTCAAATGGAAGTGACAGCCTTCAGGTAGTTGCTCTCCGTGTTGAAAAACTGGATGCACTTCCCTGCTCTCCATAAATTTGCTATCTTTATCTTGACAAAATCCGGAGATTTGCTATTATGTTTACAGGCTAACAATGAGAAGCAAGCAGGGCAATTCCGTTTGGAGTTCCCTGCTTCTCCTTTTTGAGAACTAGAACCACTTCGCGACACTATGTCGCGAAGTCAGATTGCGGGAGGTTCAGCCCCGAGTGCGAACATCAAGCAGTGTGAAAAACACCGGATCGTCCGCACCAGAAGATTGAGGAACTCTGGCGTAAACGTGCCTGAAAGTACAAGATTGACCGCAAACTCAGGAATGCGACAACAAGATACAGGCTGCCT
>JBJFHK010000036.1:0-3547 GCA_051893535.1 Eubacterium sp. | reverse complement strand
TATATAGAACGTACGGATTTACGTACGCGAGCTAATTTTAATAAGATCATCATGAACTGGCCTTCCTCCAGAAATGGCTGAATTTCAGGCAAATTGGGGGGGTCGTTTTATATCTTGAATCAGATTTCTTCAATCGGCAGAAATGATTACTGCGATGGAAGGCAGGGCGTGACGCATCTGAATGTTTCAGAAAGGAGTACGTTATGTCTTCAGTAAGACGCAAGCCGGCAAGGGCGCTGCTGTGCCTGGTGCTGGCCCTGTCCGTTGCAGCGGTGTTTCTGCTGTCTTCTTCCGCGGTGTTTGCGGGGACGATGCAGCCGTCAGATTATAAGGTAATAAGTGATCTTCATGTAACAAAGGATATATTCAAACATCCGAAAAAGATCACCGGTACTGTCGATCTCGACAAGACAATTACTGTCAGTAATGCTTCCTTGAATCCCAATAATAACAAATACGAAGGCAGTGTAAATTGTTCTGTGGAGGCCGCAGATCTGTTTGCGGGTGCATACGAGATCTATCAGAAGGATATTAAGGGCAAAACTGATTACAAAGGTCGTAAGTATGAAAATATTGTCATGTTTGATCAGGGTGGTGTATTCCCGACTGCACAGTATACCGTTAAATTCCCTTCTAATGTCCATATTGACGAAAATGCGATTCGTGCAGAGGAGAATACCGCAACGGTCAGCGGGATAACCAAATCATATAACAATGAGGAGAATACAGTTACCATCACCATTAAACTGGGAAATTGGAATGATTATAAAGGCTTCTTTGATCTTGTAGCGAGCGAACAGGGGCAGAGCAATCATAAAATTGAAGTAAATATCCCATATTCTGTTGATGCAACGGCTGCTAACGCAACATCTGATACACTGGGAACCGTCAGCGGTTCGGGACTTTGCTCCTTATATAAATGCAGTGGTTTCGGTAAAGGTGAAATCGTACATATTACCACTTCAGGCAATGGTTCGATGAATTTGACGAAGCAGGTGTTGTAATATGGAGAGAATAGTAAAGAAATCTGTAATAATTGTATTGTCAATTATTGTGGCAATGACGATGATCCCGGTGATGTCCTCATATGCAGGCGAGACCGAAGGCGGAGACAATACAACATATTCATTCGATAACGCACTGGCTTGTCTTACAGGAGACACAAGCACGGATGCAGATGGGGATCTTGTTGTGAAATGGCTGTCACCTGACACCGTTATTAAAAATGTATACTGGAATGACCTCGAGGAGGGTACCGTAGAAGGTTGTTATGGGGTGTTTCCTAAATACTTAACAAGACCAGATCAAACTGCACTCAAGGGCGTATCCTTTAAACCGAGTAATGAAGATGAAACTGGCAGTGTTTTAGAGAATCTGCCGTGTTCTGGAATTTCTCCGAATGCGTTAAGTATGCAGGTAATCGATTACGATGGATTTGAACGCCTCGGTTATTTAGTTGGTCAGAGTAATATCCCGGATGAAAGTTTAAGTCCAAATGACGCCATCCCAGCCAAGGTTAATCCGTTTGGATTTAAAGAGAGTGATGTACTGACGCAGGATGAGATTAAAGAACCATCAAAACTTACTGCTTATGCGGATTTGAAATCGACAGAGAATCAGAATTCGTCCGCGGTAGGTGAATATTCGCAGGGACAGGCAATCAATCTTGGCTTTACGCTGAATGCATCTTGGATCAGAAGATATATAAATGGCGATACACTTGATTTAACCAGAACAGGATTTGATTCTAAAGAACATATCGATTCAATCTATAACAATACGACAGGACAGATTGATTCAGAGTTTGTGTTCACAGTGGATATTCCTGATGGTGTTACCGTAAATAACCCGGGTGTAACGTTAAAAGGACTTGAGGGCTTTACACCTTCGGCAACGGTTGAAACGGATTCAACTACAAAGAAAAAAAGTTTGGTCATTCGTGTTCGTCCGGATGCAGCTCTGATTGGCGATTCTACACTTTGGAAAGATATTCTTGCGAAGTTCAATAAAGTGGACACCAGCAATGTCGAGGTATCTATTTCTGGGCTTTCAGTCAGATCTGACGCAGAACCGGAAAGCGAGATTACACTTCGTGGAACGGCAAGCGGATATTGTGACTGGAATATTTCTGACGATAAGTTTTTTGAGGAAAAAAATTCAGATGGTAATACCGAATACAAACCGTATAATAGACGAGTTTATATGTATTTCGCTGCCAAGCAGCGAAAGGAGGGCCGTGACGCCGCTCTGCCATCAGATGGATCCAGGGACAATATGATCTCCTACAGCTTCAAGGTCAGCAAGCCGTCCACACCGGACACGCCGTATGTCCCGTCTACGCCGACAGAACCGCAGCAGCCGCAGAAGCATGAGGTTACAATCCATGAGGATAACCCGACCACGGATAAGCCGGAGACAACCACCAAGATCACGGTGGATGACCAGGGCAAGGTAGAGAAGCCGGCTCAGGATCCGGTCCGCCCGGGATACACGTTCGACGGATGGTATTCCGATCCGGAGTGCACGATCCCGTTCGACTTCAGCAAGCCGGTTACGGGAGACCTCCACATCTACGCCAAGTGGAACAAGAACGTAAAGCCGCAGACGGCTAGGAAGGTAACGGGGATTCTGCTGCCGAAAGCTATCGCGAACGGAAGCAGCCGCCAGACGGTTACCTGGACGCCGCTGACCAACGTGGACGGATACTACGTCTATGAAGCAAACTGCAACACACCGAAGAAAACTTATCATTTCAAGAAGGTGGCGGATGTGAAGGCTTCCGCGCCGAGAGTGTATAAGCAGTCCGGACTGAAGAAGGGCGTGGCATATAAGTATTATGTCGCGGCATACCAGATTAAGAACGGAAAGAAGAAGGTCGTAAAGAAGAGCCTGTCCGTTCACTCGATTGCCGGAAACATCATGAGAAAGCACGTGAACTACACCAACGTAAAGAGTGTCAGCGTCCGCAAGAACGCCGTCACCCTGAAGGTCGGAAAGACTTACCGCATTCAGCCGGCGGTAAAGGGAGTGTTCTCAAACTGCGCAATTCTGCAGAAGGGCCATGCGGCAATGTTCCGTTACGTTTATATTAAAGACGGAAAGAACATCAGCGTTTCCAGCACAGGAGTCGTGAAGGCAAAGAAGGCCGGAAAGTGCAATGTTTACGTGCTGGGCACCAACGGCGTCAGAGCCAGGGTTGCCGTAACCGTAAAATAACGGCATGCAGATTCAGCTATTTTAATTGATGTAAAATCAGTTTGCGAACCGATGAGAAAAGACGGGTTTTCCGTGTGAAGGTCCGCCCGGGAGATTTTCCGCAGCAGCCGGAGGGCTGTGGCGGAGGATCTCCTGTTTTTTTCTGCCGGAGGATCTGCGGAAGATGGGAAAGCACGGGCGCCGGAACGGTCTGCGCAGAGCGGACGGGAGCCGTTTGAGAAGGCTTCCAAATTTTTCCTTGTGAATTGATTTTGTCGGTTGCAAAAAGAAAATGCCTGTGTTACACTTATGATTGGTTCAGTCTCGATGACACTGAAGTACGCTTCAGTGT
>JBJFHK010000035.1:0-3564 GCA_051893535.1 Eubacterium sp. | reverse complement strand
TACACTTATGATTGGTTCAGTCTCGATGACACTGAAGTACGCTTCAGTGTCGCTTTGACTGTCTGGACAGACCGGAAAGGAGCGTAGCTGCGAGGCAGCGATGTTCACATCCGGATCTGTACACCTAAACCAAATTACTCAGGAAAGGAGAAAATAATGCCTACAATTAACCAGTTAGTACGTCAGGGCAGACACAGTTCCGTCAAGAAGTCTGGTGCACCGGCTCTCGGTAAGGGAATGAATTCCCTGAAGCGTGAGTTCACAGACAACAACTCACCACAGAAGAGAGGCGTCTGCACGTCAGTGAAGACGGTAACACCTAAGAAGCCGAATTCCGCTCTTAGAAAGGTTGCCAGAGTACGTCTTACGAACGGCATTGAGGTTTCAGCCTACATCCCTGGAATCGGTCACAACCTGCAGGAGCATAGTGTTGTACTGATCAGAGGCGGAAGAGTCAAGGACCTCCCTGGTGTAAGATACCACATCATCAGAGGAACTCTTGATACTGCCGGTGTAGCTGACAGAAACAAGGCTCGTTCCAAGTACGGCGTCAAGAGACCTAAGAAAAAGTAGAAATTTATTTCGAGTAATCGGGATTGTTGTGCTCGGAATATATAGGCATTATTTGCAATATATTGAGCACCGCGGCACCGCGTCCGCTAACGCGGGAACCGGTGTCGAGTACCCCCGTCAGACTGGGCAGTCACATTTTGATTTATTGCCGGGCTGTTCAGAGTAATCCTCTATGCTGAGCGTGAGCTCTCCGATAAAGGGTGAAGAGAAGAAGTGCAATATGAAGCTGTAATTGTACGGCGTGTTTCCCTGGCTCTTGTGTTTTGTCAGGGGAAGGCGCAGATAAGGGAGGAAGAGAAGTGCCAAGGAAAGGTAAAACACCAAAGCGTGAAGTGCTTCCAGATCCAGTTTATGGCAATGTCGTAGTTTCCAAGCTGATCAACAGCATCATGCTCGACGGTAAGAAGAGCACCGCTCAGAAGATCGTTTACGGCGCATTTGATCAGATCAAGGAGCAGACAGGCGAGGAGCCGCTGGAAGTATTTGAGAAGGCTATGAACAATATCATGCCTGTACTTGAAGTTAAGGCTAGAAGAGTCGGTGGTGCGAACTATCAGGTTCCTGTAGAGGTAAGACCTGCAAGAAGACAGACACTGGCTCTGAGATGGCTCACAATGTTCACAAGAGCAAGAGGCGAGAGAACTATGGCTGAAAGACTGGCCAAGGAGCTCATCGACGCTTCCAACAACACTGGAGCTACAGTAAAGAGAAAAGAAGATACTCATAAGATGGCTGAGGCAAACAAGGCGTTTGCTCACTTCAGATGGTAGTAGTTTCCTAGGGAAACGCAGAATGGAGGAAAAATGGCTGGTAGAGAATTTCCTTTAGAGAAAACCAGAAACATTGGAATCATGGCGCATATCGATGCCGGAAAGACTACTGTCACAGAGCGTATCCTCTTCTATACAGGTAAGACTCATAAGATCGGAGAAACTCATGATGGAGCTTCTCAGATGGACTGGATGGAAGAAGAGCGTGAGCGTGGAATCACAATCACATCTGCGGCTACTACAGCACATTGGAAGGGCAACCGTATCAACATCATCGATACGCCGGGACATGTAGACTTTACTGTAGAGGTAGAGCGTTCCCTGCGTGTACTGGATGGAGCTGTTACGGTTCTGGCTGCCAAGGGCGGAGTTGAGCCGCAGTCTGAGACTGTATGGAGACAGGCTGAGAAGTACAATGTACCGAGAATGGTCTTTGTTAACAAGATGGACGTTCTGGGTGCTGACTTCTACCGCGTCATCGATCAGATCAAGGAAAGACTTCAGGCTAACCCGGTAGCTGTACAGCTGCCGATCGGCGCTGAGGACAGCTTCCGTGGAATCATCGACCTGATTACCATGAAGGCTGAAATTTATGAGGATAAGCTCGGTACCAAGATCGACGAGGAGAAGATCCCGGACGATATGATGGACGAGGCAAAGGAATGGCACGACAAGATGCTCGAGCAGGTCGCTGAGTGTGACGAGGACCTCATGATGAAGTATCTGGAAGGCGAAGAGCTGACAGAGAAGGAGATCAAGGACACAATCAGAAAGCAGACTATTGCTAATGAGATGGTTCCTGTAATGTGCGGTTCCGCATATAAGAATAAGGGTGTTCAGCCGCTGCTGGACGGCATTATCGATTACATGCCGTCTCCACTGGATGTACCGCCGATCAAGGGTGTAAACCCGGATACAGAGGAAGAGGAAGAGAGACCGTCTGATGACAAGGCTCCGTTCGCTGCTCTGGCATTCAAGATCATGACGGACCCATATGTTGGTAAGCTGGCATTCTTCAGAGTTTACTCCGGTACTCTGGAATCCGGTTCCTATGTTTATAACGCAAACAAGGGACAGAAGGAAAGAATCGGAAGAATTCTTCAGATGCACGCGAACAAGCGTAAGGAAATCGATAAGGTTTACGCCGGAGATATCGCTGCAGCTGTAGGTCTTAAGAATACAACAACAGGTGATACACTGTGTGATGAGGATCATGAGATTCTGCTCGAGTCCATGGAATTCCCGGATCCAGTTATCGAGGTTGCGATCGAGCCGAGAACCAAGGCCGGCCAGGAGAAGATGGGCATCGCGCTGGCAAAGCTGGCAGAAGAGGACCCGACCTTCAGAACTTACACGAACGAGGACACTGGTCAGACGATCATCGCAGGAATGGGAGAACTCCATCTGGAGATCATCATCGACCGTCTGCTGCGTGAGTTCAAGGTTGAGGCTAATGTCGGAAAGCCGCAGGTTTCCTACAAGGAGACAATTACAAAGCCGGTCGACGTCGATCACAAGTATGCAAAGCAGTCCGGTGGTCATGGTCAGTATGGTCATGTAAAGATCAAGGTTTATCCGAGAGAGCCGGGCGAAGGATACGAATTCAAGAATTCCATCGTCGGAGGAGCTATTCCGAAGGAATACTTCAACGCGATTCAGGAAGGTATTCAGGAAGCTATGCAGAACGGACCGGTTGCCGGATATCCGGTTGTTGATGTCGGCGTAGATCTGTATGATGGATCTTATCATGAAGTCGACTCCTCTGAGATGGCATTTAAGGTTGCCGCTTCTATGGCATTCCGCGAGGCTGCACAGAAGGCAGATCCTGTTCTGCTCGAGCCTATCTTCAAGGTTGAGGTTACGGTTCCTGATGAATACATGGGAGACGTTATCGGAGACCTGTCCGGAAGAAGAGGCCGTATCGAGGGATCTGAGATGGATAAGGGCGCTGTTGAGATCAGAGCTATGGTACCGCTGTCCGAGATGTTCGGATATGCGACAGACCTGCGTTCCAGAACTCAGGGCCGTGGAACTTATGTAATGCAGTTCGACCACTTCGAGAAGCTGCCTGCATCACTGACTGAGAAAGTCATCAATAAATAGTTTAGCCTGATGTATTTTTGCCGCAGTACGCATGCGTGTGTGCTGCGGCCGTAAGGAGGATATAGAAATGGCAAAGCAGAAATATGAAAGAACCAAGCCGCATATCAACATCGGAACA
>JBJFHK010000034.1:0-3574 GCA_051893535.1 Eubacterium sp. | reverse complement strand
GAGGCGCTCAGAAGTCCAGGCATCAGGCTGCGTTACAGACTCACGTTCAATTCGAATGCAAAGATGTAATTACTTCACTTTTATCTTAGCACTTGGAGATCCCCTTTCCAGTTTCTATACTCCCTCTAATACTTTACACCCTCCTGTCAGATCTGGCCTGATGCAACTCTTATTAACCAATTATGTCATCTTCCCTTGCTTGTGACTGCCATTTCCCTCTGCTATATTGATAATCAAGAGGAGGATAATCGATATGGCCATAATGATTAATTCCAACCTTCGCATGCTCCGCCGCCGCAGCAGGTACACCCTGGAAGAACTAGCAGAAATTATCGGTGTATCCCGACAGACCATCGCAAAATGGGAAGCCGGTGAGACATACCCAGATATCGAAAACTGCGTAAAGCTCTCTGCTTTGTTCAAAGTATCTCTTGATGCTCTCGTAAAAGAACCGATCCAGTATCTTGTGGATAAGCCGAATGACCAGGGTCAGTATATGTTCGGAATAGAAATAATTAATGACGATGGATCTGTTCCTTTAACAGACAAAGCGAGAACGATCATGGGAATGTTCCCCGGCGACAGAATACTTCTTCTGGGAGACCAGGATAAGGGCATCGCTATCGTGAAATGCGACGGAATCAATGATTATCTGGATATGGAGGAATCAGAATGAAATCAGAATTTATCAGAGTAGAAATGAAAAATAACCTTGCAAAAAATGCCGAACTTACCGAACATCAGGACATCATCCGCACCCAGGCAGAGAAGGGATTTCATTATGCCGGATTCGTGCCGGTGAAGTCCGGACCAAGCGGAAAGCTCCTGGAGATTGATCTGGTATTTCAGGCAGAGTAAATCATTTCCGTAAGCTGATTATTTACCCACTTTAAGTTTCAATCTGCCAATATTTCGGGCAAAATAACCATCAGAGGATTTTGTGAAAGCAGTTATTTTTTACTTAAATAACTATGGCCCAATAACTTACCTGAGTTGGGGCATCGAACTGCCAGACACTGAAGGGAACAGAAAAATCAGAACTTCACCCTTCCACGACGCTGAAGCGTCGGACGGATGCCCGAAAACCTTGTTGTCGTCTGATGAAGAAACATACAGAAAACGGCCGTAAATTTAACAGATTCCGGCCGTTTTCTTCCGAGCTCAGAGCAACAGCCCATGCCTTCTCGACAAACAATACCCTGCTTCCGGCTTTGTCATAATACAACTCTTGTCAGCTGCTTATTTCACCAGCGGCTCGTAATACTTTTCCATAAACTCCTCTTCAGAAATCCCTTCCAGCGGCTGAATCAGGGACTGGTTTACGTCGAACAGATGCAGTTTTCCCTTCACCGGAAACGGCCTGACATACTGAAGATTTTTCAATTCCCAGGCGTATTGATCATAATCGGTTCTGATTTCCCCGATCTCCACTGTACAGAGAGCGTAACCGCTCACATACCCGGCGTAATGCTTCGCGCTGCTGCAGATCAGAATCCTTCCTCTCGTTTTTGGTTTCCAGCTGCGGTATTCTTCCGTCTTTTCCCCTGTCAGAATATCATACACATACGGCGCATGAACAGACAGGCCCTTAATTGGAGTTTCCTGTTCATTGGTCTTTTCAGTCAATTTTTCAGACATCGTCCTTTCCTTTCTTATCGTTTTTTGACACATTTGTTTCAATTATTATACTCTATTATGTCTTGTACGACAAAACATATCCTTTCAAGAAAGTAAAGTTACTAATGGCCGCCGCGCTATATTTCTCAGAAATTTCTATCCCGTCAATTTCACCTCTGCCGTCGCCTTCACATTCCGGCAACCTTCAGCACCCCTGTCCGACACTATATATTCACAGGATCTTCTCTCTGTAAAGCTATACTGAAAACATTATCCGAATCCACTTCTTTTCCGTGTTCAGACACGGATTCCGGATGCACTGAAATTTTCACCTGGCTTCACAATTTCAATTGTGTGCATGTGAATTGCATGAATAAAGAAATTATTAAAACGCAGTAAAAGTAAAGAAATCTAAAGATAAATACAAATGATTGAAATGGCCGGTTCAATGGTATATACTGTTATGCACTGAGCAAAGAAAGGTAAAGGAAAATGAGTGAACAAGGAAATCAACCATCAGTCAAAGCAGAACGCAGCAAGAATAATAACGTCCACTACAATTATAAACGGATGACAATTATTGCTGTAATTGTCATCGCCGTTCTGATTATCCTGGGCGTCTGGGTTCATCACGCTGTCAGTCCGTCTGTCTTCCCTTCCGGAAGCACGATCAACGGAATCAGCGTTGAAAATCTTACTGCTAAACAGGCAGCGAAGAAAGTGGTCAGCAAATGGCAGGGCAAATCACTGAAAGTCATGTATCAGGGCCAGCAGGTAGCTGTTTTCAATCACTCGGAATACACTTACAACATTTCCAAAGAGGTCGAAAACGCCCTGCATCCGGGATTCTCCAAGGGAATTTCACGTGCATTTAATAAGAGCAGGCGCCAGGTAAAAATTGCCATGAAGCCGGACATGAGCAACAGCAGTTTTGAGCAGACCTTCAACAACATGAGCATCGTAAAGAACGATCAGTACAAGACCAAAACCAAGAGTGCTTATGTCAGCATGAAGAACCGCAAGTTCAAGATTGTCAAAGAAGTCTACGGAGACAACCTGGATAAGACGAAGCTGAAAAATGCCATTGCCAAGGCAATCGCCGACGGAAAGTCTACCTTCACCTATGAGAAGAAGGATTATTACGCAAAGCCGAAGTATACCAGCAAGAGCAAGAAGATCCTGAACCGCCAGGCCTTCTGCAAGAAGCATCTGGGTGTAAAGATTACCTATAAGGGACTGAACAACAGTTATACCCTTACACCGAAGGAACTTGAAAGCATGCTGAAGTTCAGCGGAGATAAGAAGACAGTCAAGACTTCCGCGGTAAAGAGCTTTGTAGACAAGACGCTCTCTTCCAAGCTGAGCACGGTCGGTTCCACCAGAAAGCTGAAGTCTGCAGGCGGCGGTACATACACGGTTGCCGGAGGAAACTACGGCTATTCCATCAGCAAGTCCAAGATGGAAAAGCTGGTTGCTTCTGACCTGAAGAACGATAAAAACGTTACCCACGATGCCGTTTATTCAAAGAGCGTATCCTCCAAGATCAAGAGCAGCGGCAGCGACATCGGTGATTCTTATGTGGAGGTAAACATCTCTACACAGACCGTTTACTGCGTCATCAAGGGGAAGAAAGTCCTCTCCTCAGCAGTTGTAACTGGAAATGTTTCTGAGAATCACGCAACGCCTTACGGTGTCTTCATCTTAAACTACAAGGCTACAGATGTTAACCTGAAGGGCCAGAACGCCGACGGGTCAGACTACAGTTCTCATGTAAGCTACTGGATGCCGTTCAACGGCGGAATCGGACTGCATGACGCGACATGGAGATCTTCCTTCGGCGGAAGCATCTATCAGACGAACGGAAGCCACGGCTGCGTCAACATGCCGCCTAGTGCCGCAGCACAGCTGTATCACTATGTTCATGCAGGAATGCCGGTCATCGTTCACGCATAGCCAT
>JBJFHK010000033.1:0-3600 GCA_051893535.1 Eubacterium sp. | reverse complement strand
CTTGGGATGGATGCTGAGTGAGGTTTTGAGTACTTATTAGACGACTTTTAGGATCGGAACATGCTGGCATTTATGGCGCCGGATATGGATAAGATCGGGGCAGTGGAACAGGAAGTGAAGCGGTTCAAAGCATGGACCTCCATTATGTCTGACAAAGACGATCTGAATCTTGACGGTGGCCAGATTCGCGAAACGGACAATAATCTGAAAAGAAGCAACGATACGGTAGATGCCAGGCTGAAAGAAGCATATTGCTGGCTGCTTGTTCCCTATATTGATCAGTTCGGCGATATGAAGACCATTCAATGGGAGATCAGTGATGTCGGAGGAGGCAGTGACAGCCTTGTAACCAAAGCATCACGTAAGATGCTGCAGGCAGAACAGATTATCACGAAGTGGGCACCAGCACTACTTCAGATGTGTCTGGATGATCTGCTCTGGAAGGATGCAAATGATATTTCGATTAAGAAATTGTGGGAATACCTGACTACATATTGCTATCTTCCACGTCTGTCCAGTTATTCCGTATTGGAAGAGACAATCTGCCAGGGAGTTGCTTCCACAGAATATTTTGCACTTGCGGCCGCGTACAATGGGGAAAGATATGTCGATCTGAAATTCAACCAGACTGTTTTCACCGTCAATCCTTCTGATCTGCTTGTCAAAGTTGCCGTTGCCCAAAAGCAGATTGAAGCAGAGAAGCAGGCAAGTGCCGAGAAGAATGGTAATCTTGGACATACGGATGATTGGGTGAATCCTTTTGATTCGGGAAGGCAGAATCCTGGTGAAAATACGCCGAGCACAGGTTTTGTTGCAGAGGGGAAGGGGACTGCTCAGACAACTAATCCCGAACCGAAGAACAAGCATTTCTACATGTCAGTGAAGCTGGATAACACAAGAGCAAATCGCGACATGAATAATTACATGCAGGAGATCATTCAACACCTTATGTCCGTTGATGGCGCTAATGTTGAGCTGAAACTGGAAGTTCAAGTTAATGCGCCGAATGGAGTTCCGGCGTCTACAGTCAGGACAGTATCCGAGAACTGTAAGACGCTGAAGGTGGATGATTTCGGATTTGATGATTGAGCCTGGATTTTCCTTAAATCATGGACCTTACTTCCTGTGAGAAACTGGCTATAGTTCTATATTGCAGGTACAAATATGATTGCTGAGAAGGTTGTTATAAAGTCTAATAATTTATCCTACGGCCCCATGCCTGCGTTTAATGACGAAGTGGAGCAGCATGTGAAGATCTGCCGGGATGGTCAGGTTAAGATCACAAGATTTGTGTATGGCTCCGGCGTTAAGAGGCATGGGTATGTTAAGGCGGCAAAGAACATTTTTATGATTCCGGCAGAAAGGGCAGCATGGCTTCTTGATCTGATTAGCGGATATTTCAGAGATCATAATGAAGACTGGTTTGCAACGGATATCGGAGATTTTAAGATCACGATTACCATGGGAGATGGCACGAAAATTCGTCGGAAGGGTTCTCTTAACCAAGACTTTGAGATCGGAGATGACGACCTAAATTCCATCATCAGGGAAACACTGGGCGATGACAGCCTGTTTTTATTCAACGGGCACAGTGGACAGAGATATATTTATCTTAGCGTGAAATTTCCGGGAAGCGATCAGGAGTATTACTATCGGACTACCGACAAGAGCATTGTTGTTGGGGATGCTATTCTCGTTCCGGCCGGGAAGTCAAATCGCAAGGAGCTGGTTGAAGTTACTCGGAAAGAAAAGTTCTATGAAGATGAACTGCCGATGCCGCTGGAAGAAGTGAAGTCAGTGATCGGCAAGGTGATTCTGACGCAGGACCAAAGCTCGGAGCCTCTTATTCCAGAAGAAGCACAGAAGCTAAATACGTCCGACGCCAATCGTGGTACTCATGAAGTTTATTTTGCAACCGCAGAAGGAATCAAATTTGCGCTGGATGCAGTCGGAGAGAAGAAGCTTGCAAATAATGTGAAAGATATGCCGGCAATTGCGAAAGCAGAAGAATATATGCGTAAATTTCTGATGGATAAAGCAGGGAATGATCTGGATACATTTCTGAATGATTTCTGGCTTTACCTCGATGAGAGCAGTAAATCAATGGAAGAGGAAAATTCGGCGATTGAAAAATTGCTTTATTCTTTAACTGGCGATTGTGATGAGTTTCTTTATGGATATGGAAAAAACAAGGATTCGAATTCCGTGCTGTATTTGAAGCAGAAGTTCTGGCGTGTATATCAGGATGCCTTTATGAGAGGAATCAAAATGAGATAGAGAAATAGGATGCCCTGTTTTGTGCGGAGCGGGAGGTGTGACTGCATGGGAATCTTCAATAGAAATCAGGGAGAAAATCACAACAACATAGCTTCCGTTGTGCTGATAGAGCAGACACAGAAGTACAAGAACAAAACGTCCTGGGGATTGAGTTTCTCAAATTCAGCATTCGGAGATCCGATTGCCATGAGCCAGACAGTGCCGGATGGAACAGAGCTGACATTCAGTATCACATACAAAAATGGAAGGAAAAAGATACTGAAGGTGATGTCTGGAACAGCGATGGCTGACAGACTTCTACAAATGGCATTGGATCCGGACAAAAGGAATGCATCAGCTGACCGCTTAGAGAGTGAATCTGGGGAAAATGCTGCAAATGCTGAGGGCAAGCCTCTTGTCAAGCTCGGGAAGAACCAGCTGCCTCAGGGACGATATATCATTGGAAAAGATCTTCCGGAGGGGACTTTTGATTTCACGTGGGTATGGGGTGAAGGATATCTTTCTCTGTACAAGACTGATGAAAATACAACCCTGGGGAATAATCTCTATCTTGAGAATGTCGGAAATGCACATGAATATCAATATCGCCAATGTCTGCATCTGAAATGCATGGCTGGTAATATGCTGATTATCGGTGGAAATCTGATTGTTGAAATCTCGAGATCACCGAAGCTTGATATTGATTTATGAAAACGCGGCGAGTTGCTGAGGGGCGTTATGAATGCAAGAGATGTAATGGAAAATCTGAGTAAAGAAGATCTGATTGATCTCGTATTTGAATACAGCGATAACGGCTATTTTCCGTTGGAACCTTTCCTTCTGAGAGCAGATTACGCTTTTACATTGGACGATTTAACGGAAATTTGGAAGAGCGCGTATGAAAAAGCAAAGGAATACGAGGACCAGACAAGCGATCTTGGCGCAGATTTACTGAGAGATATCGCTGAACTGTGCTTTGAGCACGCTAAGAAGCTCCAAAATGCGGAGGAACAGGCTGAGGTTTTACAGATGCTGGTTGATGATCTTGCCAAGGCAAGTGAAGAAGATGGGATCGGAATGTACACCGATTCCGAATGGCTCTATGACGAGGTGAGAGGAAAGATCGAAGAATGGAAAGATAAATGACTGGCGAGCATCAACAGAATAGTGCTGTTTTTGGTTGGCAACATCGCTGTGACTGCAATTTTGTGAAATGTGAGGCGGAGTATATGAAATACGGAATGAGGAAACCAAGTCTAAAGAAATCATTGAGCGCCAGGACGAAGGGGAGAGCAACCCGTGCTGTGAAAAAAGCGCTGATCCCGGGCTATGGAAAGAAGGGAA
>JBJFHK010000032.1:0-3649 GCA_051893535.1 Eubacterium sp. | reverse complement strand
CAGAGCGGATTGGCATAACCGAATCACAAGCCGTAAGAAATAACGGATATTTTTAGGGGAGCTGAATGTCGGCTCCCTTTTCTGCCGTGAATATGATAGAATGGAAGTCAGCGGTATTTCTGGAAATCTGTGGAAACTTTCTTATCCACCGGACAAAAAATAAAATCGCAAGAGATCAGATGTCTGACGGAAAACGAAAGCTGCAGAAATCCAGAACAGAAGTACAGGAAAACGGAGGGAGCGTATGGCGAACAAACCATCAGAAGAAAAACTGAAACAGGCAATCCGTCAGGTCATTCCGGAAGCGGAGCGCAGCCTGCAGAAACTGGTCCGGATTGACAGTGAAAAGAAGGATCCTGTAACGGCAGCTGACGGGACCGTTTATCCATTCGGACAGGATGTTGAAGATGCCTATCAGCTTTTCATGGAAACAGCGAGAAGTCTCGGCTTTACGACAGAAGACGCCGACCATTACGGCGGACACGTGGATATTGGTGAAGGAAGAGAAGTCCTTGGCATGATCGGTCATCTGGATGTAGTGCCGGCCAGCGGAAAGTGGAATTTTGATCCCTTCTGCGCGGAAATCGAGGACGGATACATGCTGGGCCGGGGAACCACCGATGACAAGGGACCGATGGTGGCCGCGCTGTATGCGGTAAAGGCGCTGCTCGATGCGGGATTCCAGCCGGACAGAAAAATCCGGATTATCGCCGGCCTCGATGAGGAGACCGACTGGGACGGCCTGACATACTATAGAAAGAAATTCAGAGATCCGGATTTCGGATTTTCGCCGGACGGATGTTTCCCGCTGGTAAACGGAGAGAAAGGCATTCTGAATTTTGACTTCGCTCACAAGATCCACAAGGCCCTGCCGGACGGCCTTCAGCTGTCTAAACTTGAGGGCGGCACAGCCAGAAACATCGTTCCGGATCACGCGAGAGCGCTCCTTTCCGGTCTGACAAAAGAAGAATGGGACAAGATCAAAGCGGAGGCAGAAACGTTCGCAGAGGAAACGCATTTTCAGCTCCAGGCCAGGAAGACCGGAAAATCTCTGGAAATCAGCGCTCACGGAAAAGCTGCCCACGCCTCCTCTCCGGA
This sequence comes from Eubacterium sp., assembly GCA_051893535.1. GTDB lineage: Bacteria > Bacillota > Clostridia > Peptostreptococcales > Anaerovoracaceae > Aminicella. Next base: position 2,551 of record JBJFHK010000032.1, on the reverse strand, counting down.
AGACGGTCTGAATGCCATTTCCATATTGATGAAATTCCTTGGCCGGCTGGATTTTGTCAGCGACGACATTAATGAATTCATCCGTTTCTATAACGATCATATCGGATTCGACACGACGGGAAGCGGCCTTGGCTTCGCAAAAGCCGGGAAATATGGCGATGACTTGACTTTTAACATTGGTTTGGTAAAATTCGACAAGGAAGCCATCTCGGTGCTGGCTGACGTCCGCTATCCGGTTGACGGCACGGCGGAAGAAGTGCTTTCAGAAGCGGCAAAGAGGCTGGATGCATATCATGTCGGTCTGGTCAACCGCGGCGGGGAAGAGCCGATGTATGAGCCGGAAGACAGCCCGCTGGCTGAGGCGATGCTGACTGCCTACAGGCAGTGCACCGGAGATCAGGACGGAAAAGCGGTGGTCCTGGGCGGTGGCACGTATGCAAAGCCTTTTAAGAATATGCTGGCCTTTGGCGCGCAGTTCCTGGATGATCCGGATCTGATGCATCAGGCCAATGAGAAACTTCCGCTTGCGCGCTTCCATCAGAGCATTGAGATTTACGCGCATGCCATTATGACGATGGCGGATGCAGAGTTTCAGCTGTAAAGCATGCCGGGCAGAGCAGCCTGCCGGGTGAGTTTTGTCAGAAAGTGAGTATATACGGGTGAGAGATGTCGTAATCAATGGAATTAAGGAAACTGAGGAGTTCGGCAGGAAACTGGGGGAAGAGGCGCAGCCGGGGGATATCCTCGCGCTGATCGGAGACCTCGGGACAGGGAAGACGACCCTGACCAAGTCCATCGCCAGGGGCCTCGGCGTGAAAGAGGACATCACGAGCCCGACCTTTAATATTGTGAATGAGTATCATTCCGGTCGACTGCCGCTCTATCATTTTGATGTATACCGGCTGGATTCCGGCGCAGATATGATCAATATCGGCGCGGAGGAGTATTTCGATGCCGGCGGTGTCTGCATCATTGAGTGGGCGGACCGTGTGGCGGAGATTCTTCCGGATGACACGAAAGTAATTTTTATCGAATACGGAAATAAGGAAGGAGAGCGGCTGTATCAATGTACATTTTAGCGATCGACACGACGGGACCGCTGGGATCAGCGGCTCTGCTGAATTTAGATAATGAAAAAGTCCTGATGAGAGTGAGCCGTGAAGAGAAGGGTCATCTGAAAAATCTGATGCCGCTGGTGGATGAACTTCTGAAGGAAGAGAAGATCAGCCCGAAGGATATCGCTGCAGTGGCGGCGTCCGTGGGACCGGGATCCTATACAGGAATCCGTATAGGCGTGTCTTCAGCGCGGGCATTTGCGCAGGCGCTGGATATTCCCTGCATCCGTGTCGGCAGCCTGGACATGTTCCGGCAGAAGGCAGGCAGCAGGGATGCGGCGGTGATTTTCAACGCGAGAAGAGGCCAGGTGTACGGAGCCGTGTACCGCGCTGGTGGAGAGACAGTCATGAAGCCGTGCCCGTGCATGCTGGAAGATGTGTATAACTGTGTAAAGGAAAACCAGCTGAACCCGATCTGGTACGGCGACGGCATCGATGCCTATCAGGAAAGTGAAAAATACGGAAATTATCTGGAAGGCGCCGAGTGTTCAGCAGAAGACGAGCGTTATCAGACCGCGGAGATGACGGCACGCGAGGCGCTGAAGCTGTACCGGGAGGGAAAGACCTGCAGGGTCGAAGAGCTTCTTCCGGATTATATGAGAAAAACCGAAGCGGAGCAGAAACTGCAGGACGGTACGCTCGCAAAGGCGCGTGCGGCCAAGCTGGCGAAGTTCCGCAGCCGTTAGAAGTCAGGAGACAGAATGAATATAGATGATATTAAAGAACTGATTGAGGAACTGAAAGACGATCCCGATATCGATACGGCGGAGATGCTGCTCCGGAATGCCGAGAGACATGACGTGAAGCGCCTTGCAGAGATCGACAAGATCTGCTTCAGCCAGCCCTACTCGGCATCCATGTTTGAGCATGACATCCAGTACGGCGACAATCTGACCATCCTGACGGCCGTTGTCGATCAGGAAATCGTCGGATACATTGAGATCATGATCGTTCTCGATGAGTGTGAAATCCAGCGTGTCGCGGTACTTCCGGAGTACCGCCGCCGCTATGTGGCTTCTGTTATGATGAACTCTATGCTGCATCTGACCGACTCACTGGGAATCCAGAGCCACATTCTGGAAGTGCGCGCAAAAAATGAGCCGGCAATCAGACTGTATGAACATTTTGGGTTTAAGCAGAACGGGCTCCGCAAGAATTACTACGGCGATGACGACGCGCTTCTCATGCTGAGAATCGGCGATCCCGAGCAGTTTGACCCGGAGAAACTTTCATAGAGGACAAAAAACAAATGACCAGGAGGCCTTACTTGCCGGTGGACAGAACGGAGTTCTCGCCGCCTTCATGCCGGTGCAGGCCGGGCCTGAAGGAAGCAGACAGAGAAGCAGAATAATACAGGCAGGAAGAGTCAGAAGGACAGGAGATTATGTGGAATAAGCAATTTATCACACTGGGAATAGAATCAAGCTGCGATGAGA
>JBJFHK010000031.1:17317-20592 GCA_051893535.1 Eubacterium sp. | reverse complement strand
CCCTTCGCCTTTGGCTCGGGCTCATGAGAGCAAGCGCCATTATAGTTCCTGATTATTATCAATAAAGTAATCACTCCAGGAGTCGTACAGGTCTGCGCGCTCGTCGTAGAGTTTTTTCAGTTCTTCTGGTTCTGGTGAGTAGTCGTCGATCTCGAGTTTGTCGAGGTCGCGCTTGATCCAGATGATGCGTCCGTTCTGTTTCATCAGGCTGTAGTTGGCCTTGCGGGTGACGATTCCGCTGCCGGCGGCGATAATGATGCCGTTCTTCTTGCAGAGTCTGCGGAGGCATTCGGTTTCTTTATTCCGGAAATAATCTTCACCTTTTTCCTCGACGATTTTCCGGCGGCTCATGCCTTCGTTTTTTTCAATGCAGGTATCCAGATCATAAAAATCGCGGTTCCTTGCTTTTGCCATTTGTCCGCCAAGATAGGTCTTTCCGGCGCCCGGCATTCCGATAAGAATGTAGTTCAGCTTCTGGCTGCGGATCTCATAGATGGCGTTGTCGATGTCGTCATCGGAAATCTCCTTCTGTTGAAAGAGTTCGCTTGCCTGCTTGATCTCTGCGACCAGCATGGAAATTCCTCCCGCGCACGGAATGTCGTGGGACATGGCGTCCAGGATGAACCAGGTCTTGTCCGGGTTGTAGATGACGTCAACGGCTCCGCAGCAGTGCGGGAATTCCCGGATATCAATCAGGGAGCGGCCGTTGTCCGGATACATGCCGACTGGCGTGGTATTAATAATGATTTCCGCGTCCGCTGCCTTTTCATAAATGTTATCGTAGTTAAGTTCTCCGCTTCTGGATGCGATCGCGATGTCTGCGGCCTTCCGGTCTTTCAGAACCTGACGGACGGTGTGGGATACGCCTCCGCTGCCGAGAATCAGGCATTTCTTTCCCGCGACGTCGATTTCGTTTCTGTCCAGAAGATAGCAGAAACCGAAGTAGTCCGTGTTATAGCCTTTCAGTTTTCCGAATTCCCGGATAATGGTGTTCACACTGCCGGTTGCCAGAGCTTCCGGAGAAATTTCATCGCAGTATTCGATGACCTTCTGTTTATATGGAAGCGTGACATTGAATCCGTCATAATCGTGATCACGGAGTCTTGATTCCAGTTCTTCTTCGCTGGTTTCCAGCAGTTCATAGGTGTAATTTCCGAACATCTGATGTATCGGCACAGAATAGCTGTACTCCAGTCCCTTGCCGATCAATCCAAACTTTCCCATTTTACCTCTCCTCCTGCATTGCGTGACAGGTTCATTATACATCAATGGAATTGTATTCTCCAGCTTTTCAGACATACTGTTCTGAATTAAGCCCGCGGATGATAATATTCAGCGGACAGACACAATCTAATATAACGCATTTTTGCAGGAAGTTTGTGTGGAAAAAATCATTTTCCCACATCGTTTTTACACATGGTGCATCTTTATTTTCGAACGCTTGAATACTATAATATATTTGTATACGTATCGGAAAATTTTTAGTATATTTTCAGATCATCAGCATCCCATCAGAAAGAGGCATCTATGAGCAAGACATTCAATACCAGAGCAGGACAGCTGAAACCTGTTCAGGAAACTGCAGAATACCGGGAATTCCGTTCTTTTATCGACGGAGTTACGGCTAAATATAAAGATCAGACATGTTTTATCATTAAGGACAAACCGGCAAGCCGCAAGGAGAAACCGACTTACAGAAACATCAGCTACCGTGAACTCAGAAATCACATTAACTGGCTCGGAACCGGCCTGATGGCAAGGGGCCTGGGAGACAAGCGCATCGCCATTGTCGGCGAGAACAGCTATCCGTGGGCGCTCACCTATCTGACCGTCCTCTGCGGAAACGGAATTGTCGTTCCGCTGGATAAGGGACTTCCGGAGGAAGAGGCCCTGTCATCCATTCAGAGGAGTTCCTCTGATGCAGTTGTTTTTGACAAAAAGCACCTCCCGCTGATCAAGTATCTGCAAGAGAATAACGCCTGTGCGAAAGAGTATATCTGCATGACACCGCTGGAAGGATTCGATTCTCTGCAGGATGTCATGGATGAGGGTGTCCGCGAATTTCAGGCCGGACATACATCGTTCCAGAATATCATGCGAGACCCGGACGAGATGGCAGAGCTGCTGTTCACCTCCGGCACAACCAGCAAGTCCAAGGCAGTTATGCTGACTCCGCACAATCTGCTGTTCGACGTTTATGCCATGATCCGCTGTGAGGACCTGCGGGAAGGGGATGTCAACATGAATTTCCTTCCTTATCATCACACCTTCGGATCCATCAGCGTCGTCACCGCTCTGCAGTGCGGCATTGTGAACGTCTACTGCGACGGCCTGCGCTACATCAAGCAGAATCTGAAAGAATATAACGTGACGATGTTTGTCGGCGTTCCGCTTCTGGTTGAGCAGATGTATAAAAACATCCTGAAGGGCGTGCGCAAACAGGGAAAGGAAGCATCTTTCCAGAGGGGCCTGAAAATTTCCAGACGCTTAAGACGCATGCATATCGATGTCAGAAGACGTATGTTTAAAGATGTCATCAGTGAGCTGGGAAATCTGCGTCTGATCATCAGCGGCGCTTCTCCGCTGGATCCGGCAGTCGCAAGAGGATTTGACGATATCGGTGTTCAGGTTATCCAGGGATACGGACTGACAGAGACATCTCCGGTTATCTGCGCAGAAAATTATCAGAATCTGCGTCCGGGTTCTGTCGGAAAGACCATGACAGGAATTGAAGCGAGAATTGTCAATGAAGGACCGGACGGAGTCGGCGAACTCGTCGTCAAAGGCGCCAATGTCATGCTCGGATATTATCATGATCCGGAAGAAAACGCCAAAGTTCTGGTTCACGGCTGGCTGCGCACCGGAGACCTTGCCTATATCGATGATGACGGATATATCTGGCTGACCGGCCGCGCAAAGAATGTCATCGTCCTGAAAAACGGAAAGAATGTCTATCCGGAAGAGATTGAAACTCTGATCGATAATCTTCCGTATGTTAAGGAGAACATCGTCATCGGACAGCCGCGCCACCATGACGGAAACAACCGCGACCTGGCTCTCTGCGCCAAGATCGTCTACGATCCGGAGTATATGAAGAGCGTTTTCCACGCAGAAACACAGGACGACATTGAAGCAGTCATCAAAAAAGACCTGGACAAGATCAATGACGAGCTGCCGGTATACAAGCAGATTTACCGCCTGATCGCCACGGACAAAGAAATGGAAAAGACCACAACCGGCAAGGTAAAGCGCTTCCGCGAAGGCGCCGTCCGCTA
>JBJFHK010000031.1:0-17217 GCA_051893535.1 Eubacterium sp. | reverse complement strand
TGGAAAAGACCACAACCGGCAAGGTAAAGCGCTTCCGCGAAGGCGCCGTCCGCTACGATAAACCGCCTAAGGAGCAGTAGAGGAAAATATTGCAGAAAAACGATAAAGACAAATAAAAACAGGAAGTAGACAATGCGTGTCCATCCGAGCAGAAAATGCCGATGGACACGCATTTTTTATGAAGGATGGATAATGAAATGAAGGGGGAGGAAGAGATAAGAGGAGATAAGAAGAAAAAAGGGAAGGAAAAGGGAATATCAGGTATACTGTATACTGGCTGAGCTGGTCTTCTTTTCATTATTATCAAATAGGAAGAAAATGGAATGCCAGCGGTCGGGAACTCGTGGTAAGCGGACCGGTTTCCCGACCGCGGGAAAACAGAGTCGGGAAACCGCGCGGATTGTATGCCGTTCCCGACCGGAAAGAGCTGCCAGCGGTCGGGAACTCGTGGTGAGGGGACTGGTTTCCCGACTGCGGTGAAATAAAAGTCGGGAAACCTTCAGATTGGGAATGAAATCCCGACCGGGACGATTTGGAAAACGCGATTAGAATACAGTATACCGGAAGTCGTTGTCCTAGTGTACGTAAGTAAAAACAATATGTCTCTTTAAGGGTCGGGATTTCTGTGTAAGCGGACCGGTTTCCCGACCGCGGGAAAACAGAGTCGGGAAACCGCGCGGATTGTATGCCGTTCCCGACCGGAAAGAGCTGCCAGCGGTCGGGAACTCGTGGTGAGGGGACTGGTTTCCCGACTGCGGTGAAATAAAAGTCGGGAAACCTTCAGATTGGGAATGAAATCCCGACCGGGACGATTTAGAAATCGTGATTAGAATACAGTATACCGAAATTCTGCGTTTCCTCTGTCTTTCATCAGTTTCTCTTTCTGCTCATCTGGTCCACACCTGCTTTTGGAACTCCATCTCGTCATCCTATATGTAGATTTTCAGCGTAATGGCAGTTCGTCCCTTCCTGGTTTCCCGTCCGACTTCTTCGAGAACGGCTTTTCCGTGGTGGCGGAGAACCAGTTCGTCGCCTTCTTCCAGCAGGCGGTCGGTTTTCAGGACTTCTTCGTGATTGACCAGCACCATGCCGCCGCGGACTGCATCTGCCGCCTTGCTTCTGGCCAGCCCAAAGGCGGATGAAACCAGACTGTCCAGACGCAGAGAAGCAACAGTGTCGTGTTTCATTTTCACTTTCTGCTCAGGGATCAGAAGTTCGGACAGCGGGTGAATACTGACGGAAAGATAGGTTCTTCCGGCTTTTCCGAAGTTATCCGAGATGTACTCCGCCATATCCTGCAGAACGATGATATCCGCGCCGTCTTCACGGACCAGAATATCACCGATGACATCCCGCTTCAGTCCTAGGCCGATCAGTGATCCAAGGTAGTCGCCGTGACGCAGGGCACGGCCGGAGCGGGATGCGGATGAGTTTTTGCTGTGTTCCGCACGGATAACGGAAAACATCTGCTGCATGGCTTCCTGCTCACCGCTTTCGCCCTCCATGTAATCCGGCAGACAGGCCATGACCCGGCGCTGCGCGTCTGGATATCCGCCTGTAAACAGAATTCTGCAGGCAGGCTTTTCCCTCATTATTTTCTGCCGGACAAGGGCCTGCTGGTGGGAATCCAGGAATCCCGTGAATGTCAGCATGTAGCGGTCCAGGCATTGTGAGACACGGTCTTCCGCCTGTCCCAGAAGTATATTTTCTTCATTCATTGTGATTCATCCTTCCATATTGTGATCCTGCCGGATTTCTTTTTGACAAAATACTTCCGCGCAAGAAAAAAAGCTTGCACTTCTTCCTCTGACAGGATATCATATTTATGAATTAAAGGGGAGTAGCTGGCGGCAGCTTTGAGTAGATGCCGCGGTAATCAGCGTCAGGACACGATCTGCCCGGAAGAGACATATCTTCGGCAGATCCGCAATTACTTGAGACAGCAAGACTTTTAAGGTGTGTTTGCCTTGAAAGTCTTTTTTGTTATCTGAAAAAGAATTTCAGGGGCTGCGGAAGGACTGAGGCTGCAGGAAACAGTCTGCGCCCTCTTGTCATCGAAAAGGAGAATCCGATGGAAAAGAAAAAAGAGACATTTTACAATCGGTCTGCGGACCAGGCGATGCAGCATTTCCATTCCGGAAAAGACGGCATCTCAGATGCGCAGGCGGACAAGAACCGGGAGGAGTTTGGTGCCAACCGGCTCCGGGAGACGAAGAAGAAGAGCTTTCTTCAGGTTTTTGCGGATCAGTTCAAAGACCTTCTGGTTATTATCCTGATCATTGCGGCGATTATTTCCATGCTGACAGGAAGTGTATCCAGTACGGTGGTTATTTTCCTGGTGCTGATTATGAACGCCATCCTGGGGACGGTGCAGTACTTTAAGGCGCAGAAGTCGCTGGAGGGCCTGAAGAAACTGTCATCGCCGGAGGCAAAGGTCATCCGCGAGGGGACACCGCACATCATCGATGCGGCAGATCTGGTCTGTGGTGACATTATCACTCTGGAAGCCGGCGACATCGTTCCGGGAGACGGAAGAATTATTGAGTCTTTCTCTCTGAAAACCGATGAAAGTACACTGACCGGCGAGTCCATGAGTGTGGAAAAACACGCAAAAGTCATCGATGAGGAAACGGTTGCGCTGGGTGATCAGAAGAACATGGTCTTCTCCGGATCTCTGGTAACCTACGGCCGCGCGACGGCAGTCATTACGGCAGTTGGAAAAGAAACTGAACTCGGTCAGATTGCGGAGCTGATGAATGACACGTCTGAGAAGAAGACTCCGCTTCAGGTGTCCATGGACCAGTTCAGCAAAAAGCTGTCCATTGCCATCATGGCCATCTGTGCAGTCGTATTTCTGCTGAGCATGTACAGAGGCATGCACATTCTTGATGCATTACTTTTTGCCGTCGCTCTCGCGGTAGCGGCGATTCCGGAAGCGCTGTCTTCCATCATCACGATTTCACTGGCCATCGGAACGTCCCGCATGGCGGAGCAGAACGCGATCGTCAAGGATCTGAACGCCGTGGAAGGGCTGGGATGCGTATCCGTTATCTGTTCGGATAAGACCGGAACGCTGACGCAGAACCGTATGACGGTGGAGTACGCGGACGCCAGAGAAGACGTGGAAAATGAAATGATGATGGCGTCAGTGCTGTGTAATGATACGAAGCGGGTGGACGGAAAACTGACCGGAGATCCGACGGAAACGGCGTATTTTGACTACTATATTAAAGAACGCGGAGAGGAAGCGCTGGAAAAGGTGCTGAATGATCATCCCCGCCTTGCTGAGGTTCCTTTTGACTCGGACAGAAAGCTGATGAGTACGCTGCATAAGGTGAACGGTGAGTATGTCATGTTCATCAAGGGTGCGATCGACGTCATCATGGACCGTACGGTCAATCTGACGGATGAGGAGATCGACGCGGTCAGAAAAGAGAACATGAAGCTGTCCTCGGAGGGCCTGCGTGTTCTGGGATTTGCGATGAAAACGATTCCGGAAAACAGGAAGCTGACGGTCGCGGATGAATTCGACCTTGAATATATCGGCCTGCTGGCGGAGATGGATCCGCCGCGTGAAGAGTCGAAGAAGGCGGTTGCGGACTGTATTGAGGCTGGAATCAAGCCGATTATGATCACCGGAGACCACAAGGTTACGGCTTCTGCCATCGCAAGGCGGATCGGCATTATGCATGAAGGGGACCTGGCTTTTACCGGTCCGGAAATCGATGCCATGAGCGATGAAGAGCTGGACGAAAAGCTGGAGCATATCAGTGTATATGCCCGTGTTTCTCCGAGCAATAAAATCCGCATCGTCAACGCCTGGCAGAAGAAGGGAAAGATCGTTGCGATGACCGGTGACGGCGTAAATGACGGACCGGCCCTGAAGGCGGCGGATGTCGGTGTTGCCATGGGCATTACCGGAACAGAAGTCGCAAAAGATTCTGCGGCGATGATTCTGACGGACGATAACTTTGCGACAATCATCAAGTCCGTTCTGAACGGAAGAAATATCTATAACAATATCAAGAACGCGATAACTTATCTGCTTTCCGGAAACGCCGCGGCGATCCTGGACGTACTGTTTGCGTCGCTTGCCGGTCTGTCAGCCCCGTTTACGGCGGTGCAGCTGCTGTTTATCAACCTGATTACAGACAGTCTTCCGGCACTTGCCATCAGCATGGAACCGTCCAATCCGGAGCTGATTCACGATAAACCGCGTTCCCGGGAGGATTCCGTTCTGAACAAGGAGACGCAGCGCGTGGTATCTGCAACGGGCATTCTGATTGCCATCGCGGTTGCTGTATCCTTCCTGATCGGTCTTGGAAAAATCACGGCGATTTCTTCCATGATGCCGGAAGTCAGCTTTAACGCGACCACCGGATGCACTATGGCCTTTGCGACACTATGTCTTGCCCGCCTGTGGCACGGCTTCAACTGCAGAGGAAGGGAGAGCATCTTCAAGCTCGGAATTCTCAGCAATGTGTACACCATCGGCGCGTTTGTTCTGGGCGCCGGACTGCTTCACTGCATCCTGCTGATCCCGGCCCTGCACAGCGCCTTCGGCACATCCGGACTGAATCCGCATCTCCTCGGATGGGTCTGGCTGCTGGCCTTCCTGCCGACCGTGGTTATTCAGATTTATAAAGCTATCCGCTACAGAGGCGAGGAAAAGATTTCCCGGAAGTAATCCGGAATCAGCTGCTATTTGATAGTCCGAGAATTTAGAGCACGCTGCATGGATGTTCATCATTACCGTGCAGCGTGCTTTTGAACGTTGGCAAATACACTTTAGTAATTTTTCCCCCAGGCTGTGCTTCTAAATATGGTCCCAGATTATTTCCCGGGCACCCTGGGGTTCTTACTTTTCCGCAGTTTCCGCTGATGCTTCTTTGTTCAGCACGTTTTTCTGCACATCTTTCTGTCCATCCTTTTTCCCGGCTGCCTGAATCATGGCAGCGCCGATAACCGTTGCAACCGGCACGACGAGGCAGCAGCCGATTCCGCTGATGGACACGCTGATGAACTCGCTGGCCAGAGACTGGCTGTTGATAATGTAGCTGAAATGGTAATCGGAGATATACTGCATCAGCAGGGTCATGTATTCTGCGATATAGACGTAGAAAATCGTGTGGATTGACGTGCTCATGACCGCCTTGCTGACCTGGAAGGATGAACGGAAGAGCTCCTGCAGGGAAAGCGAGGTGTTGTTCTGATAAATCTCATAGGCGGAGGCCGTTACGGCGACGGCGGTATCGATGACCGTTCCCAGAAGCGCGATGATCATGGTTGCGATCTGCAGCTGCAGCATGCTGATGTGGACGTTTCTGGTGTAGCCGTTGGAATCCGTGATTTCATACTGCTCGGCGTTGAAGCCCTGCGCGTTGGCTTTGTGGGCCATGAAGAAAATCAGTCCCAGAAGTATCAGCACGGTTACGACGACCGATATAAAGGAAGCTACAGATTTCACATTGAGTTCATTCTGATAAAACAGGGTGACTGCGGTAATCAGAACACTGGTCAGGAAAATAACGAGCAGCGGATTGAAGTTCCGGTAGATCAGGAAGAGAGTTCCGACCATGGCCAGTGCGTTGATGGCAGTGGATACGATTGATTTACTGCCCTTGTCTCCGCAGATTGTAAATATCAGAAGAAAGAGGATAACCGTTAGAATGATCAGCATCATGATTATGCATCTCCTTTCTGTCCGTTGTCTGCGTTTCCGGTTTTCAGCAGCCCTGCCTTCTTGCGCGGTTTACTTTTTGCCGGGGGATCATGTTCGATCAGATGTCTGCGTTCATACCAGCCGATGGCGATGAATGCCGCGACAGGAATGGCCAGAACGGTTCCGATGCTGCCGGTCAGAAAACGGGCAAGCTCGAAGAATACGTTGTAGTGCAGGATGGTCGAGAAATGGATTCCGTTTCTCATGTACAGGATAAATGCCGGAATGCAGGATGCGATGTTGGTCAGGAACATCAGGTTGATCATGGTGCCCACAAGGTCATCGCCCACGCTTCTGCAGGAGCGGATCAGGCTTTTTCGGGTGACGTGCTCGCCGGTCTGGACGATTTCACTGACGGTCATGACCATGGTGACGACGACGTCCATGACTGCACCCAGGCCGCCGACCAGTACCTCAGAGAGGAAGATCAGGTTGGCCGTGCCCTGAGAATACGGCTGGCTCAGATAGTCCATGAAGTCGAAGTCGATCCGGCCGGAGAAATGCATGACCACAGCCGAAAGCAGGGTAACCGCGCCCACCGTGACGAGCGTTGCAATCGAGGCGATCAGCGTTTTTTCATTCTTTCCCAGCATGAAGAACAGGAGCATAATCGTGAAGAACACCGTCATCGGTATGGTCATATACAGAATGTTAACACCTTTCGTGTACATGACCAGGACCCAGTAAAAGGCGGCCATGTTCAGCACCAGACTGAAAATTGTCAGGATACCGAGTTTTCCGCCCACCAGAAGGAAGAGACCGAACAGGGCGGCGAGAATCGTCACGATCAGGTAGTCGCGCTTGACGCTGACCACATTCGCTTTCAGGCCGGATGAGCTGTGCCGTACAGTATCAATGAAAATACTGTCGCCCTTGTTATATTTCGTGTCGTAAACCTGAGACTGGCTGTATTCGCTGGTCAGGTGAACCGTCTGGCCTTTGTATTTTCCGTTCTTGATGACCGCCGTGATATGCTGGCGGTAGAGTTTCTCATCGTATTCGTATGTTCCGTCGCTGCCCGTCTGGGTCTTGATGTAGGTCTGCCGGGTCGAACTGACATTGGCAATCGTCTGGTGATAGAGGAAATAGTCATTATGCATTCCTGTCCAGACAGCCAGAATCACCACAAGAAAGATCAGTATTCTCAGGAGAGTCTTCTTCTGCAGAAACTTTTCCTGCCGGATATTCTGAAGGCTCGTTTTGAGCAGTGAATTGGTATTCTTTGACATTACAGCGTTCATCCTTTCTGCTGTTTTTCCATCTTTTGCATGTATTTCGTATACATCCTGAGTATTATAGGACGAGAATGTGAAGAATATGTAGAGGATCCGGCATGATTTGGACTGGACGTATTCCTGTGTTATACTTTATATTAGGAAAGAATCGGTTTACATGCTCCTGAAGGGACAAAAATTACCCGGCCAAGGGGAGCAGATGGTTTGAGAAGAGAAAAAATATGACTATTGTTATCATGATACTAGCTCTTGCAGCAGTGGCAGTTTCGATTCTGATTCTGCTGAAAACGGAGCAGATGCGGCGCGATCTGGACCATTATCCACAGGAAACGGACCAGGCTGTCCGGGACGCCTTTCATTCTTACAGTGAAGGTATCTGGAGGAATATGCGTGATGCTTCAGACCTTCAGAATGAGCGGCTGGAAGAGCTGGATAAAAAATTTCGCGTCCTGGAAATGACGAATGAGCAGAAGCTGGACAATATCAGAAATATGATGGCGCAGCAGCTTTCAACGATTAACGCCAGCCTGAATGATCAGATGACGCAGATGAACCGGGATAACACCAGACATCTGGACCAGATGCGGCAGACTGTCGACGAGAAACTTCAGAAAACACTGGAAGAGCGGATCGGCCAGTCCTTTCAGCTGGTGAACAGGCAGCTGGAGCAGGTCAGCAGAGGTCTGGGAGAAATGCAGAACCTGGCCCGGGGTGTTGGAGATCTGAAGAAGGTTCTGTCCAACGTCAAGACCAGAGGAAATCTGGGGGAAATTCAGCTGGGAGCGATTCTGGACGATATTCTGGCGCCGGAGCAGTATGAGACCAATGTCAATACAAAGGGAACGGGAAGGGAATTCGTTGAGTTCGCGGTGAAACTGCCGGGAAACGGAGATCACCCGGTCTGGCTGCCGATCGACAGCAAATTTCCTGCAGACAGTTATGTGCAGCTGACGGATGCTTACGAGGCAGGCGATGCGGAAGCCGTGAAGAACGCGAAGAGTCAGCTGATCCGCACGATGAAGAATGAAGCAAAAGATATTCGCGAGAAATATGTTGCGCCGCCGAAGACAACGGATTTTGGAATTCTGTTTCTTCCGTCAGAAGGGCTCTACGCGGAGGCACTGCGTCTGGGCATGGCGGAAACCCTGCAGAGAGAGTATAAGGTGAGCATTGCCGGTCCAACCACTATGGCTGCACTCCTGAACAGTCTGCAGATGGGCTTTAAGACGCTGGCGATTCAGGAACGGTCCAGCCAGGTCTGGGAGACTCTGGCAGCGGTGAAAACTGAATTTGCGAAATTTGAAGATGAACTCCTGCGGGCACAGAAAAACATTGATCAGGTGAACGAGCGTCTGAACCGGCTCGTGGGCGTGAGAACCCGCGCCGTCCGGAAAACGCTGGACCAGGTCGGAAGACTGGATGAAGAAGCAGCAGAAAAAATCCTTCACACCGAAGACGAAGACAGATTTTCCAGAAAGGGGCAGGACAGCATCATGCAGGAAACGATGAGTTCTGTTTTCCGTAATGCAGGCAGCACAGATGCGGACAGAACGGAAAGCACTTCCGGACAGAATGATCAAGAGGAAAGATAATGAGTATATACGCGATTGGAGATTTACACTTATCTATGGATGAGCGGATCGAAAAACCGATGGATATTTTTGGCGACTCCTGGTCCGATCATCCCAGAAGAGTAAGGGAAAACTGGCTGAAAACCGTAGGCCCGGAAGATACCGTCATCATTCCGGGAGACATTTCCTGGGGTCTGAAGCTTGATGAGGCGATGGCTGATCTGGAATGGATTCACCAGCTTCCGGGATTCAAGGTACTGACCAAAGGCAATCACGATCTCTGGTGGACCGCGATCGGAAAACTGAACAAGCTTTATGATGATATGCTGTTTCTGCAGAATCATGCCTATCATGTGCCGGGAACAGAAAGCTGGATCTGCGGAACCCGCGGCTGGATCTGCCCGGGAAGTGATGAATTTACCCAGCACGACCGTAAAATCTATGAAAGAGAAGCCATGCGTCTGAGTTTTTCCCTCGATGAAGCTGTGAAGGCCGGAGCCCGGGACATCATTGCTGCGCTCCATTACCCGCCGACAAATGACAAATTCCAGGAGTCTGAATTTACCAGAAGAATGTCGGAAGCAGGCGTTACAACCTGTATTTACGGACATCTTCACGGCAGCGAGAATTTCCGCCGCGGCATCAGCGGATACTTTAACGGCGTGCATTACAAGCTGGTATCCCTGGACAGCCTGAAATGCAGACTGGTAAAACTCCGCTGAGATCGGGCAGAAAATGCCGGATCTGCCTGCGGGCATGTAGAAATTTCAGGCTTGTTCCGCAGAAAATACGCGTGGAACAGAAAATGAAACAATATAAAAGTAAAACAGAAAGGAAGGGCGAAATGAGCAGACGAGTAATATTGATTGTCATGGACAGTCTTGGAATCGGAGAAGAACCGGATGCAGAGCAGTATGGTGATCTTGGTGCCCATACTCTTCTGCACGCACAGCAGGGAACTCCGGGATTTTCCATCCCGAATCTTCAGAGACTCGGTATGGGAAACATCAGCGGCTGTGAACCTTGTGGGTTAACTTTGTCAGAAGATAAAATCACTGGTGCTTACGGCCGCATGAAAGAGCGCTCCAGGGGTAAGGATACGATCACCGGCCACTGGGAGATCGCGGGCCTTGAGACGGATATTCCTTTCAAGACCTATCCTCACGGATTTCCGAAAGCGTTTATCGATAAATTCCAGGAAGCGATCGGCATGGAGGTCATTGGAAACAAGCCGGCATCCGGAACTGTGATTATTGAAGAACTCGGGCCGGAGCATGAGGCGACGGGAAAGCCGATTGTATACACGAGCGCAGACAGCGTGTTCCAGATTGCCGCGAACACCGACGTCATTCCGCTGGAAAAGTTGTATCGGATCTGCGAAACAGCCAGAAAGATGCTGGTCGGCGACTGGGCCTGCGGCAGAGTGATCGCCAGACCTTACATTATCAAGGATGGAAAACGTGTCCGCACCAGTGACAGAAGAGATTATTCCGTATCACCGAGCGGACGGACCCTGCTGGACCACGTGAAAGAAACTGGTCAGACCGTTTATGCCATCGGAAAAATTCACGATATTTTCAATGGTCAGGGGATTACGACATCCGTCCATACCACTGGAAATGAAAATGGCGTGGACTGCACGATTGAGGCAGAGAAAAGCGTGGAAGACGGACTGATTTTCACCAATCTGGTCGACTTCGATTCTCTGTACGGTCACCGCAGAAACCCGAAGGGCTACGGTGAGGCCATCATGGCTTTTGACCGGAGAATTCCGGAAATCCAGGCCGCAATGCGCGAGGATGATATCCTGATTCTGACCGCCGACCACGGCAATGATCCGATCCATGCAGGCACTGACCATACCAGAGAGTATGTGCCGGTTCTGCTTTACGGACAAAAGATAAAGCAAGGGGTTGACGTGGGGACACGCATGACGTTTGCTGATCTGGGGCAGACCGCGGCCGAATACCTGAGGACGGCTCCGCTGGCGCACGGGAAGAGTTTCCTGAGCAAAGTGCTGAAAGGGTAGAAAGGCAGAGCTCCAGGAGGAGTTGAAGCAGAAGGAGTAGATAATACTGTATACATGTGGGAAGCGGCCGCGAATGATGGCGGTGCGGCAGCAGACAGGCAGTGCGGTGTCAGACAGGCGGTGCGGCGGCAGGATGACGTCTTGCGTGGTCTCATTTTGTCAAAAGAAGCCTGAATATACATCGTAATTTAACGATATAATTGAAAATCAGCGAAGGAGCTAAAGAGGGATACCATAATGGATATTATAGACATTATTGAGAAGAAACGGGATGGAGATGAGCTGAACCGGGAGGAAATCCGGTATTTCGTGAAGGGTTTTACGAATGGCTCGATTCCGGATTATCAGGCATCAGCGCTGCTGATGGCGATGTATCTGAATGAACTGACGGATGAGGAAACCTTCGAGCTGACGGACGCGATGAAGGATTCCGGGGATACGATCGACCTGAGCAGCGTGAAGGGGCACACGGTGGACAAGCATTCCACCGGCGGGGTCGGCGACAAGACAACGATGATCGTTCTGCCGATGGTGTCTGCCTGCCTGGTGCCGGTTGCAAAGATGAGCGGACGGGGCCTGGGATTCACCGGCGGTACCATCGATAAGCTGGAATCGATCCCGGGTTTCCGGACATCACTGACGGAAGAGGAGTTTCTGGAGCAGGTGCAGCAGATTGGCATCGCGCTGACGGGCCAGACCGGAAATATCACGCCGGCGGACAAAAAAATCTATGCGCTCCGTGATGTGACGGGCACGGTGGAAAATATGAGTCTGATTGCTTCCAGTATTATGAGCAAGAAGCTGGCTGCGGGCAATGAGTCCATCGTTCTGGATGTTAAAACCGGAAAAGGCGCCTTCATGAAGAGGCAGAAGGATGCCCGGGAACTGGCGGAGCTGATGTGCCGGATCGGAGAAAATGCCGGCCGCCGCACCTGCTGCCTGATTACCAATATGAATCAGCCGCTGGGCCGGGCCGTCGGAAATGCGCTGGAAGTGAAGGAAGCGATTGAAACGCTGAAGGGAAACGGACCGGATGATCTGGTGGAACTCTGTGAACATCTTGCAGGAATTATGATTTATCTGGGCGGACGGGTCCGTTCTCTTGAAGAGGGTCCGATGATGGCTCACGGCGCTCTGGCCAGCGGAGCCGCCCTGGATAAGTTCCGGGCACTGGTAACCGCGCAGGGAGGCGATCCATCGGTCATTGACGATCCGGATCACCAGTTCCCGCAGGCGAAGTTCCATCAGTCAGTCATGGCGAAATCAAGCGGATATGTGCAGGATCTCGATGCCCATCTGGTCGGTCAGGCATCCCGCAGCACCGGTGCCGGCAGAGAATCCCTGGATCAGGAAATCGATCCGAGTGCCGGAATCCTGCTTCGGAAGAAAGTCGGCGACAAAGTCAGTGTTAAGGATGAACTCGCCGTGGTTTATGCCGGTTCCAAGCGCAAGCTGATTGAGGGCGTGGAAAAGCTGGAAGCCGCCTACACGATCGGGAACAAGGCGCCGGAGAAAGAGCCGCTGATTCTGGACCGGGTGATGGGAGAGGATCTGCAGGAAAGATAGTGAAGACAGGACGGCTTTTCGCTGCCTGCGCGTTAAAGCGGTAAAGTGTGCCGCCGTGTGGCCAGCGATTTAAAACATTCGCGTGTTAAAGTGGCGAGGCAGGCGTCGGCTGTCTGGTATGACGAAAATGAGAGCTTTTCATTTGTGCATTAAAGTGATAAAATGTGCCGCCGCTCTGTGTTCTGACGAGCATGGAGCGGCGGCTCTTTTCTGCGCAGAGGGTAAAATCACTGTGCCGCCCTGCAGTTCAACGTGCCGGGCGGCACTGTGATTTTACCTTCATTATATTCGGAAACGGGATCCTGAAAGCCGAAAGCCGGATACTTGGAAATGAGAAACTGATAGCGGAAGCTGGGGCCGGATACTCGGAAACGGGATTCTGAAAACCGGAAGCCGGGGCCGGATATTCGGAAACGGAATTCTGAAAGCCGGAAGCCGGAGCCGGATATTCGGAAACGGAATCCTGAAAGCCGGAAGCCGGGGCCGGATACTCAGAAACGAAATTCTGAAAGCCGGAAGCCGGGGCCGGGCATTCGGAAACGGGATTCTGATAAGCGGAAGCTGAAACCGGGTTATTGGAAACGGGAGACTGCAGCGGATACCTGGATATTCAGGAACAGGGGAAGTGAAGTTGCGGTATACAGTATACGGTTCGATAAAATATACCCTTGCAGATCAGATGTCGAATGGATAATAATTACTTCTTTAAAGGTGGAATTGCAGCGGAAATGGAAATTCCAGTTTTTGGAAAAATGAGTTTCAAAGTGACCGTTTCAAAATAACGCCATTTAATAAATTTTTCAACGGTTTTATTCCTGCTGAGGAGATCATTGAAATACGTGTAACGGAACAGCGCGGCCATTTAATACAATTTCATATAAAAAGAGAAATGATATACCATATGTAAACTTAACTACCGTAAATTCTTAATAAATAAACAGAATACTCTGTATTAATTGGAACGGAAGAAAGAATAATGTTGAGTTTTAATGAGGATCAGCCTTCGGTGGTGAATGATTTAGCAGCAGTGACGGGAAAAACTGTCAGACAATTACTGGATACAAGTTTTCGCGTTGAGAAATCGTGATTAAGCTACGAAATGCCAACACATTTCTACAAAGTGGTATATGTAGATTCAATTTCGGGCAGGTCCGCGATATTTTGTTGTGGTATACAGTATACCGGTTTTCTCACTATTTGTTTCTGTCTCCGATTATCAGGAGTGTTTGTCCACAGTAAGATAAATTTATGCAGGTCGTTTTCTCCTTAACATACAGGAACCGCATGACCAGGGAGCCGGGAGGCGCTTCAGGCACAGGCTGCGTACAGCTCATGAAACCATCTGGCGATTTGTCAACAAAAACTCCCATTACCTCTTGACACTGTCATGCATAGAAGCCGATCGGTGTGTTCAGAACAGTCGGCACATAAGGAAAATGAGGCGGAATTTTGTATGTGTGTATACAAAGATCCTTTGATTTTATAATTCACCCTGCTGCTTTTCGCCAGATGGCAGCCTGTGTGGGGATCAGGCGGGACTTGGGATACTGTATACACACTTGTGTGAGTCACACAAGTAAATGCTCACTTGACCGATGGATTTTGTCGAAAATGTTATAAAAATAACAAATAATCACTGGATATTTATGCGTCGACAACAATATGTGTGAATAAATATCCAATGTACAAAATAAATACTTGTAAAATCGGGCACATTTCATTGACAGAATGCTCTGCCGGCCATATACTTGTATACGTAAATACGAAAATAACGGAAGAGGTGATTACATGCTGGAACAATCTAAAAAGACACATTTACTTGAGCAGGCAAGTTACAAGTACACCCTGCAGGATGTTAAAAAGCCAAATCTTTACCGCGATATTTATGACTATGACAGCGTGCCTAAAGTTGCGTTCAACCATCGCCGCGTTCCGATGAATATGCCGGAAGACATTTGGATTACGGACACAACTTTCCGTGATGGTCAGCAGTCCAGAGAACCGTATACGGTAAAGCAGATCGTGGATCTGTATAAGATGATGGCCCGGCTGGGAGGACCATATGGAATTATCCGCCAGTCGGAGTTTTTTGTGTATACGAAGAAGGACAGAGAGGCCCTGGAGAAGTGCATGGAACTGGGATATAAGTTCCCGGAGATCACAACCTGGATCCGCGCGACCAAGAAGGACTTTCAGCTGGTAAAGGATCTGGGAATCAGGGAAACGGGAATTCTGGTTTCCTGCAGTGATTATCACATCTTCCATAAGATGAAGATGACACGCCGCCAGGCTGTGGATTACTATCTGGAAACGATCCGCTCCGCATTTGACGCCGGACTGATTCCGCGCTGCCACCTGGAAGACATCACCAGAGCGGATTTCTACGGATTTGTTCTGCCTTTCATTACAGAGATCATGAAGCTTTCTGACGAGGCGGGGATTCCGGTTAAGATTCGTGCCTGCGACACTATGGGATACGGTATACCGTATTCAGAAGTTGCGCTGCCAAGAAGTGTCCCTGGAATCATTTATGGTCTGCAGCACTATGCCGGCGTTCCGAGCGAGATGCTGGAGTGGCATGGTCATAACGATTTCTACAAGGCAGTGCCGAATGCGGCAACGGCATGGCTGTACGGTGCCTCCGCGGTTAACTGTACGCTGCTGGGAATCGGCGAGCGTACCGGAAATATTCCGCTTGAGGCCATGGTATTTGAATATGCATCTCTGAGAGGCTCAATGGATGGTATGGATCCGACTGTAATCACAGAAATTGCCCGTTACTACAGAGATGAACTGCATTACGACATTCCGCCGATGCAGCCGTTTGTCGGCGAGGACTTCAACGTCACCCGCGCGGGCATTCATGCGGACGGTCTGCTGAAAGATGAGGAGATTTACAACATCTTCAACACAAAGAAGCTTCTGAACAGAAAACCTGGAGTGGTCGTCAGCAAGACCAGCGGAAATGCCGGGATTGCCTACTGGATCAATGAACATTACGGTCTGCCTAAGGACCGCGAGGTTGAGAAAGACGACCCGAAGATTCATGAGATCAAGAAGTGGGTGGATGAACAGTACGCAGATGGAAGAACAACAGCACTGTCCACCGCCGAGCTGGAGAAACAGGTTAAGAAACACTGGGGTGAGCACCCATTTCAGAAATAGACAAAAAGCGAATCAACCAAGGAGAAAAGAACAGTGAAAATGGAATATAAAACAATCTCTCTGGCTGACCGGGTTTTCGACCAGCTGGAGCACAATATCCTGAACGGCACCTATGCCAGGGGAGAAATCATCAGTGAAAAGAGACTGACCGCGGAACTGGGGGTCAGCCGCACACCGATCAGGGAGGCGCTGAACCGTCTGATGGCGGAGGACCTGATTGAAGAGTCCACAAACGGAACAGTTGTTCTGGGTATGACCTTTGATGATGTCAGCGACATTTATGAAGTCAAGCGCCGTGTAGAAGTTCTGGCCACCAGAAGAGCAGCGGAGCACATCACCGATGAACAGCTCGCTGATATGAAGGAAATCATTGAGAAGCAGGAGTTCTACGCGCAGAAAAATGATACAGACAAGGTCAGAGATCTGGACACAGAATTCCATGATCTTCTCTACGTTGCGAGCCAGAGCCGTGTGCTGAAGAGAATTCTGCAGCCGCTCCATCACAAGCTGATGCGTTACAGAAAGGCATCCCTGGAGCAGACAGAAAAGCGTCTGGCAGAGTCCATCGCAGAGCATCATCAGATTATGGACGCTCTGGCCGATCACGACGGCGATAAGGTCGAGACACTGATGCAGATGCATATCGAACATGCCTATAAGGGAGTTCTGCAGAGCTATGAGATTCTGACAAAGAAAAAAGAGGAAGAACGCAAGCAGGCTGCGGGTATTGTGGAAGGAGAAGAATAATGGGACTGACCATTGCACAGAAAATCATAAAAAATCATCTGGTAAAAGGAGAAATGATTCCGGGAAAGGAGATCGGCCTGAGAATTGACCAGACTCTTACCCAGGATGCTACAGGAACGATGGCATATCTGGAGTTTGAGGCGATGGGCATTCCCCGTGTAAAGACAGAGCTTTCTGTTGCCTATGTCGACCATAATACCCTGCAGTCCGGTTTCATGAACGCGGATGACCACAGATTCATCCAGTCCATGGCCTATAAGCACGGACTGAAGTTCTCCCGTCCGGGAAACGGCATCTGTCATCAGGTTCATCTGGAGCGTTTCGGAAAGCCGGGAAAGACCCTGATCGGTTCTGACAGCCACACTCCGACCGGCGGCGGAATCGGCATGCTGGCCATGGGAGCCGGCGGACTGGATGTAGCCGTTGCCATGGGCGGCGGAGCTTACTACATCAATATGCCGAAGATGATTAAAGTCAACCTGACCGGAACACTGAAGCCGTTTGTCACAGCCAAGGATATTTCCCTTGAAATACTCCGCATTTTGTCCGTAAAGGGTGGTGTCGGATACATCGTAGAGTGGGGCGGCCCTGGAATAAAGCAGCTGTCTGTTCCGGAGCGCGCGACCATCACCAACATGGGAACCGAGCTCGGCGCGACAACGTCTATTTTCCCGTCTGATGAGGTTACACACGCCTTCCTGAAGGCCGAAGGAAGAGAAGAGGATTACACGCCGCTGGCTAGTGACCCGGACGCCGAGTACGATAAGGTGATTGATATCGATCTGGACAAGCTGGAACCGATGATTGCCTGCCCGCACAGCCCGGACGCCGTCAAGACGGTTGCTTCCCTGAAGGGAACCAAAGTCGACCAGGTCTGCATCGGATCCTGCACCAACTCATCCCTGTTCGATATGCTGAAGGTTGCGGCTCTTCTTAAGGGAAAGGTCATCGATCCGTCCGTCAGCCTCTCAATTTCCCCGGGATCCAAACAGGTTCTGACTATGCTGGCAGACTGCGGCGCCCTGTCCGACATCATCGCTTCCGGTGCAAGAGTTCTGGAATGTGCCTGCGGTCCGTGCATCGGAATGGGATTCTCCCCGAACTCCGGCGGCGTTTCCCTGCGTACTTTCAATCGTAACTTCCTGGGAAGAAGTGGAACCAAGGACGCGAAAGTCTTCCTCG
>JBJFHK010000030.1:0-3689 GCA_051893535.1 Eubacterium sp. | reverse complement strand
GAACCTTGTTGTCGTCAGACGAGCAGACAATAAAAGGATACCGGCAGGCAGCATCAGCTGCAGCCCTGCCGGTATTCATACTTTTTCTTAATCCCAGTAATCCAGGTCCTCGGATTTCATGCCGATCGACGCCGCGTGGAAGACCGGGTTCTTTCCTTCTCTTTTCTGGCGGTCGAAGTCATCTGCCGCGCGGACGGCTCGTCCGCCCAGGATGAAGCAGCATGGAATGTTGATCAGCGCCATCAGGCCCATGGTGATGTCGGCGAGGTCCCAGGCAAGATTCATCGGGATGATGGCCCCGACAAAAACGATCACGGCGCAGACCAGATGGAAGATAAACATGAACTTCCTGCCTGGTTTCTTTTTGCCGTTGAGATAAGCAATGCCGTTATCGCAGTAGTACAGGTTTCCAATCAGTGTGGTGAAGGCGAACATGATCATAGCGATGGTGATAAAAGCCGGGCCGAAACCGCCGAGGGCTGCACGCAGGCATTTCTGCACGTACGGCGCGCCGGCGTCGGCTGCATTTCTTCCGACACCGGTGAACAGGCACATCAGGGCTGTCGCCGTGCAGATCAGCATGGTATCGATGAACACAGACAGAATCTGAACAAATCCCTGCTTGACCGGATGGGAAACTTCTGCGGAAGCTGCCGCATTCGGCGCGGAACCTACACCGGCCTCATTGGAATACAGGCCGCGCTTGATGCCGTAAACCATACAGGATCCGCCGATGCCGCCTGCGAAGGAACGCGGGCTGAAGGCATCGGAGAAAATCAGCGCGAACACATGCGGGAAGGACCGGATATTCATGATGATCACAATCAGTGACACAACGATGTATAAAAGTCCCATGAAGGGAACCATGACTTCCGTCGTATGCACGATGCGTTTTCCGCCGCCCATGATGCAGATGCCGACCAGAACCGCCAGGACCGCTCCGATAATAATCGGCGTGGTTTCTGCGTTGTAGAAATGATATACCGCGAAGGTGGACTGCAGATTATAGGAGCAGAGCAGATTGAAGCCGAATCCGTAAGTCAGCAGCAGAAAAACGGTAAACAGCGCGGCGAGTTTCCTGCTGTGCAGGGCAGATTCAATATAGTAGGCCGGGCCGCCGTAGCAGCCGCCGGTGTTCGGATCCTTCCTCTTGTAAATCTGGGCGAGCGTACTTTCAATAAATGCTGTCGCAGAACCCAGAATGGCCAGCAGCCACATCCAGAACACCGCGCCCGGACCGCCCAGGACAATCGCCGTGGACACACCGATAATGTTTCCCGTACCTACACGCGACGCCGTGGAAACCATCAGCGCCTGAAAGGAAGAGATGCCCGACTTATCCTCCGGTTTTTCCATGACCGCACGCCAGGCCGCCGGGAATCTCCGGATCTGAATCGCTTTGGTGCGGACCGTAAAGAAAACACCCGCACAGGTCAGGACGATGACCAGGATTGGAAAATACATGATGCTGTCGACCTGATCGAAAAATTTTAATACCATAATCCCTCTCATTCTCCCCGGACAAAAAGAAAACCCCATATCCTGTCTGCCGCAAGGAAGTAAACCGTAATTTTTATCACATTAACGCGATAAAGCACTAAAAGTATAAAAGCAGCGGGTGCCAGATGTATCAGGCACGCCGGACTGACTCCCGCTTTTCAATTGCCTTGTATCATTTTACATGCTTTACAGATTTATTTCTACTATTTTTGCATATTATTTACAGCCAATCTGCTGAATTGCAGAAATAAGTTCCCGGGGATCGGTAATCTGATTGATTTTTCCCCGAAGGGCAGCGCTTCCCGGAACACCCTTCAGATACCAGCCGGTGATGCTCCGCATCTCCCGGACTGCACGGTATTCTCCTTTCAGGTCATAAAGATCCCTGAACTGGCGCAGCATCATAGCTTTCTTTTCTTCCAGACCAGCTTTTGGATCTGCCGGACGGCCTTCCCAGGCATTCAGAAGATCTCTGAAAATCCACGGGTTTCCCCGGACAGCCCGGCCCACCATTACATAATCGCAGCCGGTCTCTTCCATCATGGCCTCTGCGCTTTCCGCATCATGCACATCGCCGTTGGCAATGACAGGGACCGCAAGCGCATCCCGAACCGCTGCAATCACTTTCCGGTCGGCGCTTCCCGTATAATACTGCTCCCGGGTCCTTCCGTGCACGGCGACAGCGGCAGCGCCGCCTTCCTGCGCGGCCAGCGCACATTCCACTGCATTAATATGCTCTTCATTGATTCCAATGCGGATTTTCACCGTTACCGGTTTGCTGGTATGAGAAGCCGCAGCGTGAACGACCGCTTCGATCTCTTCCGGATGCTTCATCATGGCACTGCCATCTCCGTTTTTAAAGACTTTCGGTACCGGGCAGCCCATATTGATGTCCAGGATTTTATTTGGACGAGAATCCAGTTTCTCTGCGGCAAAAGCCATAATATCCGGCTCATGCCCGAAAATCTGAAGCGCGGCGTTCTTTTCTTCCGGATAGCAGAATAGCAGTCCGTCTGTCTTTTTATCTTTATAATACAGGCCTTTTGCGCTGACCATCTCGGAATAGGTCATTCCCGCACCCATTTCTGTACAGATTCTGCGGAATACCGCATCGGTGATTCCCGCCATCGGGGCGAGGAAGAAGGGGTTCTCCGGCTGAACATTTCCGATTGGCGGAAGTTTTTTATCTTTCCACATTTCTCTCTTTCCTTGCTGATTGATTTTTGTCGTCAAGCGATAAAAGAGAGGCTGAAAGCAGCCTCTCTCATTCTGCGCGTCTTCTTATACGCGCTGTTTTTCTGTTTCTGAATCCCCGCGGGCTACAGTTTCTGCTGTGCTTCGTCGTAGGACTTGCTGATATCCTTATGGCGGATATGGTGGCGGTTCTTATGGTAGATCATCTGCAGACCCTCGAGGGTCAGGCGGCGGTCAACGGTGTCGATACAGTCCACCCCGCTCGCGACCAGTGAAGACAGCCCGCCGGTGGCGATGACCCTGACCGGCTTGCCCGGACATACTTCTTCCAGCTCTTTCTTCATTTTCTTTACGATGAACTCGACGCTGCCCATCTGTCCGTACACCAGTCCGGACTGCATGCCCTGAATGGTATTGCGGCAGATCGTGTGGCCCGGATCTTCCAGCTCAACCTTAGGGAGCTGGGATGTCCGCTCGAACAGAACCTCCGAAGAAATCTTCAATCCCGGAGCGATGGTGCCGCCCAGATATTCGGCCTTGTCAGATACGGCGCAGAAGGTCGTGGCTGTACCCAGGTCGATGATGATCAGCGGTCCGCCGTATTTATTATACGCAGCAACGGCGTTGACGATACGGTCAGCACCCACCGACTTCGGATTATCGTATTTAATGAGCAGACCGGTCTTGATGCCGGACTCTACGACAATCGCCTGCTTATGGAAATACTTCTCCGCCATGTGACGGATGGTAAACAGCACAGAAGGAACGACCGTGGCGATGATGACATCATCCACCGCCTTCGGATTCAGTCCTTCATGCTTGAACAGTTCCACGACGAGCATGCCGTATTCATCGGCACTCTTGTGTGAATCCGTCTCAATTCTCCAGTTTGTGATCAACTTACCGTCTTCATTGAAAACTCCGAGTACGGTATTTGTGTTTCCAATATCGAATGCTAATAACATGATTTCTCTCACTTTCAGGCGCTCGGCATC
>JBJFHK010000029.1:0-3694 GCA_051893535.1 Eubacterium sp. | reverse complement strand
GCGAAGGAGCTGCCCGGAACCAGGATGATGTGCTCTTCCTCAGCGGCCTCAACGAATCTCTTCTCATTCGGAACCGGTGACTTCATCCACAGGTAGAATGCGCCTTCCGGCTTGACGCACTCAAATCCGGCTGATGTGACGATATCATACAGGTCTTCCGCATTCTTTCTGTAGTAGTCGATGTCGACCTTTTCATTCAGGCAGCGCTCGATCGTCAGCTGCATCAGGGACGGCGCGTTGACATCGCCGCAGATTCTGTTGGCGATCGTTGCAGCCTCGATAAACTCGGCGGACTGGTCCGACATGTCCGGAATGGCCAGGTATCCGATTCTCTCACCCGGAAGAGACAGGGACTTGCTGAAGGAATATGCGATCAGTGTGTCGTCATAGAACTTGGATGTGCAGACAATCGGCTTGTCTGTGTAAATCAGTTCTCTGTACGGCTCGTCGGAGATCAGATAAATCGTTGTTCCCAGCTCACGCTCCTTGGCAGCCAGGATGTCGCCAATCTGCTTGATGACGGTATCCGGGTAAATCGCACCGGTCGGGTTGTTCGGGGTATTCATGATGACCGCTCTGGTTCTGCTGTTAATCTTATAGGCAAATTCCTTCATGTCCGGCATGAAACCGTGCTCCGGATTCGGAGAAACCTCGATCGTTACGCCGTGATAGTTTGCAATGTAATTTCTGTATTCAACGAAGTACGGAGCGAATACGATGACTTCATCGCCCGGATCCAGAATGGTTCTCAGCGCAACATTGATTGCAGAGCCGGCGCCTACCGTCATAATGATGTTCTTTGCGCCGAAATCTGTGTTGAACCGCTCATTCAGATTATCCGCGATTGCTTTTCTGGTGGATTCAAATCCTGCATTGGACATGTATCCGTGCACCTTGTGCGGATCTTCCGTGTTCAGAATGTCGATAATCGAGTCCTTAACCGCTTCCGGCGGATACAGGTTCGGGTTGCCCAGGCTGAAGTCATATACATTATCCTCGCCGTAAATCGCAGCCATCTGCTTTCCCTTTTCAAACATCGCTCTGACCGCGGAATTGCCCTGCACCAGCGGGATCATTGAATTTGCAATCATTCTTCTACCTCCATTTTTACATTCTTCATGATTTATCCCTTATATTTCTTCTATTATATAATATACGATAGCTTTATTTCTCCCTGCACCGTTATATTTTGACAAAAACCAATGCGCAAGGAAGCACCTTAGTCCTCATAAACCGGGTTCTGCGCATCCACCATGCCGGTATGCACACTTCCGCCAAAATACTTCTGCAGAAGTTCTGCAAGCTCGTCTCTGGCGGCCTCTACCTGCTCCCTGTTAAAGTCGGCAAATCCGTCGATCGGGAACTGGATGGCAGTCGTGTCCTCCGTAATTTCTCCGATCTGACTCTGGCGCCAGGTCCAGCGGCGGGTGCGGACCTGATTTCCGGAGGCGTAGACCACTTCCCCATCCTTCGGATTGTCCGGTTCCGTCGAACCGAACGGGATGAACACGTCCCCTTCTCTGGTGTAACGGACCATCAGGGCATCCTCGATCGTGCTGTTATCATGAGCGCCGATCGGAAGGCGGTATTTCAGGGAAACCGCATTGCCCAGATCTACGGCCGGATTGATGTGCGGCATTCCCTTTCCTTTAGAGATACGGTCAATCAGTGCCTCGATGGAGCACATATAACGGTTCGGATTGATGCCGATCTTGCGGAAGGCCTCGCGGTAAGGCTGAACTTCATCGGCCTTCTTGGCCTTGATGCCCGCAAAGGCGCTGCTGCACTCGCTGACCGCGCAGCTGAGCAGTTCCTCGATTTCCCCGTTTTCTCCGTGATTGTCAATTCCGTCTACCGTAACAATTCCAACGATATATTCCGGCAGAAGCTTGAATACTTCCCCCTCTACCTCAAATCTCAATGTCTGTCCTCCATAAAAATCCTGTTTTTATTGTAAAATAAACCAACTTTCTTATCTTTTATCTTAACATATAGAGGCAGGGTTTCAAGGAAAAGCCGATATTGTGAAATTAATAACTCTGTTTCCCCTTTTCGGTTATCAAGGGGTACTATCATTATTTTTCATGAAAACAGCAGCCGTATCCATCTGCGTGACGGCAGAGCCCCGCCATTTCACAAACAGAATCCCGCTGGCTGCTGATCTGGTCTTATATAATGATGAAAAATGCTCTCATTCCACATGATTTCCAATCAATCTCCGGCAGACAGAAGATAAACAGGAAAATATCTAAGTACAGAAATCGCAGAATTCCAATGGTTTTCCACATTCACCCAAAATCTGTCCAAAGTTTTTTAAACTTTTTAGCACTCAACTGTTGACAGTGCTAACAAAATGAGTATAATAAGAATTGTCAAAGGGATAGAGATTAGAGAGTAGATGGAAACATTCCGGAAGGATGAAAATCCGGAAGGGGTGTGAACATAAAAGGAGGTTTTCGTTATGATGTTACCGAGCATTTTCAGAAATGGATTCTTTGATGATTTTGATGATTTCATGGACTGGCCGACAGTCAGCACCGATACGACACTGATGAAGAGCGACGTAAAGGACGCCGGAGACCACTATGAACTGATGATGGATCTGCCAGGATTCAAGAAAGAAGATGTAAAGCTGCAGCTGAAGAACGGAGTACTGAGTTTTGAAGCTACAACCAATAAGAATAATGATGAAAAGGACGAGAACGGTAAGTACCTGCGCCGCGAGCGTTTCCAGGGCACCTGCTCCAGAAGCTTCTACGTCGGCAAGAATATTACCGAGAACGATATCAAGGCGAAGTTCGAGAATGGCGTTCTGACCGTCTGCATTCCGAAGCCGGAACAGAAGCCGGAAGTTGAACAGAACCACTTCATTCAGATCGAAGGTTAATCCCCTCGCGTGAAGATACATATAACTTAGAAGACAGCCGCCAGATCCGGGATTCCGGATCAGCGGACTGCATATACAAGGCTTTTCGTTAAAGCCATTTCTTCAGGATCGATATTTTCGACATAACATAGATTACTAAAGCAATCATGTCCGGTGCCGCCAATTGACGCGGTACCGGCTTGATCATAGATTCAGCTTAGCACTCTCGACCATACAGTGCTAAAACCACTGAAACAGTTGAGAGACCTGGCTGAGCAACAGCGCAGGCTGTATAAACACGAGTAAAGAATTAAGGAGGTTTTCATTATGTTGTTCCCAAGCGTATTCAGAGATAATTTATTTAACGATTTTGATGATATCATGGACTGGCCGACAGTCAGCACAGATCCGACACTGATGAAGAGCGACGTCAAAGACGCCGGTGATCATTATGAACTGACAATGGATCTGCCGGGATTCAGCAAGGATAATGTAAAGCTCCAGCTGAAAGACGGAGTCCTGAACTTCCAGGCCTCTACAAGCAAGAGTAACGATGAAAAAGACGAGGATGGAAAGTATCTGCGCCGCGAGCGTTTCCAGGGCAGCTGCTCCAGAAGCTTCTACGTCGGCAAGGATGTAAAAGAAGAGGATATCAAGGCGAAATTCGAGAACGGCGTTCTGACCGTCTGTGTTCCGAAGAAGGAAGACAAGCCAGAAGTCGAAGAAAATCACCTCATTCAGATCGAGGGTTAATCCCCTCCTTCTGATCCGGTCCGGCAAAGTCCAAAATACCAGGGACCGAATGATCAATCAATGAAGCTTTTCCAA
>JBJFHK010000028.1:0-20820 GCA_051893535.1 Eubacterium sp. | reverse complement strand
AATCCTGCGTGTACGCGGTCTTCTGCCGGTACAGGCTCTTCAGCCGGTCCCGCATTCGGAAATACCGCTTCGAAAACGTCCACCGGCCCTGACTGCCTTTGATATAGGTGCCGTCGGCCCGATACCGGTCCGGATTGGACAGCCGTTTGGAAGCCTCCATCTGCTGCTGGAGCTTCCGGATCTCCGGGTTGTATTTCTTCGCGTCCGGTGCGAGCTCAAAGAGGCTCGCCCGTTCATCGGAGACGCAGGCCATGGTGGAGACGCCGGGATCAATGCCGGTCGTCCCATTCCCGACGGTTAACTTTCTGGGGGCCGGCCCGCGGAGAACGATGACCACATAATAATGCCAGCCATTAGGAAACATGAGCCGCTTAAGATCGCAGTAGGCGATGTCCGCATCCAGCGCTTCCAGAACATAATCACGGGATGCCGGGTCTTTCGGAAGCCGGCACGGAAAGGCATCTCCCAGCCAGCGGATAGTCCGGGAAGCCGGATCAAACCGGACCCCGTTCAGATTGGACTTCCCGCCGATGGTATTGAAATTCCGGTACTGCTTGAAGTGGATTTCCTTTCCCTTCCCGTAGAGATAGTGCTCCACAGACCGGAATACGCGGGAAGCCTCCTTCTGCACCTGCTGTGAGGAAAGAAGGGTTCTGTACTGCCTTCCGCAGACAGCCAGATATTTCTGGAAATCATATTCGGAAATCACGTACGTCTGGCAGATCCTGTTCATCTGCCGGGAAAGCGCTTTCTTCTGCTTTTCGATGTCCGGCGTAACGGACTCCGCCGGCAGTTTCAGCAGCTTCACGTAGGCAGCACGCAGCTCCTGATACGCATGGTCGTGTTCCAGACGGATGATCCGCTTTTTGGCCTGCTTCACCATGACGTTGTGAACGTGACTCAGCGCATGGAACCGCCTTGCAAGCAGGGATTCCTCATATTTGGTTGTCTGTATCCGCAGGCGGACGACGTGCATTTCCTGCGTCTGCTTTGCTTTTGCCATTACGACCTCGTTTTCTGGGTTTCCACATACCACCTGATTGTGTCCGCACTGACGTTTCCGGCTGTGCTGACAAAATATGAATGTGTCCACAGACTCGGCATTCTGCGCAGCGCCGGGAACTCGTCTCTCAGTGTGTGTGAGGTTGCTCCTTTGATCCATTTCACAGCTTCCGGAATGCTCATCTGCGGATAGGTGCTGATAAACATATGCACATGATCAATGTGGCATTCCATGGCGATGATTTCAATTCCATGTTTTTCGCATTCCTGACGGGTGAGGGTTTTGAACCGTTCCTCTACGTTGGGAATATTGAAAATCTTCCGTCTGTACCGGGGACAGAATACAATATGATAGTTGATGAAGGACACGGTCGTAGCCGTTCGTTTGTACTGATTTTTCATGTGTATATTATATCATATATTATACACATATACAACAAAAAATAAAAAAGGGGCTCTCATCCCACGGTCTTAAAGCCCCAATTCTTCAAGCTCAGGCAAAAAACGCCTGCGCAATAATTAGGGCAAGAACCGTGGGCTTTCCCGCCCTGAAATTTGTAAAAGATTGTCGTCTTCAGCATTTCACTGAAAAAAACTTCATGGCAGTTCCTGCTGCGAGCCGGAGAATGATTATCAGCGGTACCAGAATTCGGAGCTTCCGCTTTCTCGTCTTGTGATGGAAGAACAGCATGTCAAGGAGCGCTCACGGCGCGCCATGCCTGCTCCTGTCTATCAGATCATCTGCTCCAGGATCTGCACAAATTCTCCAGCCCCGCCTGATCCTCTTCTGAAAATCTTCCCTCGTCCGGACTGTCGATATCCAGCACGCCGAAAACAGTTCCGTCTTTATGAATCGGAACGACAATTTCCGAACACGAGGCCGCATCACAGGCGATGTGTCCGGGAAATGCATGCACATCCGCAACCCGGACGGTTCGATTTTCATTTGCGGCTGTTCCACAGACACCCTTGCCGTAAGCAATCCTCGTGCAGGCGGCCTTGCCCTGAAAAGGCCCCAGAAGCAGTTCCTGTCCTTTCGTCAGTTCCCGGCCGCCTGCCTATGTTCCTCACACCTGTGCCCGCAAGGTTCTCAGGATCTCTTCCACTCTCCGCTCAGCTTCCCGCACCTGCTGTTTTCCTTTGCTGATCTTCGACTGGACAAAAAGATCCGCGACAAAGCCATCCAGAAAAAAGTCAGCAAATGTGAGGAAGCCGCTGACATCGACATGCAGATCCTCGATGTCACGGATATCGCCGAGCTCGTCTCTGAAAGTTTCCAGGTCTCTTCGCGCATTGTCGATGCACTGGCTGGCATTATTGATCTTCATATGCTTCATAAATCCGGAGATTGTGTTGCCGCCAAAGATGTCGAGCAGTCCCCAGTTTCCGGCGCTGCTCAGCTGATTCTCCGCCTCGCGAAGGCTGGACAGGGCGCGCTCTCCGGCGCGGATGGCTTCATTGATTTCCTTCTGCCTGTCATAGTGATCGTACATATCAGGTTTCCTCCATCTAAAGGTATCGTTATATGTCAGGGCACAGCAAAGCCTCACCACATGAAATCGCCGCCGTCGTCCTCATTAAATTTGCGGCATTCCTCCTGCCAATCCGCCATTTTCTCCTTAAAGAGGGCGCACAAATTCTTATACTGGTCCTGACTGATCTTGTCGTGATCCGCCATGCATTTGTAAAACTTCTTTATGCTCGCGGCCGTTTTCTTTAAATTACCGGGTGTAGACCACGCGCACTTGTAAATATAATAGTCCGCGAAGAAGTCACGAAGATTAGAGGTCTCAGCGCCGCCCGCCATATCCGTGTCTTCCTCGTCCACATACGGAAGATAATCCGTAAGGTAAAAATCCACATTATCCATATGATTTTGTATAGTCTTCTGCGAAAGCCCTGCGGATGTCAAATCCTTCAAAAAGAGATCCATAAACACCTTGTTTTCTGCTCTGGCTTTTATGAATTCCTCCGGCTCTTCATCAAAAAGATCGTCATCTTCATCATCCCACTCATCGTCCCACTCATCATCCGGATATTGCTCCACGCTTCCCTTTGCGTCCGTCACATGGGCAAGCGTACGCGCTTCCTCATCTTGCACCGCCTGCACCCGAATCTGAAATACCCAGTCATCCCCGAAATCATAGTGCAAAATGAACTTCTGCCCTTTCTGGAGGCCCAGCTTATCCAGCTTAACATTTGTAGTCGGCTGTCCATCATACTCCGGATCACAGGTATAATTATCATCCGAATAAAGTTTGCCGCTCATGCTGAATTCATAGAGATGATCGCGAGAAAAATCAAATGAAGAAAGAATCATATCACAGAGCCTGTCCAGCGTATCCTCTCCCGATATCACAATGACTCTGTGCGCAATTCTTGACTGTCCCTGCGGATAAACCCTTAATGTATACTGCCTCATGATTAACTCCTTATCGCGCTGTAGATGCGTGGTATGTTCATTTTTCCAATGGTCCCGAACAATCGCAACAACTATTCTGTCAGTTCATCGATACGACGGCTCTGCATTTTCATTATACCGGCTTTTACCTGTGCGGCAAGAAGATTGTCGCCTTCATCATTTCACGTAAAGAAATCCCATGACAGTTCCCGCTGCCACAGTCCAAAGAGTGAGCGCCAGCGGCACCAGAATCCGGAATTTCCATTTTCTCGTCTTGTGATGGAAGAACAGCATGCCAAGAAGCGCTCCCGGTGCGCCACCAAAAAAAGCCGCCGCAATCAAAGTTGCCTCCGTGATCCGCCACTTGTGCCGGATCGCCTTATATTTGTCGACACCATAAAGCATAAAGGTCAGGATGCTCAGGAGCGGGATCCAGATTCATCCTGTATCTCCGGAAGATATCGCACCGATTATGTCCGTCTCCGGACGGTGTTATGACTTCAAACAGATCTCGATCTTCCAGGACCGCATTTGCAGACTCCGCAAAATCCCGCTCCTGCAGGCCATATTGTCCTTCCTGTTCCCTCCAAAAATAAATGTGCTTTGAATCGCAGTGAAGCTGTGAAAATGAGATATCCTGTATTTCTCCCCCGGCCTGCTCTGCAAAGAATTCAACCGCTTCCTGTGCCTCTTCATTTTTCCACAAACAGACACTGCCGTATCTCTCTTTCCCATAAAGAGAAGAATCCTCTTCCTCATCAACAAGGCTGCGGATGTTGAAAATCCGAATGGAATCCGCCTCCCAAAAATACGGAAGGAATCTTGGAGAACCATTACCGGTTTCATTTCCATCCCGCAAGGAAAAATCACAAACCAGAAAGACATGCAAATGAAACTTATGGTCAGCTATCCGTGCCCGAAAACTGTTATACAAATTGAGGTCTTCCAATGTATCCAGCAGGAGCAGTACAGCGTCATCCCCCGGGAGTATTTTGGAAAAGACCTTGTCCGCATAATCTTCAATTTTTTCGCTTTTCTCGGTTCATTTTGGCGGAATAAACTCTCCTTCCTGCCCCATCCATATATCTGATTCGGTATTGAAGCAAAGGATGTCATCTGCTTTTTGGGGAAGGCTTTTCATATCCTTCCCTTGCACCATTTCTGTAACAATCTTATAAACGCCGTCTAAGCTTTTTGCAATTTTCTCCGCCTTCTCATCTGGTAATTCCAAATGAGACAAGTAAAAAATTTTGGTACTCATATACTGTCCCTTCAGCAGTACCCAACTGTCGATTCATATTTCGGCTCTGTTTCAACATCCGTCCCTGGCCGCCTCTTCCCACACCGCGGCAGCAGTCAGCGTGATGTCCTTATACTTCTGATACATCGTGAAGTTTCCTTCGGTCAGCATCCGGGCAAAATCCGCCAGTTCGTAAACCATGGTGTTAATCGGCTTCCCTCCGTCCCGTGTGTCGAACCTCTCTTCCGAATAGTGCAGGACTTCCGTCCGCCCGCTTCGAAGAACAAGCGCAAGATCCTGCGGATCCCGGAGATGCGGAATCGTCAATGTGCCTTCTTCTCCCAGAATACGGGACGGTGTCGGATCATTGTAGATTTTCGAGTAGCTGACTTGCGCGAGCATACCCGGATACGAGGCCAGCATAGTACCTGCGCCGTCAATTCCGTTATACAATCGGACAGAGCTTGCACGGACCTCATCAGGCTTTCCAAAGAGCCCGACCATAAATTCAATTCCATAGCATCCCAGATCCATTAAGGCGCCGCCACAAGCCGCCGGGTTAAAGACATTCGGAACAGGAAATGAAGGATTCTTCTCACTGCGCTTAAATGCATCATACTGTGAGGAATACTTCGAAAAATTCAGGAGCAGCCCCGAATCCTTCCAAGCTTCGAGAGGTTATCTTTCAGCATCTGCATGCCCGGATCATGGACGGGACGCATGGCTTCCATGAGAAAGAGCTGCTCCTCCTCTGCTGCACGGAACATCTCTTTGGCATCAGCAAGGCATGGCGCAAATGGCTTTTCGCAGAGAACGTGCTTTCCACCGCGCAGCATCCGGATTGTCTGCTTCGGATGCAGAAAGTTCGGGCTGGCAACATACACCGCGTCGATCCCATCTGCATCTGCCAGAGCTTCCGGTGAAGTGAAGATCCGAATCTCATTTTTCACCCAGTCGCCCGGCATGATCGGACTCATCTTTTTTAGAAATGATTCCGCCGTCTCCTTGTGCCTTGAGCAAATGGCTCCAAGACGAACGCCCCTCACCTGTGTGGCTGCCCGGACAAACTCACTTGCAATGTGGCTGGTGCCTATGATTCCTATTGTCACGCTCATTGGTTCCTCCTGCTGGTCATCTTCGGCAAGGTTGCCTGGTAGCTCCTGTCGAGAAGAGTCTTGATCTCATCATCCGGTACGCTTCCATCCAATGCGACAGTGATCCAATGGCTCCTGCTCATATGATAAGCCGGAAAGAAACCCGGCTTATCCAGCAGCAAACCAATCATAACCGAATCGCACTTGAGATTAACGACATCTATCAATTCACCGCCATGCAATCCCAATTTCTCCTTTGGAATATCCATAATGAGAGCAAACCATTTCCGATTGCCGGAATGACGAAAGACCTGATAATCAGGAAAACTGCGCCACGGATGATCGGCATCTGCGCTGTAGGTTTCCAAAATGAACGACTCCAAATCACTGCGCTTCATATTCTCCCCTTTATATCAGGAAAAGCGTCGGCATGATGCCAGCGCTCTTCCTGCTCATAGAAATCTGATTTTGCTCATTCATAGCCGATATCCCGTTTCCCGCACCTTTACGTAAGGCTTAGCTCCTGCTCCTCAATGCGTTCAACAGCATCCACGGTGAGCCCCAAATATCCGGCGATATCCTCTTTGCTTAATTTACCGCCTCGAAGCATCCTCACGACAGCCTCGTGCTGTGCTTTGTCGTACCCTTTTTCGATTCCTTTCTCGATTCCTTTTTCGATCCCCCTGTTTTCCACTCTGTCCAGAACATCGCACATATTCACACCTTCTCTCTTCTCAGAAAGGTCTGCAATTACGGTTTCAAACCTTTCATCACCTGTCAGAACAGACATTAATTTCAAAGTTGCATCTACGTGATCGATCGTCTCCGCGCTTGGCGTGTAGTCATTTGTCATTCTCTTTTGGACAAAATAATCTGCCACATACCGGAAATCGCTTTTGAACCATTTCACCTGTTCCTGATTTAGAAAGGCTACCTGAAACAGATTTTTCATTTCGTAGTCACTCACAAACGGCCTGTAAGACTCAGGAACATCAAGCACATCCTTGAGATGCCGGCTGTACGGCCACGGCTTTAAACCAAAATAGAGGACAAGCGTGATCACCGGATAAGCCCGATCCATATGTTTATCAAGCAGCTGTGCACGATAACCGGCTCCATCGTATCCGATCTGCCGCAGAGGCATGAACTTTTCTGCCTTCGTCTGATGTTCAAATCCGGCCATTACCACGGTGAGATTATCCTTCTTCAGGAACTTGGTCACGTCTCTTTCCTGCTCATGCAGTTTTCCATCCGCCTTATACTGGCTTTTGTCCTTTGCATTGACAAGATCATCCGGTGATACAACCTGTTCGCCATGGAAAAGAAAACCATTCATAATGTCCGCAAACACATCATTATAGTCAGCCAATATTTTTTCGCCAACGTCTTTCTCCGCCAATCGTCTCACCTCCTTCGAGTAATCTTTGAAATAATTTTACAATTTTTAAGGCATGCAGTCAAACAAACTTGATGCTGGCTTCATCATTTCTATGTTTACGCATTTCAAGCCTGTCAGCCTGCCGGGCAGAGCCAGCAACTTGTTATCCTGATCAGAAAGTTGTTCAAAAAAGCGGGCGGCATCCACAAGGATACCGTCCGCTCAAGATTGCCTGTTGTTCTATTTTCATTCGCTCCATCATGACTCGCGACAGAGCTCAGAGCTCATCTCACTCCGGCTTATACTCGTCAAAATCGTAATGGATCGTGCCAAACGGAGTCTCCTGATCCCGGATTGCGATCGACTTCGACATCGCCTTGATTTCATCCGCCGTGACGCTTCGTCCGAGCTTGCCGGAAAGGATGCAGCCTTCTGACAGGAATGCAGTCTGCATCGCAATGTACGGAGAATCGACACGTGTCTCATCTGTCAGATCACCGCGGAGATAGGAGTACCACTGCAGCTGATTGTCGTTGTACATCTCCATTTCCGGATCAAGCAGCAGTTCCTGCTGACCGGTCACATCACCGATCGCGCAGTCGAGCTTCTCGTCAAACAGTCTGGCCTTGTCATCGACACCGAACCACTCCAGTCTCGGCTTCTGGAGCTCGCCGCCGCCAACGATCTGGCCACCCGCCGGGACTGCCATCGGACCACCTGTCTGATCAACATCCGTAAATTTGAGGCCTCCAAGAGAACCTGCAATAAAGGAGCTTCCGATCTCATCCATGTGGATCGCCCAGTCCTCATAGATATCCATGGACAGACCGCCCTTGAAGCGGGCAATGGCAACACTGAGATCCTCAACCGGCGTATGGCATCCGACCAGGTCATCAATTCGCTTGTCTCTCCAATAGTCGCAGGTTGTCACACCGTAGACACTCTCAAGCTCCGGCATGCCGAGGACATACAGCATCTGTGCCAGATGATAGATGCCAAGGTCAAACAGCGGGCCGTGGACACCGATCTGCGGATTCACGAAATCATGACTGAAGAACGGCATATCATAGCCCGGACGGCCCTGGCGTCTGTGGCCGACGGAGCGCGCATGGTAGACTTTTCCAAGCTTTCCTTCTGCAACCATTTCCTTCGCAATTCTCGTCTGCGGATTGTAGATGGAGCTGATCTGGACCGCGAGCTTCTGCCCGTACTTCTTCTGCGCATCGTACAGGATCTTCGCATCAGCGTAGCTTGCCGCCATCGGCTTCTCTGAGTAGCACGGGAAGCCGGCAGCCATGACCGCTGTCGCGACGGATGTGTGCAGGTTGTTATGGACACAGACCTCAACCTCATCGATATCATCCCGCTTCAGCATCTCGCGGAAGTCCGCATACAGGTTCTCCTTCGGAATGCCATAGCGCTCGCCGAATGCCCTGAGGCGCTCCGGGACAATCTCTGCGGCCGCAACAACCGTCAGGTTGTGACCGCGTCTCTTCAGGTTGTCGATAACAGTCATATGGCGCTCCGAGATCATGCCGCAGCCAATAATAGCAATTCTAATTTCTTTTTCCTTATGCATTTTCTTATCTCCTATCTATTCTCAAATTCCAAAGATCTTCAGATACTCGCGGCTCATCCGTGCGCACTCCAGCGGATCGGTCTCATAGTGCTCATCCTGCTCAACGACATACCACTTCGTGCCGCCCTGCTCTGCCGCCTCGAGGATCGGCTGCCAGATCATCTGGCCGAAGCCAACCGGGCGGAATCCGAAGTAGCCCTGATCTTCGTCCTGATCCTCTTCCTGATCGATGCCGATCAGCTTGTACATGTTCTTCACTTCACCCTTCTTAATGTAATCCTTCAGGTGAA
This sequence comes from Eubacterium sp., assembly GCA_051893535.1. Classification (GTDB taxonomy): domain Bacteria; phylum Bacillota; class Clostridia; order Peptostreptococcales; family Anaerovoracaceae; genus Aminicella. Next base: position 11,836 of record JBJFHK010000028.1, on the reverse strand, counting down.
GGATCGGCAGACGGCCCGCGTACTTCTTCACAAATCCGACCGGATCGTGGGTCGCCACATCGCACCAGCAGGTATCGAGCTCGCTCTGCAGATGATCATGCGGGATGGACGCAAACATCTGATCATAGCCCCATGTGCCGTCCTCCAGTTTCACGAACTCAAAGTCATGGTTGTGATACAGGAACGTCATGCCTGCCGCATGGATCTTCTCCCCAACCTGATTTAAAAGCGGGAGGAATTTCTCAAAGCCTTCACGGCTGACACCCGGCCGATACTCTTCTGCCATGTACGGCATGACAAGATACTGCACGCCGATCGTCTTGTAATCGGAAATAACCTTGTCGAGGTCGTCCACCATGTCCGCGAACGGAACATGGGCGCTGATCGGTACAAGATCGATCTTCTTCAGGGTATCCCTGATATAGGCTGGCTCAAGGCCGTACAGTCCGGCGAGCTCAACGCCGTCATACCCCATATCCTTCAAGTGCTGCATAACATTTTCAAAATTCTCCGGCGTCTTCTCCAGAAGATCGCGAAGGCCGTAGACCTGTACGGCTACTGGAAGTTTCTTCATCTCTGTATTTCCTTTCTGCTTGCTTGGTCTGTTTAGCATAACGTCTTATGTAAAATCGCAACTGTTCAGCCCCCAGACTCAGGACGCTTCGCGTTACTCAAAATCAATGGATTTCCCTGTTCTTCCGGACTCCCGAACTGCGTCCATCAGGCGGAGCACCCGGCGGCATTCCGGGATCTTCACGAACGCTTCTTCCTCACCGTTGCGAAACTTCACATAGTGCTCAAAATAGTTCCGATGACTTGTATGAACCTCCGGAAGCGGCTCCGTCACGATGGTGCCTTCCGGAGCCGGGCCGAAGGACCGTGTCGGTCCCGCTGCCGTCATCGTCCGGTGTCCGCCGACATTGGTGAGGAGATGTGTCGTGCGGACGATCTTGCCTTCCGGGAAGAAGCCGTCAACATACGCGGTTCCCTTATTGCCGGCCACAAACCAGTGGCGCTCAAACCACTTGTCCTGAACTTTGTCGGCCAGGTAATAGGTACCAAGCTCGACGGTCACCGTGACATGATTGTCGAACCGGAGCATGATCTGGAAGTAATCATCGACCTCCTTGTTAATAACGTTTCGGATGTCCGCGTAGACACTCTTCAGCTTCGCGCCAGGGAACATCCACAGGACCTGATCCAGAAGGTGCACGCCCCAGTCATAGAGCATGCCTCCGCCCTCGCTGACAAAGACATGCCAGTCGTGCATGTTGCCATTGAAGCCGTAGAGCTGATTCTTGATCGCATAGACATCACCGAGCGTGCCGGAGTCATAGACGGCCTTTGCCGTGCGGAAATCCGGATCGAACCGGCGCTGCTGATGGACCGTAAACGTTACGCCGTTCTTTTTGCACGCCTGCTCCATCTCATCAAGGTCAGAAAGGCTCATCGCGACCGGTTTCTCACAGATCACGTGCTTGTGCGCCTTCGCCGCCTGGATCACGAGGTCATGATGCTGATTGTTGTTGGCGGCAATGATGACTGTATCTACCTCCGGATCCGCGAAGAGCGCCTCATTGCTCTCATAGCGCTTGAGACCCTCCGAAATGTCTTCCAACTGCGTCTTGTCCCGGTCGGAGAATCCAACCAGCTTGATTCCCGGAAAATCCTTCAGCATTTTTTCATGTTCATGTCCCATAAATCCGTGGCCGATGATGGCCAGATGTACTGTATTTGTCATATCACACCTCTCTGACTGCCCTGGCAGTCACGCTTTGCATTTTTTTGTTAAGACTCACTCTTTGTCGCTCCTGCCTTTTCCGCCTCATGACGCTTGATCAGTCTTGCGCGGATATTATCCGCATCCTGATCGGACATTTTCCAGAGCAGACACAGGAGAGAAGCGATTACGAAGAGAATGGCCGGAATCAGATTGACCGTGATATTGATGCCCCTCTGTGCCGCCGGGGTCTGTGCCTGGTTCGCAACATATCCGAAGGCGAAGATCAGCGGAACACCGACCGCGCCTCCGATCGCGTTTCCGATTTTTGTGGCCAGACCATAGGTCGCATACGCGGTTCCATCGGTTCTTACACCGCTCTTTTCTTCCATGTAATCAACGGAATCCGCTACCATGGAAAGTGTCATCGGGAAGCCGACGTTGAACAGTCCGAAGATGACATCCCCCACGATCACAACCGGAATGTTGTCGTACGGGGCCATGAACATGATGAACAAGGCAACGGCCTGTACAAGCATGGAGCCCATCAGCACATTCCGCTTTCCAAACTTCTTTGCGGCCGCCGGCACGAAGAAGGATCCCACAATGCCAAGCAGAGTCGGCAGCGTCATGATGAGAGAAATCAGTCGGAAATCACCGAGATCGTAAATAATCCAGTAGGTTTCCACCCCGATTCTTCCCATGAAGGCCGTCATCTGGATCATCATGATCGCCGTCACAATCATCAGATATTTGTTGGTAACAAGATTTTTGATCGTCTCCTTAAAGGAGATCTTCTTTGTCTGTGCGGACGCAAGCGGCTGCACAACTTCACGGGATGTGAAGAAGACAATGAGGAACAGTGGAACGGAAATGATGGCGTAAATGATCACAGTCATGAGATACCCGTGAGCATCTGCAGCCTTGGCCCCTTTATGTGAAAAAGCAAGCAGAAGGACCGGAGACAGGGCATTGACAATGGCCATGCCTGCATTCATTCCGATGCTTCTCGAGGTACAGATCTTGTTTCTCTGATCTGTGTCTTCACTCATGACCGCTGCCAGGGCGCCATATGGGATGTTCGTCAGGGTATACAGCATGCCTGCCGCGATATACATAACGGCGGCCCAGATCACCCCTGCCGTACTCGATCCGCCAAACGGGTTAGTAAATGTCAGGACCGAGAACAGTGCGAGGAACGGGCATCCAAAGGCGATGTACGGACGGAAACGTCCCCATCTTGATTTCGTATGTTCCGCGATTGCACCCATCATCGGATCATTCACAGCATCCCAGATCCGGGCAATAATCATAATGACTGAGACCGCCAGAGGACCAATCCCGACGATATCTGTATAGAAGATACTGAGATAGGAACCAACAAAGGTCCAGACAAACTGGGAAGCCAGATCACCGAATCCGTAACAGATGACCGCGGCCTTAGAGGCTCTTAATTTGTTATCCATATTTTCTTTCTCCCTTGCCAAATCGATTTTCATCTCCTCGTGTCCAAGCGGCCGCTTTGCTCATCCTGATCTGTTCTCAGATCGGACACGACGGATTGAATTTGATGATCGTATTGTATAAAAATGACGAAAAATCTGCGCTTCTCTCATTTCGTATCCGCATCGACTGATTGCATTTCCTGTACGGCGCTGCGCGTAAATGCAATATGTGCATGTCATTTATTGCATGGCAGACAGACGTCTGCTACACTAAACGTATCAGCTATCATCCGATGAATCGGATCAAAATCGGAAAGGAAACCCATGAACGGATTACATTACGAGGTACGAAGAACCTCTTCGGAACTGGAAGAAATCCATGCCACACTGACGGTCCTGTTTGTGCTGGAAGGGAGCATGACTGCCAGAATGCAGGGAGATACCATCGTTATGCATGAAAACGACATCCTGCTCATTAATCCCGGCATTTCCTATGAGCTTACGGGAATGGGTGGTCTTCTATATGGCGAGGCCAGTTACTCGATGCAGATCGTGGCAGATATTCTGGATGGGAAAGATCTGGTGCTCTATGCGGATTCCGTGAGAGACCACCTGCACTCCTATGAGGATCTGCGGGGCATTCTCTATGAGCTCACCGCACTGTTTGCCGAAAATGTCCACAAGACAAGTGCAGCATCCGACAGTCTTCTTCTGAAACTGCTGGACTGTCTGATTGAGCGCTATCATCTGGAAGAATCTGCTTCTGCGCATCCGGAAGATACCAAAAGCTCGCAGGACATGCGGCTCCGCCAGATCATGCAGTACATCATGAGCCATCTGTCCACGGAGATCAATCTGACCGAACTGGCCGATCAAATGTATGTCTCTGTGTCTACACTCTCCCGGATCTTTCATAACAGTACTGGTGTGTATTTCACGGATTATATCAACCGGCTGCGTGTAAGCACAGCAATCAGTCTTCTTCGGCACTCCGATCAGAGTCTGACGCAAATTGCCATGGACTGCGGTTTTTCCAATTCTGCGTCGTTTAATCGTTCCTTCAAGAAACTGATTGGCACAACGCCTTCCGCCTACCGGGAAACGGTGCGGGCGGAAGCGACAAAGGAGCAGGAACTGCGCCTTAAGGAGCGGCAGAGGATTCAGGAAGACCTGCGTAAAAAGGGCTACCTGGCCTCGGTTCTAAATATCACCGAGACCGAGGACATCGATGCAGCCCTGACATGTGGACAGCCTTATCGGAAAATCTGGAGTCAGGCGATCAACGCCGGCGACATTGACCAGCTGACGCGGGCAAATATGCAGTTTCATATTCTGTTCCTTCAGGAACACCTGCACTTCCGTTATGTCCGGCTCTGGAACGTGTTCTCAAAGCGGATGATGATCACAGACCAGGGAGCCCCCGGCGTATACAATTTTGACGGAATCGATCTGGTACTCGACTTTCTGGTGCAGCATAGCCTCCGGCCATTTCTGGATCTCGGAAGAAGACCGGATATGGCTGTCAAGGATCTGCTGTCAAACCAGGATGTTGTTTATCTGCGCGAGGAATATCTCGACTTTCCGAGCCGCGCGAGCTGGGAGCACTGTCTTGCGTCTTTTCTCTCCCATCTCTTAAACCGATACGGATTCGAGGAGGTTTCCCACTGGATCTTCGAATTGACACGGGACAGTATGTATGACAGTCCGCTCTACCGTGATCCAAAGTATGATTTCTTCTGTGCATGGAAATTCTTCTACCAAAGCACGAAGCAGGCCATCCCTAATGCCCTGGTCGGTGGAATCTCGATGTCCGTTAACGAGCAGTGGGAATATCTGAAGGGCTTTTACGCGCGGTGTGCCAGAGAAGACTGTCCGCCAGATTTTGTATCTTTCCTGCTCTTCCCCTATGATCAGCTGTCAACGGATGAGCAGGCAAAGAGCAGGCGAGTCCTCTCACAGGGCAAGCACACAAACGAGCAGGAAATTCTAAAGATGCGGCAGCTTATGGAGGAATCCGGGCTCTCCGATAGTCTCCTTTATATCACGGAGTGGAACAATTCGATTTCCAATCGGAATTTTTTAAACGACGATGTCTTCCGCTCTGCCTATCTGGTCAGCGGAATCTCGGATTTGTGGGAAAAGGCAGATCTGATCGCCATCATGGCCGCATCCGACTGGGTTTCCAGTTATGCGGATACACGGGGAATTGTCAATGGGGGAATTGGGCTTCTGACGAAGGACACGATCCGGAAACCGGCCTTCTATGCCCTGGAATTTTTAAATCAGCTTGGAACGCATTTTCTGACATGTACGCGGCATCTAATTGCCACAGAGCAGGACAATGGAGATCTGTATCTTTTGTGCTTTCATTTTTCGTGGTACACTTCGCGTTCCGGTCAGAGTGAGGAGATCAGCATTCAGGAATGTTCACATCTCTTTAATGACAAGCGCCCGGTCCGCCTTCAGCTTACACTCCGAAATGTAAAGCAAACCGGTAATTTCTATGTGAAGCGACGGGTTTTGAATCAGAAGAATGGAAGTATCTTACATGAATGGTCAAAATTCCAATACGAAAACAACCTCTCCCGTCAGGATGTCAAATATCTGCAGGAGGTCAGCATCCCGAACATTTACCTGAATCGGGTACATGTGGATGCTGATCATCTGTTGCAGCTTGAAATCACCCTGGAACCGGAAGAGGTTTCCCTGTTACATATCTACCATATAGAGGAATAGACCGGACTTATACGATGAGAAGTCTCCGCTTATTGACATGATGCCCGAATTCCGGCATAAAGACGACATTTTCTTTATCCGGATCCAGATGTTCCTGAATGATGGGCGGCATATAAGAGGAAGTGAAGCAGAAGCCGTATGTTAAGTCATGGTAGCCCTGAGCGAGGCCGCCCTCCTTCTTCACATGGAGGACGGCCGGTTTCAGGACAGACCAGTGCGTATGCCAGTCTGTCCGCATTTCCTCATTGGTATACTCCTCCCCGTCAATCACCCACGTGATCTGTTCCTTGTCGATTTTCTCTCCATCGACATACAGAGTGCCCGGTCGGATCTGTGAAAGAAAGATTCCTCTGTAATACGGGAGTCTGACCTTGAACTGAAAGCCGCTGACGCGCCCTTCGGCATCTTTGATATTTCGAAAGCCAACTGACTGAATGACCTGTTTTTCCATGTTTGTCTCCTTATCCTGTTTTTTGTCTGGACAATCCAAAATTGAAGGCAAATGAGGAGAATGTATCTTCTTCGCTCATCCGCCGCTGTGTTTCATTTTTCTCTGCCGCTTCGGCAGATGCTCAGTCTCCCAGAAGCCGTTTCAGCATGATGTGCTGTTTTCTGAGCGTCTGACCGACCTCATATCCGTCGTCATATTTATCCGCGCCTTCATACTCGCTGAGCAGGTATCCGTCATACCCATGCTCCTGCATGACCTTGATGATTTCCGGATACGGGATCGTTGTCTCCTCAAAGTCATCGCTCATATGGATGAATTTTGCGTGGCAGCAGTAAATATACGGAAGAAGCGGGATGATATCCTCCGGCTTGTTCGGTGTGAAATTCGGATCCTTCCACTCGCCCTCCGCAAACTCAGTACGGAACACGGAGAAGTCAATGTTCAGACCGAAATTCTTCGTACCTGTCTCCTTGATAAAGTCGACAAAATCAGTGACCAGCTTGCCTTTCAGGTTGGATGGCGTATGAATCTCCGGGCACATCTTGATATTCAGCTGCTCAGCGAGCGGCAGACAGCCCTTGATAATCTCTCTCCAGTTCAGGACGGGTTCCAGAAGGTCATTGATGACCGGCATCTTGGTTCTCATAACGGTAAAGCCAAGACGATGCGCGAGACGGATGTCACGGCTCAGAAACTCAATCGCTTCCTCCGTTGTCAGGTCCCGGTCCCCAAGGACATGAGAATCAATCCAGTTGCCGTATTCCACCGGAACAATTTCATACTTGTCGCACAGACGGAACCAGTTCTCGACCCATTCGTCACTGGGATACGGGTAATTCTCGATATGCGTGTTGGCAAGAATCTCAATTCCGTGCGCCCCCATGTCGTGAACGTCCTCGAAGCAGTCCTCCAGTGTCTTTGTCATGCCGAATTCAGCCGAATAACTGTAAAGCGCAACCCCTCTCTTGGGGCCTTTTCTATCGTACGTGTACATTGTATTACCTCCAAATTTCTTTTGATGGTTGTTATTGTACATGTACGACGGTCCGATTACTTCTCAGGCCTTTTGAAATGTTGCGCGTCTCTTGCATTCCTGCCTCGAAACACAAAGCCGATGCAATAAATTTCAAACATTTATTGCATCGGCCTGTAGATAAAAATAAAATTTACAGGTAATCAGAAAATAACCTGTACCTGATGATCCGCACAGAAGTCCATCCACTCATCAGACGGTTTTTTATCCGTGATCAGGTAATCGATATGGCTGATATCTGTCAGCTTCAGAAATGCCTTATTATCGAATTTCGTGTGATCGACCAGAAGAGCTACCTTCTCCGCGTTCTCCAGCATGACACGTTTAATCTCTGCTTCACTCTCGTAGGAATCATAGATTCCGCCATCCAGTCGAAGTCCCTTACAACTGATCACCGCAAGGCGGGCATTATAACTCCTGAACACATTTTTGGCCATTTCACCCTGAAAAGACATGCTCTTCTCGTTAAATACGCCGCCGGTGCATATGATACCGAATTTCCATGTTTTGATTTCGGAAAAGAGCTCGGAAGAATTGGTTACCACCATGAGATTCGGCTCATCCTTTAACGCCTTCATGGCTTCTACAACGGTCGTACTGGAATCGGCAAACAGCGGCGAATTATGCTTGAGAAGCTCCACTGCCTTGTCCGCAATCGCCCGTTTTTCCTGGATATTTTTTCTCTGGCGCTCATAGAAGTGGATATTTTCTGTATTCCGGTTAATATTCCAGATGACACCGCCATGAATGCGGGTCACCAGCCCTTCTGCCTCCAGTTTATCCAAATCACGGCGAATGGTTTCTTCCGTCACTTTCCAGGTTACGGAAAGCTCTGTGATAGTCGCTTTTCCATTATTTTCAATATACTGTTTGATCTGTTCCTGTCTCTCTCTGCCAGATACTTTAGCCATAGTCCTATATCCTCCGTCTTACGGTAAGCTGAATGCCATGTCCTTTTCTGCTCCTCACCGATATCCAGCATATTCCTTCAGGCGCGGTGGAATGCAGAAAGAATGTTCATTCGCAACATTAGCTGCCACAGACATCTTCGAATCCAACATTCTATATTGTAATATATATCACATTCTCAATCGATAGAAAATATATTTTTTATAGAGAGAAAACATGCTATTTTAAAGCCGGCTGAAAAGAGATTTCCGCCTCTGGACAAGTGAGACTGTCCAGGGGCGGAAGATCTTGGATGGAAGCTATCGGAATTTGTAATTATTCAGCATTCCGAGTTTGGGGTGCTGAATAGTTACCGGAATTTGAGGATTCATTATTTGCTGTAATACTTGTCCTTGTCCAGCTCACCTTCTTTGTAACTGACGATGACGTCAGTGGCTGCATCTCCGATGACATTCAAGGTGATCACGGCCATGCCCGGCAGATAGTTCATAGCCAGAACCAGTGAATAGGCAATCATGCAAAGCTCTGTATTGAGGCCCAAGCCCATCATGACTACATAGACCATGGTGGTCCCAGCAATCGGAATAGCGGGGGTTCCCATAGCCGTGCAGATCGACAGGAAAGCAGCCATCACCAGTGTTGCCGGTGTAATTTTAATACCTGCAGCGGTTGCAATAAAGGTAATCGCAATCATGTGCATGGCAGTTGTTCCGTTCATGTTGATGGTCATACCTGTTGGCAGAACAAAGCTGGAAATATCCTTTGAGCAGCCCAGCTCTTCCGTGCATGTCTTGGTATTGAGCGGGAGCGTTGCGGCAGAAGAATTCGTTGCTGCTGCGAACAGTCCGATCTTAAAAGCTTTCTTCATAAAGGGGATCGGATTGAGTCTTGTTGTAAGAAAAATGCCGATCGAATAGATTGTAGAGACCAGCACCAGGCTGACAACAATTGTCGTCACCATCCAAATCAGAGTCGGCTTGATGTATTCGGTTCCATATACGGCGAGTGCCCGGGCGATCATGCAGAAAATCGCTATAGGAGCCACTTTATTGATCAGGAAATTCAGCCACATCTGAACAATATCATTCAGGTTCTCCAGAACCTTTTTCAGCGGATCCGCCTTTTCGCCCATGAACGTCATGCAGAGTCCCAGGATCACGGCCACAACAACGACCGAAAGAATCGAATTATTCGAAGAAAACGCAGCAAAGATATTGGTAGGCACCGCATCGATGATGGTTTCCAGCGGGTTGTACCCTTCCATGGTTGTAATATCTGTTACCTTCGTAGCAGGAAGCGATACCTTGAAACCGCCTGCTTTCATCACGGCGTACGCAGCCGTTCCCGCAAGTGCAGCTGCAACAGCATAAAAGCACAGGTAGGTGATAAAGGTTTTGCCCGCAATCCGTCCCAATTTCTTGGGATCTGCCAGTGAGCACAGTGCCAGTGAAAGAGATGTCAGAACGAGTGGAACAATCGCCATCTGCAGGCCGTGCATGAAGAGCTGGCCTATGATGTAAAATAGTCCTAATCCCTGAAATCCTGTTGTCTTTGAGATATCCTGGAAAAAGATTGCATCGATCACTTTCCAGACGCTATTCTTCGTTCCAAGCGTGTCACGAATCAAAATCGCCAGAATACCCACGATAAATCCGAAGACCACGGCGAGGATCATCCGCTTCACAATGGACGATTTTTTCTTCTCCGTATTTGCATTACTCATACTGAACCTCTTGTATATGTCCCTGAACAGCCTGCCCGGCTTATTTTAAAGTATCTTGTTACTTTAAGACAGCAACCGCCAGTTCATTCATCTTCTTGATATCTTCCGGCTCCAGGACAACATCGGCCGCCACTACATTCATCTTCACCTGATCCGGTGTCGTCGCACCTGTCAGAAGATTAACCGTGTCACCCTGGCACATAATCCAAGCAAGATTAAGAGCAGCGATTGAACAGTTGTACTTGTCCGCAATCGGCTTGAACTGATCCAGCATATCATGGACCTTCGTTCTGACATTCGGCTGCCACAGCGGCTTGTTCGCGCGTGCATCGCCCGGTCCCGGAACGAAATCTCTCGGAATTGCTCCGGTCAGAAGTCCCTGTTCCAGCGGAGAATATGCCTGCATCGTGATCTTGTACTTCTTGCAGACCGGAAGCAGATCCTTCTCGATGTCTCTGGACAGGACATTATATTTTCCTTGGACGAGATCGAGTTCGCCATTTGCCACATACTCCTTAATCTGCTCGATATTGACGTTCGCTGCGCCAATCGCCCGGATCTTTCCTTCTTTCTTTAAGCGGTTCAGTTCACCAACCGTCTCTGCAATCGGTGTCTCAAACGGCGGAACAGATGGCCAGTGAGTCATGTAAAGATCAATATAATCCGTTCCCAGACGCTTCAGAGACATTTCAACTTCTTTGCGAATAGATTCCGGTGTCAGCAGCTTGTAAAGTCTTCTGTCACCGACCATATTCCAGGGAGTTCCCTTGCCGTCATAGACGCCCCCTTCACCGTCCCAGATGACACCGCACTTGGTCACCAGAACAACCTTGTCACGGTCAACTTCCTTGAGTGCCTTGCCGACAATCCGTTCACTGTTGCCGAAATTATAGCCCGGCGCTGTATCAATCATATTGATGCCGTCGTTAATGGCTTCCTTGATGGTATCAATACAAACCTGCTCATTCAGATCGCCGCCCCATGCCGGACCGCCGCCGATCGCCCATGTACCAAGACCCATCTTGGAAACCTTGATGCCTGCACTTCCTAATTCATGATATCTCATGCCTTTTGTCTCCTTTTAATCTGTGTCAGCGTCCTTCCATTGGGAAGGATTTTCATTCTGCGGAAGCGTACTGCTGTTTATAAGTTTTCATCTGTGCATCCCACATATCACGGCTTTTGACGCCTGTAGTCGCCCCGATGCTTTGAATCGCCAATGATGCGGTCACATTTCCATATTCACCGCATTCCTTCAAGGATTTTCCTTCCAGAAGACCCGTGATAAAGCCTGCCGCGAAATTATCTCCCGCTCCGATCGTATCAATTGCTGTAATGCCTTTCATCGCCGGAACAATCATGTCTGTCCCGCCCTGTCCCTTGATGTAGACCCCCTGCTTTCCGATCTTAATCACGACATGCTTGACGCCATATGTCAGGATCTGATCCGCCACCTCGGAAATATCCTGTTTACCTGTCATGAGACGCGCTTCATCATGATTCGGAAAGAAGTAATCCACATAGCTGAGCGCTTCCTTTACGTCATCGAAGGTCTCGCCCAGTCTTGGTTTGATCATGTCTGCACATATTGTCATACCGGCATCCTTTGCCGTGCTGAAAATCTTCACAAGAGCTGCATTATCCAGCCGCGGGTTATTAAAAAAGCTTCCATAGGAAAGAATCTTTCCTCTTCCGACCAACGCGAGATCGATGTCATCGATTGTCTCCTTCCAGAGACTGCCGTTCCGGTTCGATACAAAGGTTCTTGTTAGCGTCGGGTGATTTGGGCCATTTTGGGCCGGGTAAAAAGGGCCAAAAA
>JBJFHK010000027.1:0-3771 GCA_051893535.1 Eubacterium sp. | reverse complement strand
TATGGGTATGTCAGGAATGTGGATATGAGAGCCCGAAATGGCTCGGGCGCTGCATCTGTGGGGCGTTTGGTTCGATGGTGGAGGAGACGGTCGTTCCGGATGACGCGCAGGATACACGGCGCCGGGTGTCCGCAGGTTCCGGGGAGACGGCAGGCGGAGCTGCCCGTCCGAAGAAGCTGAAGAAGGTCGGGTCCGCTGAATATGCGAGGATCAAGACCGGCATACGTGAACTGGACCGGGTTCTGGGAGGTGGTCTGGTGCCGGGTTCCCTGACCCTGATTTCTGGCGAACCGGGAATCGGAAAATCCACATTAATTATCCAGGCTGCGGCAAAAATCGCCGCGCAGGAGGGCACCGTCCTGTATGTGTCCGGCGAGGAGTCAGAAGAGCAGATCAAGATGAGAGCGGACCGTGTATGCGGTAACCTCCCGGATTCCCTTCTGGTCATGGCAGAGACCAATATGGAGAACATCATGGCAGTCAGCGAGTCCTGCAAGCCGAAATTCCTGATCATCGACTCCATCCAGACGATTTATTCGGATACGCTGGATTCTGCGCCGGGAAGCGTTTCCCAGGTGAGAACCTGCGGGAATATGCTGATGAAAATCGGAAAGTCCTGGAATGTGCCGGTGTTCATCGTTGCCCATGTCACCAAGAGCGGCGAGCTGGCGGGCCCAAAAACAGTCGAGCATCTGGTGGACACGGTACTGCATTTTTCCGGCGAACGGGACCACGAAGTGCGTATTCTCCGTGCCTTTAAAAATCGTTTCGGGACGACCAGCGAAATCGGCGCCTTCCGCATGGAAGAGCGCGGCCTGATGGAAATTCAGGATATTTCAGCGACCTTCCTGGAAAATACGGATGTCAGTGAAGAGGGTTCTGTTATTACCGCTGTGTACGAGGGAAGCCGCCCGGTATTTTTAGAAGTCCAGGCGCTGACTTCACGCACGACCGCCGGATTCCCAAGACGTACGGCTGTTGGTGTCGACCAGAAGAGGCTTGCCATGATCCTGGCTGTTCTGGAAAAGAAACTGGGCCTGAACCTCTCCGATCAGGATGTCTATGTCAATATCGTCGGAGGGCTGAGGGCGGACAGAACATCGGTCGATCTGGGGGTTGCTCTGTCGATTTATTCCACGATCCGCGGCGCGGCGCCGTCCAGAAGAGTGGTGGCGTTTGGTGAAGTCGGACTGACCGGCGAGCTGCGCTCCGTGCAGAACGCGGACCGCATCGTCATGGAGGCTGCCCGTCTCGGTTACCAGCAGATCATTCTGCCGGAACGGAGCGCGGAGCGCATTGACCGTTCGAAGATTCCGTCATCCTGCCAGGTGGCCGGAGTGAAGAACCTGTACGCTGCAGCCCATGTTTTCCTTGACTGATGCAGGATATGCGGATTGATTTTTGTCAAAAAATATATGCGCAAGGGAATAAACTTATGGGAAAAGTGTAAAGATGCGCGCAGGGATTGTGGTTTCCAGTTGACCTGATGCCCGTTTCGCATTAGAATAAGGAAGTTAAAAAAATATATTTCGGAAAAATACTGCACAGGAGCGGATCAGGATAATAAAGATTGTGTTCCTGTGCATATTGAATTTATGGTATCATAAAAGTTAGTGAATAACAGTGCTGTTTCAATGTCAGGTATGGGTAAACATCCGCACAGAAAGGGGAAGTTATGGCTGTAAAGTATATTTTTGTCACAGGAGGCGTAGTTTCTGGTTTAGGAAAGGGAATTACGGCAGCGTCCCTGGGCCGTCTGCTGAAAGCGCGCGGCTATAAGGTCACGATGCAGAAGTTTGATCCATACATTAATATCGACCCGGGCACAATGAACCCGGTTCAGCATGGAGAGGTTTTTGTAACGGATGACGGAGCAGAGACCGACCTGGACCTCGGTCATTATGAGCGTTTCATCGATGAGTCTCTGACGCAGAACTCTAATGTCACGACCGGAAAAGTTTACTGGTCAGTTCTGAACAAGGAGCGCCGCGGAGATTACGGCGGCGGCACAGTTCAGGTCATTCCGCACATCACCAATGAAATCAAGTCCCGCTTCTATCGTCAGCCTGCTGCGGTTGAGGATTACGACGGACCGGGAATGGATACAGAAATCGCGATCATCGAGGTCGGCGGAACGGTCGGAGACATCGAGTCTCAGCCGTATCTGGAGGCGATCCGTCAGTTCAGAGCAGAGATCGGACCTGGAAATTCCATGCTGCTGCACGTTACACTGGTTCCGTATCTGGCATGCTCCAGAGAGCTGAAGACCAAGCCGACCCAGTCTTCCGTCAAAGATCTGCAGGGAATGGGAATCCAGCCGGATGTCCTGGTTCTGCGCTGCGAGAAGCCGCTGACCGAGACTGTCCGCAATAAAATTGCACTGTTCTGCAATGTTCCAAAGGAAAATGTCATCGAGAATATGGACCTGCCGATCCTGTACGAGGTTCCGATGGCTCTGGAAAAAGAGCATATTGCGCAGATCGCCTGCAAATGTCTGCAGCTTCCTTGCCCGCAGCCGGACCTGGACGACTGGAAAGAAATGCTTTACAACTGGCAGCATCCGAAGAAGACCGTCAATGTCGCACTGGTCGGCAAGTACGTCGAGCTGCATGACGCATATCTGTCTGTTGTTGAAGCACTTCACGCAGCCGGCGCATACAATCACGCTGATGTAAAGATCGACTGGGTTGACTCTGAGGAAGTCAGCAGCTACAACGTCAATGACCGTCTGAAAGACGCAGATGGAATCCTGGTACCGGGCGGATTCGGCACCAGAGGCCTTGCCGGCAAGATCGCCGCGATCCGCTATGCCAGAGAAAACAAGGTTCCGTTCCTGGGACTCTGCCTGGGCATGCAGATGGCCATCGTTGAGTTCGCAAGAGACGTTCTGGGCCTGACCGATGCTAACAGTGTCGAGGTTGACCCGGATACCAAGAATCCGGTCATCCATCTGATGCCGGATCAGGAAGGCGTCGTCGACATCGGCGGAACACTCCGCCTCGGTTCCTATCCGTGCGTTCTGACAAAGGGAACAAAATCCTTCGAGCTGTACGGAACGGACCACATCAAGGAAAGACACAGACACAGATACGAGGTTAACAACCAGTACCGTGAAGCCCTGCAGGAGAACGGCATGGTTCTGGCCGGAAAGTCCCCGGACGGAAGAATCGTTGAGATGATCGAACTGGAAGATCATCCGTTCTTCATTGCCACCCAGGCACATCCGGAGTTCAAGTCCAGACCGAACCGCCCGCACCCACTGTTCAGAGGATTCATCGCCGCAGTCAGCCAGTATGATGACGAGCAGAATAAGTAAGGAGCCTGAATACCAGACTTTAGTAATAATGTAGATAAAAACCGCCGGAATCCAGACTGAGTCTGGAATTCCGGCGGTTTTTTACATATGGGCAGATATCTGGAAAGAGACATCCGGCCGGAGTCATGAGAATCCGGCCGGGGTTTTGTATGTGGATTAGGTTGAAGGAAACTTCAGTAATAGCGATGAATCCGCCGTAATTCAGAGAAAACTGGGTTGCGGCGGGGGTTACATAGTGTGGGAAGGTATAATGGGTGCCGGAGAAGGGAGTGAGGACAGGTATACTGTATACTTAGAAAAGCCGACAAGATGGAATAGAAAAAGAGTAAAGAAGGGTAGAGGAGCAAAACAGAGAGAAAATGGGGGAACCGAGTATACCGTGTGCAAAATAGGGCAGTTTGAATCAAGCTGAGTCAATAAATGTGCATCCGCAGCAGAAGTTTGCATATTTATGC
>JBJFHK010000026.1:0-3772 GCA_051893535.1 Eubacterium sp. | reverse complement strand
GAAAGGAAATGGATGAGAAATACCTCAGCCGCGTGCTGGAGCAGTCTGTCGCAAAAGACTGGGTGAAGAAGGCTGCGGACACCTTCGCGGTTGTTTACACCCCATTCCATGGCAGCGGTTACAGGCTGGTGCCGGAGGTGCTGAAGAGGGACGGCCTGAAGCACGTCATTACTGTTCCGGAGCAGATGGTCATCGACGGAGACTTCCCGACCGTAAAGTCTCCGAACCCGGAGTTTACAGAAGGGTTCGCCATGGCTATCGACCTCGCGGAGAAAAATAACGTAGATCTGATCATCGGAACCGATCCGGACGGCGACCGCTGCGGCGTCTGTGTCAAGACGGACGACGGCTATCAGGCACTGACCGGAAACCAGATCGGCGTGCTGCTTCTCGACTTCCTCATCGAAGCCAGAAAGGAGACCGGCACTCTGGCAGAAAACAGCGCCGTGGTCAAGAGTATCGTCTCGACGTCCATGGCCAACCGTATCTGTGAAGTCAACCACATCAAGCTGTTTGAGACCCTGACTGGATTCAAGTACATCGGCGAGAAAATCAAAGAATTCCAGGCTTCCGGAGACTGGACCTATCTGTTCGGATTCGAAGAGAGCAACGGCTACCTGGCCGGCACCTACGCCCGCGATAAGGACGCGGTCGTCGCTTCTATGCTGGTTGCCGAGATGGCCTGCCGCTATAAAGAGCAGCGCGGCATGAACCTCTACCAGGCGCTCCATGCACTTTATGAGAAGTATGGCTTCTATAAAGAGAAAGTTGCTTCACACGTCATGGAAGGCCTCGACGGCCGCGAGAAGATGGATGCCCTGATGGCCGGCCTGCGCGAGAGCGCGCCGGAAAGCTTCGGCGGCCTGAAAGTGGTCCGCATCCGCGACTACGAAACCGGCGTTGTCACTGACCTGAAGACGGGTCACAACACCGCCACCGGCCTGCCGGAGAGCAATGTCCTCTACTATGAGCTGGAGGACGGCAGCGCAGCCGTAATCCGCCCGTCCGGCACCGAGCCGAAAGTCAAACTCTACGTCATGGTGCACGATGACACTGACGCCGCCGCCCGGAAGAAACTGGACGCCGTCGTTGAGACCGGCATGAAGATCCTGCAGGGATAGGGTTGAATTATTGAATTGAATACAGGCTTAAGAATCCGCGCGCAGATGGGAAATGGACCAGAAGCGTGCGGATTTTTCAGTTCCGATAAAAAATAATTAGTTTCTGTCAATTCAGGGGGCTAGTCTGAAGCGTCGCTTTCAGCGGACGAATCGTCTGGACAAAAAGTTAAATGCAAGAATATTAAGTGTTGTATGCATGGAAAGTTTATGTGGGTATCGATAATTATCAGAATATGAGCAACTAAAGATTAAATATTGTACACGATTGCTGAGATATATGAGAGCATTATTGGCATAATGCAGTTTGTTAATATGCATACAAAGAAATACAAGATTAATGATAATGATAATTGATGTTATTAAACGGTGTGATGCCGATAAAATAGGGCTTTACAAATCATACCAAGTATGTGTATAATAGCAGAAAATGAAAGGGAGAGAATAAACAGGTTAATTTTAATGTTATTAAGGGGAGTATTCAGCAATGAGAGAGAAAGGTAAAAAAAGAGCCGCATACAGCCGTGCAGTCCTGGTTCTGCTGATCAGTGTTCTGATGGTATGTTCCGTATTTGCATCATCTGCATTTGCAGATACGACCGACACCGGCAGCAGCTCATCAGCAGCCAGCACGGAAACACAGTCGGGAACTGCGTATACGGCCAGTGAGAATGGCAATAATACGTCTAACGGTTCCGGAACGGAAAGTACAGAACAGAAATCTGCAGCAACACCATCAAATGAGCCGGCGGCTGCAAGTGAGAATGGAAACAACACAACCGGCAGTTCTGAAACGGGAAGGACATCTTCTTCCTTTGCAGTAAAGAAGGCTGCTGCAGTAAGTGAAAGCAGCACCGATAGCAGTTCCGGCACAGGCAGCGCAGCAGATCGGACTTATAAAGTTGAAACGAGCGGTAACGGAATCATGCAGATTAACGGGAAGACCGTATTTTGTATTGATAACAGGTTAGCGGAGCCGGAAGATGCAATAGCATTGAATCAGAATTTAACTTACAGTGAAAATAATGAAAACGAGGAATATCGCAATGCGGCAGAGGATCCAGAGTTTCGCAGTGAGCTCGGATATGTGATGTATGCGGGGGTTACAGTTCCTGATGTAAAAGACAATGATGGTGGTGCATATGCCACACGGGCTGCCGTCTGGGCATTAATGAATAAATATCACATTGGAGATAATGATAATCTGAACGAGATCGCAGCGGGTTATCCATTGTTTTCGGATTTGTATGATGTAAATGCCAGAGCAACAACGCGTAAGATCAGTCCGGATGAAAATACCGTAGCTGCGCTTAAAGTTGTCAGCACAGACGGCTCATCTGCGCCGGTGTTCACCTATAAAAACGGGAAATGGATCAGCAGCGGACTGAAGGTAGTTGCAGTAACTGCGGATGGCACGGAAACTGCATATACAGGAAGCTTTGAATTGCCGGGCCTGCCAGAGACCGCAAGTATTTCCACGGGAGGTGCGGAAGGAATCCTCAACACCGCTTTTTATCTGGAAATGACATCGGAACCATCCAAAAACACAACGATTACCGTAAACGCGATGATTCCGTATCTAAGCTCGATTAAGTTCTATTCACCAAACGGAAACTATAAAAATAAATATGATAAGTCTTATCAGAATCTGGTTGGCGCATCGGTTGATAATAAGCCCCTCACAACCCAAATAACAATAGGATATACCAAGCCTTCTGTACCGGCGGATAACAGTGGAACATCTACGGATAACAATGGCTCCGGAAATAATAATGGTTCGGGAAGCAGTGATAATAACGGATCCGGCACAAATGACGGCACACCAACAACACCAGCAGTTCCGTCAAATACGGATAACAACAATGGCGGCTCGACAACACCGGAACCAGTCACACCGTCAAATAATAATAACAATGGCAGTTCGACAACACCGTCTGCTCCGTCCAACACGGACAATGGAAAATCCTCCAGTACAGGCGGCGGAAATGCGGTAAAGCCAAACCAGCCGGCAGCGCCGTCCACATCCGGGAACACTTCTGCCGGAAGCAAGACGAATGGCGCTGTCTCTCCTGCAGTGAAGAAAACATCTTCCGCAGTTCAGACTAGCCCGTCCATCCAGCCGGCCAGCAGCAGTTCCGGACAGACTTCCGTTTCGGCGTCTGTATCTGCTTCTGCATCAGCATCCGGCCTGACCGCAGAAGAGCCGAAGACTGGCGACACAACCGATCTGACACTCTGGACCGCCCTGGCCCTGACCTCCGCGGCAGGAGCAGCAGTTCTTCTGCTGCTGAGAAAAAAGCGCAGCGCAGAGAAATAAAATGACTGGCTGCTGCCGGGAAATGAAAGAAACAGTTTCCTGGTGAGCCGGATAATAATTGAATAAAAATCAGAGGGTCATGGAATAATATCCCGGGCCTCCGATTAAGAGGGGAGCCCCCGCACGCAGGTGAAATGTGCCAAAGCGTGCGGGGGCTTTCTGTATGACGCATGACCGGAGGCCGGCCAGATTTCGCTGCTGGGCTGGGTGTGGGAAGTGACGGAGAAATGAGAGTGGCGGAGAAATGAGCGTGGCGGGAGATGAGCGCGACGGGAGATGAGCATGATGGGAGATGAGAATGATGGGTCTGTGTATACTGTATGCACAAGGACAGCGG
>JBJFHK010000025.1:1163-3800 GCA_051893535.1 Eubacterium sp. | reverse complement strand
GCCAGGAATTCTTTGCATCCTACAGGGCCGCTGCCCGGACCGCCGCCGCCATGCGGGGTGGAGAAGGTCTTATGCAGGTTCATATGGATAACATCGAAGCCGATATCTCCAGGACGGACGATGCCGATTACCGCGTTTAGATTGGCGCCGTCGTAGTAGCAGAGTCCGCCTGCTTCGTGGACGAGACGGGTGATTTCCATGATGTTGTCATCAAAGATACCGACGGTGTTCGGGTTGGTCAGCATCAGGCCGGCGGTCTTGTCGCTGAGCTTGGATTTCAGGTCGTCCAGGTCGATCATGCCCTGGTCGTTGGATTTGATTTCCACGACTTTGAAGCCTGCCATTGCGGCACTTGCCGGGTTGGTTCCGTGCGCGGAATCCGGAATGATGATTTCATCTCTTGCTGTTTCGCCTTTGTCCTGTAAATATGCCTTGATAGTCAGAAGTCCGGTGAATTCTCCCTGTGCGCCCGCAGCCGGCTGGAAGGTGACATGATCCATTCCGGTGATTTCGCAGAGGTATTTTTCCAGCGTATCGATAACTTCCGTGCATCCCTCGACTGTATCTGCCGGCTGCAGCGGGTGGATTTCTGTGAATCCCTTCTGCGCAGCAACGGCCTCATTGATGTATGGGTTATATTTCATCGTGCAGGAACCGAGCGGATAGAATCCGTCATTGACGCCGCGGGCCTCTTTAGCAAGGGCGGTATAATGGCGGTCCATCTCGTTTTCGGAGATTTCCGGCAGCCGTGGTGCAGAGGCGCGCATCGGAACGTACGGAAGTTTTACCTCGACATCGCAGTCAGGGAAAATATCCTGGCCTCTGCCCGGAACACTTCGTTCAAAAATCAGTTTCATGCGAGCACCTCCTTTGCGGTTTCGATGACCGCGTCCATGTCTTCCCGGCTGTTCAGTTCTGTTGTGCACCAGAGAATTTCATGGTCAGAGAGCTGCAGGCCGCCCAGGATACCCTTGTCCTGGAGTGCGGAGAGCAGGGCGGCAGGGTCGCTGCATTCGGTCACAAATTCATGAAAGTAAGGCTGATCGTTATAGGCCAGCGGCATTCCGGCTTCAGACAGGCCTGCTGCCAGGTAATGCGCCTTGGAAGTGCAGAGTTCTGCGGCTTTCTTCAGTCCGGCAGGGCCGACCGTGGCCAGATAAATGGAGGCTTTCAGCGCGCAGAGCGCTTCATTGGAGCAGACGTTGCTGCTTGCCTTTTCTCTCCGGATGTGCTGCTCTCTTGCCTGAAGGGTCAGAACGTAACCGCGTTTTCCCTGAGAGTCCGTCGTTTCACCGACATAGCGGCCCACCATCTTGCGCATGTTTTTCTTTGTCGCCGCCAGAATTCCAAGATACGGACCGCCGTAAGCGAGTCCCAGTCCCAGAGGCTGGCCTTCTCCGCAGACGATGTCCGCGCCGATTTCTCCAGGCGTCTTCAGAATGCCCAGGGCGATCGGATTGACGCTCATGATCAGCTGTGTCTTGGCTGCGTGTACGATTTCTGCAATCGCATCCGCGTCCTCAATAATGCCGTAGTAGTTCGGATACTGCATCAGGAAACATGCGGAAGCCGGATCTGCGTTCAGCATCTCCTTCAGCGCGGCGGTATCCGTTGCGCCGTCCGATGCAGGAACGGTTTTCACTTCCATCTCACGCCCGAAGGAATAGGTCCGGATGACCTGCAGAATGCGCGGGTCAACGGTTTCAGAAACGTAGATCACGGAACGCTTCCGGTCGCGGGTCATGGCGCAGGCTTCTGCCGCTGCAGAGGCGCCGTCGTACAGGGAGGCGTTGGAAACATCCATGCCCGTGAGTTCGCAGATCATGGTCTGATACTCAAAAATGGACTGCAGGATTCCCTGGCTGATTTCTGCCTGATACGGTGTGTAAGCCGTGAGAAATTCCTCTTTTCCGGCAATCGCGTTTACCGATGCAGGCACGTAGTGGTTGTAGGCGCCTGCGCCGCGGAAAATGGAATGGAAGACCACGTTCCTGCCTGCGGTCCGCTCCATAATCCGGGAAACTTCCGCTTCCGATTTTCCATCCGGAAGATTCAGGCCGCCCTTAACTCTGGCTTCAGGCGGAATGTCCTTAAACAGGTCATCCCAGGATTCGCAGCCGATTTCATGCAGCATGTCCAGCTGTTCTTTTTTTGTATTCGGTATAAATGTGCCCATCTATGGTTCACCTCTTACTCGTCTTCCTCTTCTTCTACGAAACGCTCGTAATCATCCGCGTCCAGAAGATCGTCGATATCTCCGACATCAGTGATTTTGATCATCCAGGCATCATAAGGGTCCTCGTTGATCTTTTCCGGTGCGTCCAGGAGTTCTTCATTGATTTCCGCGACAACGCCGTCAACCGGCGCGAGCAGGTCGGAAACGGCCTTTACGGATTCTACATCGCCGAACGGGTCGCCGGCAGTGATTTCATCATCAACTTCCGGGAGATTGACGAATACCAGGTCGCCCAGGCTTTCCTGCGCGTGGTCAGTAATGCCGATGTATGCGGCGTCTCCGTCGATGCGGACCCATTCGTGGGATTTAGAATATTTCAGTTCCTGTGGGTTGTTCATTGTTCTTCTCCTTTTTCTTTGTTTTCAACTGTTTTGGCCTGGGACAAAAATTACACGGGCAAG
>JBJFHK010000025.1:0-1063 GCA_051893535.1 Eubacterium sp. | reverse complement strand
TCTTGCCGGGTGCGTTTTGTCGTCTATTTAGAACGTTTATAGAATGGAAGTTTGACCATTTCTGCGGCGATGCGGCGTCCGCGGACTTCTACTTCAACGGCTGCGCCGATCTCGCGCTTCGCGGATTCGACGATGGCCAGAGCGTAGGAACCGTTCAGATACGGCAGGAATGTTCCCGACGTTGTTACACCGATCTTCTCGCCGTCACGGTAGATGTCGCAGTTCTCACGGACGATGCCTCTGCCGGTGACCTTGATGCCGACACGCCTCTGTTTCAGCGGAAGGGAGGCTTCGATGGCTTCCTTGCCGATGAATTCATCCTTATCCATCTTTACGGCGAATCCGAGTCCGGCGGTTTTCGGGGAAATGTCGTCGTTCATCTCGTGTCCGTAAAGCGGCATGGCGGCTTCCATTCTGAGGGTATCGCGCGCGCCCAGGCCGCATGGGATCAGGCCGTCGTCCTTTCCGGCGTCCAGAAGGATGTTCCAGATCTCGACAGCCCTGTCGGACGGCATGTAGATCTCAAAACCGTCTTCTCCGGTGTATCCGGTGCGGGAAATGATGCAGGGAATGCCCTGAATCTGGCCGTCAAGGACTGCAGTGTAGTACTCCTGCGGGATGTACTTCTGGTCAGTAACTTTGGAAAGTACAGCCTCTGCGGACGGACCCTGCAGTGCGAGCTGGCCGTAATCATCGGAGACATCAGCGAGCTGGACGTCTCCCTGTTTGTGGTCGCAGACCCACTGGTAGTCTTTCTCGCGGTTCGCGGCATTGACGACCATGAGGTAATCGTCATCAGCGAGCTTGTAGACGATCAGGTCGTCGACGGTGCCGCCGTGTTCGTTGCACATCGGGCTGTAGCGCGCCTGTCCGTCAGACATGCCGGAATAATCATTGGTCAGCAGATGATTCAGAAATTTCAGCGAATCAGGTCCCTGGACCGTGATTTCACCCATGTGAGAAACGTCAAAAAGACCGCACTTCGTCCGGACTGCCATATGCTCTTTTTTGATTCCTGTTCCGTACTGGACAGGCAGAGAATAGCCTCCGAATGGAACCATCT
>JBJFHK010000024.1:1911-3841 GCA_051893535.1 Eubacterium sp. | reverse complement strand
TAATCAGGAACTATAATGGCGCTTGCTCTCATGAGCCCGAGCCAAAGGCGAAGGGCGAATGATGAGAAGGCCTTATGCTGGTTCCGCCTGAGAGAGCAAGCTCATTGATTAAAAAGCGAAGCTCGATCAGCTAGCGGAACGTCGTATAATGGCGCTTGCTCTCATGAGCCCGAGCCAAAGGCGAAGGGCGAATGATGAGAAGGCCTTATGCTGGTTCCGCCTGAGAGAGCAAGCTCATTGATTAAAAAGCGAAGCTCGATCAGCTAGCGGAACGTCGTATAATGGTGTTTGCTCCCATGAGTTTAAAGGAGGTTTCTATGAAAAGGCACCGGCTGTATGCAGGATTGCTTGCGTTTGCAGTGCTTATCGCTGTTATTACAATCATAGGAGCTAAATTAATCGGTCAGATCATGCCTTTTGATTCCAGCGATTTACCTGCCTATCACTATGACTGCAAGATGCTCATCGATGCGATATTACTGGGGATCAATATTCTTTCAGATACACTGCTTTTTATCTGTGGAGTGAAGATTTCACAGCAGGATAAATAGATAAATGAAGATGTGAGCCCGCTGCACTCAGGTATCAACACATGGTGCAGCGGACTTTATTATATTGGCAGACTGGTCAGAGTGGAAAAACGATTGACTTAGGTATACAGTATACCGTTCTTCCGTTGCTTATCGCTATTTCTGCCACATTTCCTTTTATTCATCACTTATACAGGACTCCAATCAGGAATCCGCAGTTGAATGGGATATATTTCCAGATTTTTTTGTATTATCTCTCCAGAACAGTAAATCCTACAAAATACCCATAAGTTTTTTTGTATGATCCCTCGATTTCATGCTTTCTTGCATAATACCTATCATTATAGTTTACAAATTGGTTTGTAAAAGCAGAAATATCCAGCCATAATTACAAAAATTTTTTATCGATAATTCTGTTAATTATAGTCCGATATGCACAAACCGCTTATCAGTCAGGGTCATTACAGAATTTCTATACTTATCTGGAATGCAGTAATTGTATATTTATAAAATCATATAAATAAATACCCAATATTCAGATTGTCTTCGTCTATAACATATTTGTTTAAGTACAGTTTTATGTAGAAATCACGATTACCATTCATCCTTACAAAAATATTTTTCGATTTTGTAAGAACCCCTATTTTCCACGGTTTGTACAAAGACCCTTTTTCAGTCAGACATCCTGCTTTTGCTGGCCATCATATTAAATGTTATTTTAAACACAATGCAAAGCATTAAAACGTACAAGTCAAGGCGCTGAATCCAGTTCTTTCCATTTATCAGAAAACCATTTCTTCTACATCTGTCAATGCAGTCGGACATAAAGAAATATACAATATTCAGGAATATACATTTAAGCACAGAAAGAGTAACTGGAAAATCATAATTTTTACAAGATGCCACTTACAGAGAAAAAAACGCCGACACTCCCAGAGACAGTCATTTCTGTGAAACCAAACGTCTTGTCATCCGAATTACGCACCGACAAACCAGGAACAAAATATAGAAAGTGCCAGTGACGAAGCCTCTCGGAAGGCCCCTGGATACGCCGTAGAAATCATCCAATCGCACTTCGCCCTCGGCTCGTGCTCCTGACGGGGGACCTTCCGCCGCTCATCCTGCAGTCGGCATGCAATAAAAGAGACGGGTGACTATGCACTCGCCTCTTTGAAATCGGTATATACGACACGCGGCACGCTGATCGATCTTCGTCTATCGACTCGATCTCTCAGGCCGCGAAAGCATATACGACACGTGGCTTACCGGTTGAACTTCACCTCCAGTTCGTTCTCCCGGGCCACGTCAGCATCAGGAATTCCCACTGCTCTCACTCACATGCGTTCGCGAGTCGCAGGGGCAATTCCATGAACGCCTTCTCATCATTCGCGGTCGCTTGC
>JBJFHK010000024.1:0-1811 GCA_051893535.1 Eubacterium sp. | reverse complement strand
TTCTCGTCGCGCCAGTATTTTACGTCGCCGTCTTTCATCTCGACGATTTCGGCCTTGTGCTCTGGCTTTCCGAAGGCCATGACGAGGCGGAGGTTATCCTCTTCAGGGATGTCGAGGAGTTCTTTGATGGCGTCTTTCTTGATATTTCCGAGGATGCAGCTGCCGAATCCTTTTTCCCAGGCTGCTGTGGCAAGGGTGTTTGCGGCGATTCCAAGATCCACGTCTGCGAAGGCGCCGGCGCCTTTTGCTTCGATCAGAGCGATGAACATCACCGGCTGATGTCCCTTCTGCGGCGTGCCGGCGCCTTTCAGATAACCGGCCCAGCCGACCAGATCCTGCATTTTTTCAACATTTTCCTTCTCGCGGACAACGACATAGCGGAGCGGCATCAGATTGGCTGCGCTGCTGGCGATGCGTACATCTTCCATCATTTCCTTTACCACATCATCCGGAACCGGATCCTGTTTAAATGCACGGTAACTTCTGCATGTTCTGTATAATTCCTTTAATTCCATCCGTTTTCCACCTTTCTGCCGGTCTTGCACAGATCCGGTCTGTCTATAAAATAAATATCCGCCGCAGCACAGAATTCTATGCCTGCAGCTGCCGTTCTCAGACGCCATACAGGCAGGCCGGCAGCATGACCGTTCCCCACTTGCTGCGTCTTTTTTTCTCTCATTATTATACCCCATAATAAGGCTGTGAGGTGCCGCCATTCGGGACAATAACACAAAGTGACTGCAGCGGACTTTACATATATTGCCAAGATTTCACAATTTCTTCTTTATTTTTGCGTTCCGGCAGTTTAGAACAGTGTATAATAAAAGTAGCCGGTCAGATTGAAGGGCCGGACTTACAGAAAGGAATGATGCGATGAAATTTGACATGCATTGCCATACCGCCGAAGGATCCATTGATGCGAGAATTCCCATTAAGGAATATGCCGAGATCTTGAAGAGTAAGGGCTTCGGCGGTATGCTGGTCACCGACCATGATTCATATAGAGGCTTTAACCACTGGCAGACATTCCGGGATCAGATGCCGGAAGACTTTGTCGTCCTGAAAGGCATCGAGTACGATACCCGCAACGCAGGTCACTTTATCGTGATTCTGCCGGACGGAGTCGATCTGAAACTTCTCCAATACCGCGGAATGCGGCTGGAAGTTCTGACCAGAGTCGTCCATGAATACGGCGGAGTTCTCGGCGTCGCACATCCATACGGAATGAAGAGCTCCAGCGCAATGTTCACCTGGCACACCCGGAAACATCCGGAGATCCTTGCCGATTTAGACTTTGTCGAGGGACTGAATGCCTGTGAGAAACCGTCTTCCAACGTCAAGGCCAGAGAGCTGGCCGACCGTTTCCAGCTTCCGTGCACAGGCGGCACGGACGCCCACGTTGCCAAGTACGTCGGACTTGCTTACACGGATTTCGATGAGGACATCACGTGCAACAACGACATGATCCACGCCATCAAGCACGGCGGCATCGCGGCGTTCGGCGGAAGAGAGCGCACCTACAAGCTCAGCCATGAGAAGCGGAACATGTTCGCCGCAACATGGGGATTTAAAGCCTATAATCAGAGTCTGGGACTGATTTTCAAGCCTTACCGCAGATCAGTCGTGCATAAGATCCTTGGGGATTATAACATTTAGAAGAATATTTTCCGGCAAAATAAAGCCGGACAAGAAAACAGGAACTGCCTTCCCGTGACTTCATGTCCACAGGAGGCAGTTCCCTTTTACGTTAAAGGCGCAGTCTCTGATGACGGCAGGCTCTCCGCCCGGGAGCAGACTCTGTTGTCAGCCTG
>JBJFHK010000023.1:0-21484 GCA_051893535.1 Eubacterium sp. | reverse complement strand
AAGGAACTATGCGGGTTTCATCTGTTGGCACCGCAACGCGGTGAATAATTCAGGTAAAACTTTTCAAACTCCCATGGTGTGAGTTTTTCAACAGCTTTTCCGACGACATTGTCAAGACCGTTGAGGACGGGAGCAATAACTACGTGGCCGATAGAACTCGACAGATATTTTTCCTCCCAAATCTTGCAACGTTGTAACAGGGAATCGTATTCACGGCAAATTTCTTTCAAACGATCTTTTATGGTTTGAAGATTTTCTTCCTCGAAATTCCTCATAAGCAGCGTTTCGATATAGGTTGACATGACTAAGTCATAGAAAGTCAATCTGTATCCATCGATGAAAGAGTGCAGCTTATTTACCTTTTTGTTAGCGACGGCTATAAATTCCGGCACTATTGGCGAATTGATAATTCGTTCAATAGATTTTTGGTAGAAGGATCGGCCGCTTTCCGAATCAGCCTTTATTGTCCCTATAACACTTAGCTTCTGCTGAATAAAAGACTGCAATTGCCAATTGTTTTTGTAATCGTCTATGATGTGAGAAAGTTCTTTTACGTATCCCTTGTATTTGGATTCCTCTATATCATATACAGCATCTAAGATTTCTTGCTCTAATGCAAGAATTTGATTGGCTTTTCTTTGCAGGTCAATGAGCATTAATCCCATAAAAAGTTTACTGGGATCAAAGGGAATTTGAGTTAACCGTGCCTGGGCCATCTGTCCGTTAGATATGCCAGAGCCGAGATAAGCATTTTCATTTTTGAATTTTGATAACTGTCCATTAAATCCGTTCTTAAATGTTACTTTATAGATACCTTCACCACCCGGAGTGGCGTTGAACTGTTGAATTTGCTGCAGAAGATCTGCCGAAAGACCCAAGGAAGCAAAGTCTGCAGAATCAATTTTCTTTAAATTTGGAAGAACAGAGGAATTTACGTCATCGACGATAGAGATTTCCAAATCAACAGGAACGATAGCATTGTCTTCCATGTACTCACCCCCAAAAGAATAAAATTCACCATATTTATATTACATCAAAAGCGTGTAATCCCAAAGTGGCATTTGACGTTTTTGACGTTTGACAGCTAAAAACCCATTTCTTTATATATATCCTTAAAAAATCTTCTTTTTTTCTTTTTTCACTTCTATTTACGTTATAATGCATTTTCTGCTGTCAAAGTGTCAGAAGCCGCAGAAATAAAGGATTCTTGTTTGACACATCGGAGCGTCCGGATGTGTCAGGCGGTAAATCTGTCCTCGTAATTCTTCCGGAGAGACCTGGCGTCAGGATCCGGAGTCCTCATTTTCACCATTTCAATGTGTCAAATCCTATCCCGCCTCTGATGTGTCAAATTCACTGCCGGTTGATTCGTGTGGCTCTTAGTAGAGGGAATAGTCCTCGTAATCAGACTGGAGGTCACACATGGAAAAGAAAACCGTAAAGGAAAGTATCATCGTCCGAGACATCATGGAGTATCTGCACAGAGTACCGCGCTGCTTCTGCTGGAAAGAGCATGGCGGCATGTACGGCACGGCAGGCATTCCCGACATCATCTGCTGCATCAGCGGCGACTTCTTCGCATTTGAAGTAAAGACCGAGACCGGAAAGACCACGAAGCTGCAGGACGCGACGATCCGTAAGATCACTGATGCCGGCGGCATCGCGGTGGTTGTTCATTCCGTCGAGGATGTTCAGAAGACACTGGAGGCATTCGGCTATGGCGAGAACTAATCGGACAAAGTCGCAGGGCGGCGATCCTTATGAGAATCTCGCAAACGCGATCATTCTCCAGGCTGTATCGGATTACCGCATGGCGAAGAAGAGCAGGAATAAGAGAGTTGAAGCGGA
Organism: Eubacterium sp.; assembly: GCA_051893535.1. Lineage (GTDB taxonomy): Bacteria > Bacillota > Clostridia > Peptostreptococcales > Anaerovoracaceae > Aminicella. The sequence goes on along the minus strand of JBJFHK010000023.1, from coordinate 19,636 downwards.
AGTGCTGCGGTTCTTCCGGTCAAAATGGTTCGGCGTTTTAACAGAAGTTGACCCGGAATATCTGATCCGGAGACTGGACGAGGAGGGCTGACATGGACAGAAATAAAATGACGGCAAAGCAGTATCTTTCACAGGCATACCGCCTCGATGAGCGGATCAACAGCAAGCTGGAACAGCTCGGACAGCTGAAGACGATGGCGACAAACATCACATCGAATCTTTCCGAGGCCTGTGTGCAGAAGACGCATAACAATCACCAGATGGAAGATACCATTCTGAAAATCATCGAGCAGGAACAGGAGATTGACGATGAGATTGATGCCCTGGTTGACCTGAAAGCGGAGATCCGGCACATGGTCGACAAGGTTCCGGGCATCGACCACAGATTGCTTCTGGAGAAGCGGTACCTGGTATTCGAGGACTGGAGCCAGATCGCGATGGATCTGAACTGGAGCGTACAGCATACGTTCCGTCTTCACAACGAAGCACTCAGGGAATTCGACAGGATTCTTAAATCTGAGAGTAAATGAGAGAGAATGAGAGTCGGCTCCTATGATATTGTTATGATGACGAAATTGAAAATGATGATGAAGCCTCTGAGGGACGGTCCTTCAGGGGCTTTTGTTATGGAGGCGCGTATGAAGAACAGACAGAGACAGCGTGAGAACCGCAGGCGTTATAAGACTGACCCGAGGAAGAACGCTTCCGGCTGTATGAACATGACGGCGTACAAAGCAATCCGAAATGTGACCCGCCAGGAGAAGAGGGAGAGACGCAATGCCGAGAAAGCCTGACCACCCGTGTGCCCACCCAGGCTGTGCGAAGCTCGTGCCTGTCGGGCAAAAGTACTGCGAAGAGCACCGGAAGATGCATCCCGAAGACAGCCGCTCCGCTTCGGCGCGTGGTTATGGACGGCGCTGGCAGAAGGCCTCGAAGGCGTTCCTTGCTTCGCATCCTCTTTGCGAGGAGTGCCTGAAGCACGGAAGATATACGAAGGCGACGGTTGTGGATCATATCATTCCGCATCGTGGCGATCCGAAGCTCTTCTGGGACAGGAATAACTGGCAGGCTTTGTGCAAGCGGTGCCACGATAAGAAGACAGGGAGAGAGGATTCGAATCCTTATTATACATATTGATGTGACAGAATCCGCCGGACGGCGGGGGAGGTCTGAATCCCTATGAGCCCCGGCCCGGAGACCGCCGCCCCCTCTCGCGTGCAAAACCGCGAAATTCAAGGGAGGGGGTCTAAGGGCAGCCGGATATAGGGAAAATGTGATTATTACCGCAGAAATGCCTGAAAACCGGGCACTTTGCGGTATTTTTATGCGCCTTCGCCGGTCGGAATGGTGTTCAGAATAACGCAGGTTTTGGCGGATTATCCGGCGGGAGGAGCGGATTTTCGAGGACAGAAAATGCAGGAAAACACTGAATTTGAGCGGAATGTCGCGAAACGGTTCTGTCCGTGGTGCGGCACTCCGGTCTGGTATAAGGGCAGGGGAAGGCCGCAGACCTTCTGCTCGGTGAAATGCCGGTGGGCATTTGACAAGTACAGGCAGCGGCACAAGGAGATGTTTGATGAAGAAAGCAGAATTGAAAGTGCTTCCGGTGAGTGTTCTGAAGCCAGCGGCATACAATCCCCGGAAGAAACTGAAGCCGGGAGATAAGGAATACGAGAAGATCAAAAAGTCCATTCAGGAATTCGGCTTTGCCGATCCGTTGGTGGTGAATGCCGATATGACGATCATCGGCGGGCACCAGAGATTATCTGTGGCGATGGAGCTTGGGTATACTGAAGTCCCCTGCGCAGTCGTTGATGTCGACAAGGCAAGGGAGAAGGCTCTGAATGTTGCGCTGAATAAGATCACCGGCACATGGGACGAGCAGATGCTCGCGGAGCTCCTGAAGGATATCGAGGACAGCGGCTTGGATGCGATGGTGACCGGATTCGAACCGCCGGAAATGGAGCAGCTGTTCAATAAGGCATGGCCGGAGGAAGGCCGTCAGGATGATTTTGATGTTGATGAAGAGCTGAAAAAGCCGTGCTTCTCAAAACCCGGTGACATATGGCACCTGGGAAAACATACCGTCATTTGCGGTGACAGTACTGTCGCGGAAACATACAAGGCACTGCTCGGAGATAAGCAAGTAAATCTGGTTTGTACCGACAGCCCTTATTTCGTCAATCTGGAGAGTACTTCCGGCAAAGTTACGAATGACGACCTGAATGATAAGGAAGCATATGAATTCCTGATGAAGGCGTTTTCCTGCATGCGCGACAGTATGGCGGATGATGCCTCTATTTATGAGTTCTATGCGACATCCAAAGCACGGATATTCCATGACGCTTTTGAAGACGCGGGCTTTAAGGTCGGTGCCGGTCTTGTCTGGAAGAAGGACAGATTGGTGCTCACCAGAACGGACTGGAAATATATCCATGAGCCGATCATCTGGGGATGGAAAAAGAAGGGCAAACATATCTGGTACGGAGATCAGAAGCAGGTCACGGTTTTTGAATTCCCGCGGATCAAGAGCAGCAAAAAGGAAGGATACAACCATCCGGACGCAAAACCCGTGCCGCTCATCACATATCTGATTTCCCAGTGCACGATGACGAACAGCCTTGTCCTGGATGCTTTTATGGGATCCGGAACGACGATTATTGCCTGTGAGGAGCTCGGCAGGATTGCCTACGGAATTGAAATCGAACCGAAGTTCATAGATGTTGAGGTGATGCGTTACAAAAAGTTCCGGGAGGACGCAGGTAATACCGCGGATGATATTTATCTGATCCGCGGCGGGCAGAAACTGACACTGGATGAAGCAATTGCCCTGATGCCGAAGGAGACTGGAGAACAGCATGAGTAATACAACCTTCCAATTCTTCGATGATATCGGTGTTGGGACGATCGCAGACGGGACGCAGTTCCTTTTCGATACCGAAGAACTGAATAAGATCAAGGATGTCAAATGGTATAGAAGCAGTCTTGATCCTGGACGGATTTCCTATATTGTTGACCATAACGGAGTACCGGTTCACAGATACATATATCCGGGAATAGGCAACGGCATGGAGATAGACCATATTAACCGGATAACATATGATAACCGGAAAGAAAATCTGAGAATCTGTACTCATCAGCAGAACCAGTGTAATCAGGATCTGCAGCGCAATAATACATCCGGCGTGACGGGTGTCAGATATTATCCTGCCCGGCATAAATATGTGGCAAGAATAAAAGTGGGCCAGCACGATATTCATCTTGGCTATTATGAGAATTTCGAGCAGGCAGTTCAGGCAAGAAATGTAGGAATGGAGTTCATGTTCGGAGAATATGCCAGATACAATGATGTGCCTCCTGCTCCGGAATGGATAAGAAACAAAGTTTATAAGGCGTGTTCCCGTTTTGCAGATCTTTCTGTGGCGGGAACATTTTCATGTCAGGACGTGTAATACTCACAATAATCAGCCCGAATCTTTGTGACATTTATGCCTCCGAATGTTGTTGCTATCGTGCCGGATCAGAGCAATATATGTCACTACCGAAAGGCACAGGGCCTTCGGAATACATAAACGGAGGTACACACCATGAAGATCAATTACAACGTAACGGGCGCAAGGCGCAAGGAACTGGCACAGACAATCGGAACGGCTCTGGAGCTTAAGCCGAAATACATGGGAATGCCGAGCGCGGCTTACCAGATCGGGAGCTTCACACTCAGCAAGGACGGTCTTCTCGACTACTTCGAGAGCACGGACATCGAGGATGTCCGGAAGGTTCTGGACGCGATCATGGCAGCGGGATTTGAGCCTGCAGAGCCGGTTGAACCGGAGACCGAAGAAGAATCCGAAGAGCCGAAAGAAACCGCAGCAGCGGAGGACACGGAGGCTCAGGAAGGCGATCCTGAAGAGCAATCAGAAGAAACTGCGGATTTGGAAAAAACTCTCGCAGCAGACGCTGAACCGGAATCAGAAGACGATGGCCCGGCTGCACTTTCCATCAGCCTGCCGGATAATCTGACCGACGAAGCCTTCGAGAATCTGAAGAAGGTCGTGGCTTCCAAGCAGACGCTGATGAAGCATGCTTTCCAAAGCAAAGCGATCAAGGTGGAGCGGAATGACGGCCAGATCATTTTCTCAGGATTTACGGCTTCGGACGGAGACCACACGGACGCCTACATGCGGTACATCACCCTGCTGACAAAGTTCGCAAAAGAAGCGAAGCGGGTGACCGGAAAGGATTATCCGGTCGATAATGAAAAATTCGCATTTCGGTGCTTTCTGATCAGGATCGGGATGGTCGGAACGGAATTCAAAGCGGCGCGGAGGGTTCTGCTTGAAAACCTGACCGGCAATTCCTCCTGGAAGAATGGAGCACCTGAGAAGGCTGCTCCGGCAGAAGAAACGCTCGAGACCGGTGCGGAAACGGAGGTGGCCGTCAATGAGTGAAGAAAGATGGATTTCCACACTGAAAACGGTGCTCATCATTCTGGCAGTCATCGTGGTGGTGCTTATCATCACCCACACCGATGAGATTGGCGCATGGATCACCAGTAACCTGATGAACGAGACACATTCGAATCTGCAGCAGATTCTGGAATAGGAGGCGCGGCATGAGATTTCCTTCAAGAGAACAGATTGAGAGAATCAAAAGAGAATATCCGGCGGGCTGCAAAGTCCGCCTGGTGCATATGGATGACCCGCAGAGTCCTCCGGTCGGAACGATCGGTGAAGTGCTTGGCTGCGATGATGCAGGCGACTTGCTCATGAAATGGAGCAACGGATCAGGCCTCAACGTGGTGATCGGCGAGGATGTGGTCGAGAAGGTGGAGGGCTGATATGACGGATGAGATTAAAGCAGCTGTGGAGGAGGTTCGCCGTTCCGGTATCTGCAATATGCTTGACCTTCCGTTCGTGCAGCGGGTGGCGTTCGACAAGAATCTGTATTGCCTCGTAACATTCATTGAAGAGCATAGGAGCGAGTACATTCATTACATCTTTTATGGCGATGACGGAGGTGTGTAATCTACACAAAACGTGGTGCGACAGCGGCGTGGATATTTGTCACATATATACATCAGAATTGACTGGATATATCAGGCGTTCAGAGGCATATATAGACACAACAAAAAACGCAGCAGGGCAGCCGCCCGGAAAGGACAACACCATGACAGAGAACAGAATTTTCGAAGAAATGCAGGAAGCCGGATATGCTTATCAGGAAGCAAAGGACAAGAGACTGGAAATCAGGACAGAGCTTATCAAGGCCGACAAGTGGGACGAGGTCAGAGCATTTGACGAGAAGGAAAAGGCCGAGCACCCATTCCCATTCACGAAAGGAGCCATGAAAGCGCTCCAGGCATACCGCAACAGCAGACAGAGAGGCAGCGACGCATTCGAAGTAGAGGATATGGCATGGCCTGACGACACTAAGGACTTCGTGGAAACCCTCCGCAAAGCAGGAATCATGAGCATTGTTGTAACCGAGCAGAGCACCGGCCTCATGGACGGCATTTACGACCTCACCGCCTGCGGATGCAGGATGGCCGGACTGAAGACGGTCACCAGAGCGGACGATTTCCGCTTCGGCAGCAGGGAACCGGAAACCAAGCGCGGCATCGAGTTCGAGATCAACTGAGGAGGGCAGGCTTATGTGGGAACAGGGATCGATTCTGATCGACAGCACGATCGTAAAGTACTGGGTCAAGCATTATGACGAGCCTTCCGAAACCTATGGGCTGGAAGGCGGACGCATATCGAAAATGGAGCTCCGGATCGACGGACGGGTCACGCTGAATTATGACCGCGCCTGGGACATCGAGCCGGAGGACGAGATCAGCCAGATAGCTTACATGTTACTTCTGAAGAAGTACAACTGAAACACTGAATTTGAATATTCCGAAAGCAGGGCCGGAGACGGCTCCTGTTCTCGTTACTGATACAGATCGCTTCGGCGGTCTTTTATTTTGCGCTGAAGGGAGTGAAATGTCGTGGATTACAAACCGTCCGAGTTCATGGCGAAGACCTCGCATTATGACAAGACAGCGGCGGATATCGTGGTCATGTTCATCGAACAGCTCTCCCATACGAAGGGCGAGTTTTACAAGCAGCGGTTCGAACTGATGCCGTGGCAGGAGCAGATCATCCGGGACATCTTCGGGATCCTGAAGCCGAACGGATGCAGACAGTTCACCACGGCGTATATAGAGATACCGAAAAAATGCGGAAAGAGCGAGCTTGCGGCGGCTGTGGCCCTTTACCTGCTCTGCGCTGATGGCGAACAACGGGCGGAGGTTTACGGCTGCGCCGCTGACCGCGACCAGGCTTCACTGGTGTTCGATGTGGCCTGCGATATGGTAAAGCTGCATCCGACGCTTTCCAAATACTGCGATGTGCGTCCGAGCCGGAAAACCATCCACTTCCGGCCCACGAACAGTACCTATAAGGCGCTGTCCGCTGAGATCGCGGGCAAATCCGGGGTCAATGTCTCAGGCCTTGTATTCGATGAGCTCTGGGTACAGAAAGACAGGAAGTTCTTCGACATGATGACGAAGGGAACATCGGACGCAAGAAAAAATCCGCTCCACTTTATCATCACGACCGCCGGAAATGACACGAACAGCATCTGCTATGAACTTCATCAGAAGGCTGTGGATATACTGGAAGGCCGCAAACATGACGCGACTTTTTACCCTGTGATATACGGGGCTGATATGAATGAGGACTGGACGGATCCTGAGGTCTGGAAGAAGGCGAATCCTTCTCTCGGGGTCACGATAGATATTGAAAAAGTCCGTGCAGCCTGTGAGTCAGCGAAGCAGAATCCTCAGGAGGAGAATTCCTTTCGGCAGTTGCGTCTTGACCAGTGGGTGAAGCAGTCGGTGCGCTGGATGCCTATGGATAAATGGGACGCCTGTGCCTTCCCGGTGAACGAGGAGGCTCTGGAAGGACGTGTCTGCTACGGCGGTCTTGACCTGTCGAGCACGACCGATATCACGGCGTTTGTCTTGGTATTCCCGCCTCTGGATGAAGATGACAAATATGTGATCCTCCCGTACTTCTGGGTGCCGGAGGACACGCTTGACCTCAGAGTACGGCGTGATCATGTGCCTTATGACTTGTGGGAAAAACAGGGATTCCTCGAAACCACGGAGGGGAATGTAATCCACTACGGATACATTGAGAAATTCATCGAGCGCCTCGGCGAGCGGTTCAATATCAGGGAGATAGCTTTTGACCGCTGGGGAGCTGTGCAGATGGTGCAGAACCTTGAGGGTATGGGATTTACGGTTGTGCCTTTCGGGCAGGGCTTCGCGTCGATGTCCCCGCCGACAAAGGAGCTGATGAGGCTGACTTTGGATAAGAAAATCGCCCATAGCGGTCACCCGGTTCTGCGCTGGATGATGGATAACGTATTCATCCGTACCGATCCTGCCGGGAATATTAAAGCGGATAAAGAGAAGTCGTCGGAAAAGATAGACGGCGTGATCGCTACGGTAATGGCACTTGACCGGGCTATCCGCTGCGGAAACGACAACAGCGAGTCCGTCTATAATTCGAGGGGGCTTTTGTTCATTTGAGGAAAAATATCATGATGTGTTTATTGATACTGGCCATTGCCGCAATTGTTGCGGTGGTGGCTGTTTCTATATTCGGAATGCTGCTGATCAAAGCAGCGATTGAGGATATCCTGGAGGAATTCAGATGAGGTGGCCATTCAGAAGAAAAGCAAGGGCAGATCCCAAGAACAGTCTGGCTGGTGATTCGTATCGGTTCTATGCCGGGTATTCCAGCAGCGGTCAGGCGGTAAATGAGCATTCCGCGATGCAGATCACGGCGGTGTACGCCTGTGTCAGGGTTTTATCTGAAGCAGTGGCTTCGCTGCCATTACATCTTTATCAGGATAAGGGCAACGGCAGCAAGGAAAAGGCGCGGGATCATCCGTTATATTTCCTGCTTCATGACGAGCCGAATCCGGAGATGACATCGTTTATCTTCCGGGAAACCATGATGGCGCACCTGCTCCTGTGGGGCAACTTTTTCTGCCAGATTCTGCGGAACGGACGCGGCGAGGTCATCGGCTTATATCCGCTCATGCCGAATCGCATGAAGGTTGACCGTGATGAAAGGGGCAAGCTCTACTACGAATACATGCACCAGAGTGATGAAGCCGGAACCATGAAGAATGAGACGGTAAGGCTCACGCCGTATGATGTGATGCATATCCCCGGACTCGGATTTGACGGTTTGATCGGGTACAGTCCGATTGCGATCGCCAAGAATGCTCTAGGGACTTCGATGGCAACGGACGAGTACGCCAGTAAGTTCTTCGCGAACGGGGCAGCCCCTTCTGGTGTCCTGGAATATCCGGGTGTTGTGAAGGATCCGGAAAAACTCCGTGAGAGTTGGAACAGCACATTCGGCGGCAGCCGTAATTCCGGCAAGGTTGCAGTTCTGGAGGAAGGACTGAAATACACGCCGATCTCCATCAATCCACAGGATTCACAGTTTCTGGAAACGCGCAAGTTTCAGGTCGATGAGATTGCGAGAATCTTCCGTGTACCTCCGCATATGATCGGTGATCTGGAGCATGCGACCTTCAGCAATATCGAAGAACAGGGCCTTGAATTCGTGATGTATGTCCTGCAGCCGTGGCTCGTGCGGATCGAATCCGGCATGAACCGGTCGCTCCTCACGCAGGAAGAGAAGAAGGAATACTTCTTCAACTTCCGGGTGGATGGCCTGATGAGAGGTAATTATCAGAGCAGGATGCAGGGCTACGCGACAGGAATCAATAACGGATTCTTGTGTGCCAACGACATTCGTAAGCTCGAAAATATGGATCTGATACCTGAGTCAGAAGGAGGAAACTACTTTTTCGTAAACGGTTCCTGCGTTCGGCTTAAGGATATTGGCGCGGCGTACAACAATGGAAGCGGTTATTCTGATCAGAGTCAGCCGCCGGACGAGGAAACTGCAGATGATCACAAAAGAGGAAGGAGAAGGAAGTGAATAAGTTCTGGAAATGGGTGCGGAACAAGGCACCAGATCCGGATAATCCGGACGAGACAATAGAAGAGAGGACGCTGTTCCTGGACGGGACGATAGCATCTGAGAGCTGGTTTGACGATGATGTCACACCGGCTCTTTTTAAGTCCGAACTGAACAGCGGAACAGGCGACATCACAGTCTGGATAAATTCGCCGGGCGGGGATTGCTTCGCCGCGGCGCAGATCTACAACATGCTCCGCGATTATGCCGGGAAGGTCTCGGTGAAGATTGACGGGATAGCGGCAAGTGCTGCGTCCGTCATTGCGATGGCCGGGGACACGGTTCTGGTATCGCCTGTCTCCATGATCATGATCCATAATCCTGCCACAATTGCGATGGGTGACCATAACGAGATGCAGAAGGCGATAGAAATGCTGGATTCTGTCAAAGATTCCATTATCAATGCTTATGCATTAAAGACGGGTCTCTCCCATAACAAGCTCGCGGAGCTTATGGAGAACGAGACCTGGATGGACGCGAGGGAAGCCGTAAAGCTCGGATTTGCGGATGACGTCATCAGCCGCAGTGCGCTTCAGGAGGAGAAGCCCGATGAAGAAGAGGAAACACCGGACGAGCCTGACGAGAAGGACGAGGAGAAGGAAGCCCGGAAAGGAAAGGCCGAGAAACCTTCAGGGATGCTTTTCTCAAGACGGCTTGTCGAACAGGCAGCCATCAATAAGGTTGCCGATCACTACAGAACAAGCGGCACTCCGGAGCCGAAGACACCGGAAGAAACAGGATACCGGGTCGATGACTGCATGAAGCGGCTCGATCTTATCAAAACATTTATGTGAGAAAGAGAGGATTTCATTATGACTATCAAGGATCTTATCGAGAAGAGAGCAAAGGCGTGGGAAGCGGCAAAGTCCTTCCTGGAATCCCACAGGGGCGAGAACGGCGTGCTTTCCGCAGAGGATAGCGAGACCTACGACAGGATGGAGAAGGATGTGACCGATCTCACGAAGGAGATCGAGCGCAAGAACAGGGAGATGGCGATTGACGACATGCTTTCCAAGCCGACCGGAACTCCGCTGACGGCAAGACCGGGAGCGGGGCATGATGCTGATGATCAGAAGACCGGACGCGCGTCCGACCAGTACCGCAGGGACATGATCACTGCAATGCGTACCGGGTTCAGGAAGATCTCCAATGTGCTTGAGGAAGGCACAGATGCGAACGGCGGATATCTGGTTCCGGCGGAGTGGGACAGACGCCTGATCGACGTGCTTACCGAAGAGAATATCTTCCGTGCTCTGGCTACGACCATCACGACTTCCGGCGAGCACAAGATCAATATCGCCGGTACGAAACCTGCCGCAGCATGGATCGAGGAAGGCGGAGCGCTGACCTTCGGGGACGCGACTTTCGACCAGATCGTGCTTGACGCGCACAAGCTGCATGTTGCAGTGAAAGTGACCGAGGAACTTCTGTACGACAATGCGTTCAATCTGGAGAACTACATCATCACCCAGTTCGGCAAGGCACTGGGCAACGCCGAGGAGGACGCGTTCCTCAACGGTGACGGCACCGGAAAGCCGCTCGGCATCTTTGCGGAGACAGGAGGCGGACAGACGGCTGTTACTCTTTCCGGCGTGAAGCTCGGAACGGACGATATCCTGACCCTGATCTACGCGTTGAAGAGACCGTACCGTAAGAACGCGTCCTTCATCCTGAATGACCAGACCCTTGCGGCGATCAGGAAGCTGAAGGATTCGAACGGTGCGTATATCTGGCAGCCGAGCTACCAGGCAGGCGAGCCGGATCGTATCTGCGGCTATACCGTTCATACATCTGCTTATGCTCCGCAGCTTGAGGCGGACAAGGCCGTGATGGCGTTCGGCGATTTCAGCTACTACAACATCGGCGACCGCGGCACCCGTTCCGTGCAGATCCTGCGTGAGCTCTTCGCGGGCAACGGCATGATCGGTTATGTCGCGAAGGAGCGTGTTGACGGAAAGCTGGTGCTGCCGGAGGCGGTGCAGATCATGAAGGCAGGGGCTTCTGCCTGAGAGGAGTGATTTCTAATGCTGACACTGGACGAGGTGAAGAAATATCTGAGAGTGGACAGTTCCGATGAGGACGCGCTGATCACGAGCCTGATCTCTACGGCTGATTCCCTCGTCCGGGATGTCAGCCGGATGGATTCAGACGCAGAAGTATCCGAGACTTCGAAACCGGTAATGATGGCGGCGGAGCTTTATACGGTTGCGTATCTCTATGAGCACAGGGAGGAAGCGGATCACCATGATCTGACGCTGACTCTCCGTGCTCTTTTGTTCGGAATCCGGGAGGTGACCTTCTGATGGACATCGCAGGACTGAATGTGAGAATCACAATCCAGAAGAATGAGACGCAGGTTGATAAGTATGGCAATCATACGAATACCTGGTCGGATTATTTCACCTGCTGGGCGACCTGTTCGAATCAGACCGGAACAGAGGACGATAAAGCCGGGCAGACGCTCGAGGATGACCGTATGGATTTCACGGTCCGGTATTCTTCGGAAACAGCGAAGGTTGTGTCGACGAATTACCGGATTCTTCTGGATGACCGGATCTATAACATCGACCATGTGGACGATATGGGATTCAAGCGGCACAGCCTGAAATATCATGCAACTCTGGTCCGGAGGTAGCGTTATGAGCGGAGTAAGGATAAAGCCGGAGCAGCTGGCAGACACAATAAAGAAGAAACTGGATGATCTCGCGGAGGATACGACCGACACGGTAAAGAAGGCCGTCCAGGAAGCGGCGGATACCGCTGTGAAGGATCTGAAAGCGACTTCTCCGAAACGCACAGGAAAGTACGCGAAAAGCTGGACGCAGAAGAAGGTCAAAGATACTTCTTCCGGTAAGGAGATTATCGTCCATGCGCGGAAATATCAGCTGACACATCTTCTGGAAAACGGACACGCAAAACGCGGAGGCGGCAGGGTTGCCGCGAGGGTACATATCAAGCCGGTTGAGGAGAAGGTATCGGAGCAGCTGGAGAATGATATCAAACGGAAGATCAACAGCGGATAAGGAGACACGAATGGATAAGATTATCGAAATACTTACAGAGTTCGGGATCCCGTTCGCCTACGATCATTTCGCGGAAGGTGAAGCGCCTGATCCACCATTCGTATGCTACTTGATTCCGTCTACTGACAATTTCGCGGCGGACGGCACGGTGTATCTGGATATCGATGTGGTGAACATCGAGCTTTATACGGATAAAAAGGATCCGGAACTGGAAAAGAAACTGCAGGAACTTCTGACAGCGGCAGGAATCGTCTACGAAAAGAACGAGGCATGGATTGAATCCGAGAAGCTGTACGAAGTAGTTTATGAGTTTGAAACGGAGGCTTAACAAATGGCTGGAAAGAATAAGGTCAAATTTAATCTCAAGAACGTCCATTACGCCATCGCTACGATTGCGGAGGACGGGACGGCGACATATGACACTCCGGTGTCATGGCCCGGAGCGGTGAACCTGTCTCTGGAAGCACAGGGCGACCAGACGATCTTTTGGGCGGACGGGATTCAGTATTATGTCACAAACGCAAACAGCGGATATAACGGAGATTTTGAATCCGCAATGGTGCCGGAGGACTTCCGGGAGAAGGTGCTCGGCGAGGTGAAGGACGGCAATGGCGTCCTGATTGAAGACGCCGACGCGCAGCCGGTGCATTTCGCATTGCTCTTTGAATTCGATGGCGATGTGAATCAGATCAGGCATGTCATGTATAACTGCACGGCTACCCGTCCCTCTGTGGAATCGCAGACAAAGGAAGATTCCATTGAGGTCAAGACCGAGACCCTGACGCTGAACGCCACAAGCATCAAGGATGCGACGCTCGGCAAGAATATCGTGAAGGCTCGTTCCGGGTCTGATACGACGGACGCCACCTATACCGGATGGTATGACGCGGTTTATATGCCTGTGGCGGCGGAGACTTCTTCCGGCGCGAAAACGAGCACGTCTACGAGTTGGTCTGAGGACGAGTGACAGGGAGGATAAAAGCTGATGTATAAAGATATAGAACTGGAAACCCAGGAGGGGAAGAAGACACTTCCCTTCCTGGCAACAGGAACAACGGCATACAGATATAAGCAGTGCTTTCATCAGGATCTGATGATTGCTCTGAACAACATGGAAGACACCACAGACGATCAGGCGGATATGACGGTCGGCGACAAGCTGGCATATATCATGAACGCGCAGGCCGAGAAGAAGGACATGAACAAGCTGAATGTTGACAGCTTCCTCGAATGGGCAGATCAGTTTGACGGCGCGGAGCTTTTCCTTCACATGAAGGATTTCGTGACAATGTATCTCGGATCACGCCAGACGACATCAACGCCAAAAAAAGGAGCCTCCCGACCGACCGGGAAATAAATACCGCCGTCTATATGCTCCGCGCAAAACAGATGGGTCTGTCCATTGCGGAGCTGGATGAGCTTGAAGAAGGCATGGTGATGGATATGATGATCGAGTCCGGGAATGATGCCTGTGCGGATGAATATTGTACAGTCGCGGATCAGAAAATGATGGATGCATTCTGACTTTGGCGTTTGACGTACAATCAGAAAGATGTAGAGGCTTTCACATACTCAATGAACTTCCGTGCGGCAGGGGATGCTTCACTGAGTGAAGGGACAACAATTCCAAGATGGACATATTGAGGTGGGTCAAATGGCAAGGCAACGACATGACCGTTCCATTCCCTGGCAATCAAGCGCTGATTCAAGCTTATCCCCAGGCCGGCCTCGACCATCCGGTAGGTGGCGTAGGCATCCCGTGTCGCAAAGTGAATATCCGCGTGGGTTCCAGTATCAGACAGGAGGCGGTCAATATCGGTATCCTTTTCCGGCTGGGTTATGATGAATGGATAATCAGCGAGTTTTTCAACAGGAAACTTTGCGAGGCCTGCATCAGGATGTTTTTCAGGGAGCCAGACGGTCAGTTCGTCATCCATGACCGGGATCCAGTCACAAATGGTACCGGAGGCGGGTTTGGCGGCATAACACAGGTCAACCGAACGGTCATCGAGCATTTGAGAAAGCTCCGCGTTCGTTCCTTCTTTCAGGATGACATGGATGCCGGGGTAATCTTTCAGGAATGTCCTGAGAATATTCGGAAGCAGCATGGCGGAAACGCTGTAATAGCAGCCGATGGTCAGGACACCGGAAAGAAGCCCGGTAATATTGCTTCCGGCTTCCTCCGCAGCACGCTGTACACGGACGATATCCCGAAGGAGTGGAAGCATCTGCTCGCCGTTGGAGGTTAATGAGACGCCATGCTTTGTTCTCACCAGGAGGGGAAATCCAAGCTCACTTTCAAGGGAGTTGATCATCCTGGTAATTCCGGGCTGTGTATATCCAAGCTGGTTTGCGGCATACGTCAGGCTTCCGCCTTCCGCAGCGGCAATAAATGCCTCACATTTTGTTTTATCCATAGCAGTCACTCCTGTTCAAACACTACGTTATTAAAGACATAATAAAATGCCGTTTGTGTTTTATCAAGAGGAATCCTACAATATCCATATCAAAAGAAAACAAACTGCTTTCGCAGAACAGGAGGATATTAAAATGGATTCATCTGAAAAGCTGTCATTTACGTCAGATTATATGGAAGGAGCACATCCCGCTATTCTTCAGAGGCTTATGGAAACAAATATGCTGAAGACAGAAGGGTACGGACTGGATGAATTCTCAGAATCAGCCAGAAATAAGATCCGAACAGCCTGCGGCGCTCCGGATGCGGATATATTTTTCCTTGTCGGCGGTACACAGACAAATGCGGTGATGATTGATGCAATGCTGAAACCTTATCAGGGAGTGATTGCAGCAGAAAGCGGCCATGTCAGCGTCCATGAGGCCGGAGCAATAGAAGCCGGAGGGCATAAAGTCCTTGCGCTTCCCCATCACGAAGGAAAACTCAATGCAGTTGACATTGAAAAGTATGCCCGTAGATATTGGGCAGATGGAAATCATGAGCACATGGTGATGCCGGGAATGGTTTATATCTCCCAGCCTACAGAATATGGAACGCTTTACTCCCTTGAGGAATTAACGCAGATCAGCGAAATATGCCATAAGAATCAGCTGGCACTTTATGTAGACGGGGCAAGGCTTGCCTATGCGCTTGCCTGCCCGGAAAATGATGTGACGCTTCCGGATCTGGCATCACTTTGTGATGCATTTTATATCGGTGGGACCAAGTGCGGGGCGCTGTTTGGGGAAGCTGTTGTTATTCCAAAACATGACTATATCCCTCATCTTTTCACGATCATCAAGCAGCATGGTGCGCTTCTGGCAAAAGGCCGTATTGCCGGGATACAATTTGAGACATTATTCACAGATGATCTGTACATGGAGATTGGAAGGACGGCAATCGATTCGGCAAATGAAATCAGGGAAAGTCTGGAACAGAAAGGATATAAACTGGCTTTTCATTCTCCGACGAACCAGATATTCATTGTGCTGGACAAGGATAAGGCAGATGCGCTGGCAGAGTATGCTGAACTTGGATTCTGGGAAAACATCGATGAGAATCACGTCATTATGCGGATCGCGACAAGCTGGGCGACGAAGCATGAAGACGTTCTGAGACTGATTGGATTGCTGTAACGTATCTGAAAGATTAAGAGAGAAAAATGTGGCACTGGTGATTATTCATCAGTGCCATTTCCATATCTGTTTTTAGGAAAAGAGAGGTGAGCACATGGCATCCGGACGAATCAAAGGCATTACAATCGAAATTGACGGCGATACCACAAAGCTCACCACGGCTTTGAAACAGGTCGATAAGCAGATCAGGGACACGCAGAGTTCTCTTCTTGACGTGAATAAACTGCTCAAGATGGATCCCGGAAATGCTGATCTTCTGGCGCAGAAGCAGAAGTATCTCACGGACGCGATTGACGCGACCAAGAAGAAGCTGGAAGAAGAAAAGACTGCTCTGGAACAGCTGAAGAATGGCCCGCAGACAGATGATACTGTCCGCCAGCAGGAAGCCCTGACCCGTGAGATCGCAGACACTGAGCAGCAACTGAAAAGCCTGACCGAGGAATATAAGAACTTCGGCTCTGTCGCCGGACAGCAGCTGCAGACAGCCGGGCAGAAAATGCAGGATGTAGGGGACAAGATCTCCGGAGCGGGAACAAAGATGCTCCCTCTGACCGGAGTTGTCGCGGCTGCAGGTGTTGCAGCGGTAAAGACCGCGGCGGACTTCGATTCGGGCATGAGCCAAGTATCTGCCGTGTCCGGAGCCACGGGCAGTGATCTGGAGAAACTCCGCGATAAAGCCCGTGAGATGGGCGAGAAGACAAAGTTCTCCGCATCCGAGGCTGCCGAAGCCATGAATTATATGGCGATGGCCGGGTGGAAGACCGAGGACATGCTCGGCGGCATCGAAGGCGTGATGAATCTGGCTGCGGCCAGCGGAGAGGATCTCGCGACAACATCGGATATCGTGACGGATGCATTGACGGCATTCGGACTTTCTGCGAATGACTCCGGTCACTTTGCGGACATCCTTGCGGCGGCTTCGAGTAACGCCAATACAAATGTCTCCATGATGGGCGAGACATTCAAGTATGCCGCACCTGTCGCTGGTGCACTCGGATTCTCCGCGGAAGACACAGCCGAGGCTATCGGCCTTATGGCAAATGCCGGGATCAAATCTTCCCAGGCTGGTACTTCTCTCCGGACGATCATGACAAACCTGACCGGGCCGATCACGCTTGTCGGTGAGAAACTTGGTGAGGTGACGGTCGAGACGACAAATTCGGACGGTTCCATGAGGAGCCTAAGAGAAATCCTCTCTGATCTTCGCGGTCACTGGGGACAGCTTTCCGAATCGGAACAGGCAGCAACGGCAGAGTCTATCGCCGGAAAGAACGCGATGTCCGGATTCCTGGCACTCATGAATGCCGGGGAGAGCGATATCTCAAAGCTCGAAGGAGCGATCGATACCTGTTCGGATTCGATGGACGGTTACAACGGCACGGCTGAAAAGATGGCCGCTGTCATGCAGGACAATCTGGAAGGACAGCTGACCATCCTGAAATCCCAATTGGAAGAACTGGCGATCTCTGTCGGTGAAATCCTGATGCCTGTTGTCCGGGATATCGTGACGCATATCCAGAGCTTTGTGGACAAGCTGAACTCCCTGCCGGAGCCGGTGAAGCAGACGATCGTTACGATCGCGCTTGTCGCGGCGGCTGTCGGACCCGTTCTGATCGTCATCGGGAAAGTCATCTCGTCTGTCGGTGGAATTATCACTGTGGTCGGTAAGTTCGTAGGATTTATGTCCGCGACAGCCATCCCGGCGATTGCGTCGGTCGCTCCGGTCATTCTCCCGATTCTGCCGATTATTGCGGCGGTCGTGGCTGCCATTATCGCGGTGATCGCCATTGTGAAGAACTGGGGAGCGATCTCAGAATGGTTCAAGGGCGTATGGGAAACCGTCTGCAAGGGAGTGGAAACAATCGGTCAGGGACTCGGAGATTTCTTTTCCGGGCTGTGGGACGGAATCAAGTCCGTAACGGAGACTGTCTGGAACGGTATCAAAGGCTTCTTCGAAGGATTGTGGAATGGAATCAAGAGTACCGCTGAAACCGTATTCGGCGGTATAAAGAGCTTTCTCGGCGATACCTGGGACGGGATCAAATCCGCTGCAGGAACCGCGTGGGAAGGAATCAAAGGCGGCCTGTCTACGGCTTGGGAAGGCATCAAGACCACTGCAGGAACGACCTTCGAGACCATAAAGACAAATATCGGGACTGCCTGGGAGAATGTGAAGTCGAATACTTCCACGGCTTGGGAGAATATCAAAGGCACGATCAATGAGAAAGGCGGCGGCATCAAAGGCGTTATCGGGACGGCCCTGGAAGGGTACAAGTCTCTCTGGAGTGCCGGATTCAGCGCGATCAACCAGCTGACTGGCGGCAAACTTGGAGATGCGCTCTCCACAGCCAAGACGAAGATGGAAGGCATCAGGTCTGCCATCTCCGGGGCAATGGAAAACGCGAAGTCTGCCGTGAGCGGTGCTCTTGAGAAGATCAAGGGATTCTTCTCCGGCTGCAAGCTGGAATTCCCGAAGATCAAACTGCCGCATTTTTCTCTGGAGGGAAAGTTCTCACTCGATCCTCCGTCCGTGCCGAAGATATCCGTCAGCTGGTACCGGAAAGCTATGGATGACGCGTATATCCTGAACAGTCCGACGATCTTCGGTATGGCCGGAGGAAGGTATCTCGGCGGCGGTGAAGCAGGATCCGAGGCTGTGATCGGGACGGACAAGCTGGCAGAGATTGTAAGAACTGCGGTGGCATCAGTCTCCGGCGGAACTACGGTCATACCCGTGTACATTGGCCAGGAGCGTATTGACGAGATCGTTGTCCGGGCGGCGAGGTCGCAGAATTTCCGGAGCGGTGGAAGGTAATATTCATTTGTTCGAGATTTATTCATCTTTTTCTGATACACTGGATTCAAATATGAATTTGAAGAAAGGTTATCTAAAGTAATGATCCAGAACAATATCCTCATCGATGAAAGCTCCATTGTTGATCATAAGATGATTTCTCCGGCAGGAAAACTTGTCGTGGGGAAAGAATGTGTCATTAATGGAGAAATTGTAGCAGCCACAGGAAGTATTACTATCGGGAACAATGTGGTCATCAATCAGGGTACCCGAATCTTCAGCGCAAAAGAAATCATTATTGAAGACAATGTACTGATTTCATGGGGATGTAATATCGTTGACAGCAATATGCACTCTCTGCATTCAGCTGATCGCATTAAAGATACACAGACAGCCAGGAATGCAATTCGGACAAATACAATAGGGCAGAATGTGGATTATTCAAACATCATATCTAAGCCCGTCGTTATTAAAGAGGGAGCATGGATTGGTTTTAATGCAATTATCTTGAAGGGAGTGACAGTAGGAAAAGGTGCGATAGTAGGAGCGGGAAGTGTTGTTACAAAGGATGTCCCAGATTACGCTGTTGTGGCTGGTAATCCGGCAAAACTTATCAAAACCACAGATTGACAAATTCCAGTTTGTTTCATATGTTGATTACTGAGCGTCTGCTTCGGCGGGCGCTTTTATTATATCTTGAAGCGGGAAGGAGGAATGCGGCATGCTGATAGATTATCCTGTGAAATTCGGCGACGAGGAGATCCCGGAACCGGAAGAATGGTCGGAAGAATCGTCTGTCATCGAAAATGTGAATCAGACCGAAGCCGGGACGGATCAGATTTCCGTCACGCGGTATGACAAGCTGTCTGTGTCCTGCTCCTTCCAATGCAGCCATCGCTGGGCGAGCAAGTTTAAGGTTTATAGCAAAGCAGACAGCATCTCTGTCCAGATGTATGACATCGAACTGGGCGGATACAAAACAAGAACAATGCGGATCAGGAATTTCAAAGCTGATCCGGTCAAAAATTCCCGCAGGACACCGAATACGAACGGCCTGTGGGATATTTCATTTAATCTGGAGGAATTCTGATGTATGGAGTTTCGGATGAATATAAGACTGCCATGCATCAGGCAGTACAGAGGTTTCGGCTGACGGGTACGGTCGGGACTATTGAGTT
>JBJFHK010000022.1:0-3865 GCA_051893535.1 Eubacterium sp. | reverse complement strand
CCGGATGGGAATGCGCGATCTCCATCAGCGCCTCGCTGATTTCCTCTTCCGAAACCCCTTCTGGAATCTTCGTTCCCGCGTTCTGACCAGATCCCGCGCTGCTTTCCGGCGCGGCCTGATTTTTCTGCGGCACATCCGAACCACATGCAGCGGCATCATTCTTCTCCTTTTCCCCGGACCGGCTCATCGGCATGTAATCCGCATGCGGAAAAGCACCGGCCCCGGACTGGTGCTGCAGACGATTTTCTTGCATTGTTTCAGACATAATAATCTCCTCTACCATATTACAGCTTTCTAAAACCTGCTGCTTCCTATTTCTATTCTACCCCAACTATACTCATTATACCCGATTTTGTTAATATATTGTCAAATTATCCGTGTTCTTTCTGTGAAACTTGCTCTTTATTGTACTTTATCATATACAATTTCATTTCTTTTTGGCCTTCCAGACGAGTCCGTTTTTTCCGGCCGTGAGCCTGCTCTTCTTCCCTATCTGCCCGTCGGACAAAAGAAAAACGGGCAAGAAAGTTTCCCTTTCAAAATCTGCCCGTCCCGGCATTCTTCTGCTGTGCTTTGTCTGATTGGTCTTGCTGGCTTACTTTTTGTCTCCTATGATGAAAGCAGATGGCATCCGGCTTTTCTGAAGCCGCATGCAGGGATAAACAGGAAAGGAGGTAAAGGGATGAGCGAATTCTGTTCCCTCTGCGGGAATATCAACGGAAATCAGACCTTTAAAGGGGGCGTCATCTGCAGAGACTGCCTGTCTGTCGTACGCTCCATGCATCTGAGCGGAGACATCTGCCTGCCAGATCTCAGCTGCCGGAAGATTCCGGCACAGTCCGTGATGGAGCAGCCGCACAGAAGCTGTCTGCCGTACATCTGATCCGGCGGGAATACCGGATTCCGGCAGATTTCCAGCTGTCACATAGTAAAATAAAAAAGAGAGCCGGTCACTGTCATGAACACACACGTACAACGCATCGGTCTGCCGGATCCGGGCTCTCTTTCTCTCTTTATTTTCTGTTTTCCCGGAGATATTCGAGAACTTTTTCGAATTCATCCGGAAGCGGAGCTCTGAACTCCATGTATTTTCCAGTCCTCGGGTGGATAAAACCCAGAATCTCGGCGTGAAGAAGCTGGCCCTTCATTCTGGATACCAGCTGCGCCATCTGTCCTTTCCAGGTCTTTCTGGATCCGTACATCGGATCTCCGACCAGAGGATGTTTGATGGAAGCCATGTGAACGCGGATCTGATGTGTCCGTCCCGTCTCCAGCTGACAGGCGATCAGTGTGCAGAATCCGAACCGCTCCAGAACATGAAAATGGGTGACTGCCCGCTTCGGGTTTTCTCCGCCGACACTGCGCTTCATGCGGTTCTTCCGGTCTCTTCCGATCGGCGCGTCTACCGTGCCGTCATCTTCTTTGATGTTATCCTGCACCAGGGCGATATACTGACGCCGGATAGAATGGACATAAAGCTGGTCGGCCAGACTTTTATGTGCCTCATTATTCTTCGCAACCATGAGAAGACCGCTGGTGTCTTTATCAATCCGGTGAACAATTCCCGGACGGACATCTCCGTTGACGTCAGACAGATGATCTTTTCCCGGATAATACAGAAGTGCATTGACCAGTGTTCCGCTGTAATTTCCCGGAGCCGGATGAACCACCATCCCCCTTGGCTTGTTCACGACGAGAACATCCTCATCCTCATAAACAATGTCAATGGGAATGTTTTCCGGCCGGATTTCAAAGTTCTCTTCCTGGGGAATCCGCAGATGCACCTGCATGCCCTGCATAACTTTCTGTTTTCCGGCACTTACATCTTTATGATCAACATAGACGTTTCCCAGTTCGAACAGTTTTTTTACCTGGGAGCGGGAATAGGACGTCAGCCGGTCTGTAATTACCTTATCCAGCCTTTTTCCGGCCTCTTCACTGCTGACTGTAAACTTAAACTCCCGCATTATCTCTTTCTCCTGTAACCGGAATTTCTGCGGAATCGTTCACCAAAAAATACGTATACCGCAATCATAATACATCCGGTCGTGACTGCGATATCTGCGACGTTGAAGATCGGCGGGAAGAAACTCAGGCTGATCATGTCGGTTACCTTTCCGAACAGGACACGGTCAGTGAGGTTTCCCAGACCTCCGACCGCTATCAGAATCAGCGCATACTTACAGAACGGATGCATGTACTTGTTTATCAGTACCACAATCAGCACCACAATGATAACAACAACCGGAATTGTTTCCAGAAGATGTCCGGATGATGATAGAATCCCGAATGCCGCGCCCTGGTTCTGAATATAGTGGATCGACAGCAGTCCGTGAATCACAGAAAACTGATCCCCCGGTAACATGTGGTTACGGATCACGATCTTGCTTCCCTGATCCAGCACGTATACCAATACCGCAACTAAAAAATAACTCATATGTAAAATTTCCTTAAACTTCTTTTTTCTGCAGAAATCGCGAGACAGAACTGTGTCTCGCGATCTTTATAATCTTCTCACCCTGTAATGAGACTGATTTCTCTGCTGCTTATTTATGCTTGTCGAATTCCTTGAGGAAATCATTCTTATCCATGACTACGGTTTCGCCCTTTCCACTGAACGGCCTGCGTCCTGGCTGCGTTTTCTTTGCCGCCGTTTCATCCGGCGCGTCTTTCAGCCAGGAAGTATCCGGTTCATTGGAAGCTGCCCTGGAAGCGTCTGTCTTTCTGCCGCCTTCCATAACCGGCTGCTCGGAGCCGAATTCATCGGTAACCTTATCCTTGGAGAAGACCATCGTCTGATCGGACGAACTGCTGCCGTCATCTTTAAAGAGATCCTCAAGGCTGTATTTCTCATAGCTTCCGCTGCCTGCAGATGATTCCGCATGATCTTCCTGATCCGAAGCATTTTTCAGCTCATCACGGCCGAAGACCATCGTATGGTCTGCATTCTGCTCACGGCTGCGGGCTGCTGGATTCTGCCCCTCTCCGGATACGGAAAATACCCTGGTCTCGTCCATTCCGCCAGAGGAACTGCTCTGCCTGGAAGAAGGCCCCGTGAAACTGCTCTGCTCGGAAGAAAGCGGAGCTTCACCGCCCTGACGGCCGTAATTCTCTGTATTTCTTCTGTCGAGTTCATCCATGTCCGGGACGATTTCACCGAGATCTGCAAAAAGTTCTTCTACGGTGGAATCCATCCGTCCCATCTCGTCATTCAGGAACTGCTTGAAGCGGGAACGGAAGCCGGCGAGCTTGTTCTTCATCTGCTCGCTCTGCTCGGTGTAGGTCGCAACAGAATCCTTGGCATTTCTCGTAATGGTCTGTGCGTCCAGGTGGGCGTTCTTAATAATGACTTCCGCACGCTTCTCCGCGCTCTCGGAAATATCGCTCATCAGACGCTTGGCCTGTTCCAGCGTGTTCATCACGGAATGCTCATTTTTCTGCGACTCTTCCAGACGGGATTTCAAGTCTTTATTTTCCTGCTCAAGACGCGATTTCTCTTCAATCAGATTCTGATAATCGATCGTAATTGCGTCCAGGAATTCGTCCACCTCGCGCTTGTTATAGCCGCGCATCGAGAGGCCGAACTGCTTTACCTGAATATCTTTAGGTGTTACCATGCCGCTTCCTTTCTTATCACCGCTTACAGCAGAATCACGCCAAGAAGGCGGATCAGCACTTTTTCAATAATTTCAATAAACAGAAACGCAACCAGCAGTGAAAAATCAAATATTCCTGTGTTGATATTCAGACGATACAGCAGCTTCCTGCAGGGAGCGACAAATGGCTCTGTAAAGCGGGAAAGCAGCATGTAGAACCTGGCCAGCCCGGAATGCATGTCCCGGACGAACCAGCTCAGTACCGCCTG
>JBJFHK010000021.1:0-21584 GCA_051893535.1 Eubacterium sp. | reverse complement strand
GGGATAGAAGACAGGCACAACTATTCCTAAAATACTAATTTTGGGAATAGTTATAACGGATTTAGAAAATATGCGTTTAATACAGACATAAAAATCTGGATTCCGGACCAGCAATTCATTTTCGGATCTGCAATTTATTCTCAGCATCGCTGTGCTTCTTATGTTCGCGTTTTCGGCTGATGATCGTCGGCTGTCTGTGCTGTGGCTTATCTGTCTGGAATTAATTTTATAAATCTGTGGCGCTGAATTTTTCTCTCTGAGGATCTGCGTATCTGACCGACGAAAATGTCCGCGTCATAACTCTGATCATAACTTTATCTATATGGACTCTTTCTTAATATGGTATTTCGCTGACTGCCGCAATCCAGATTCTTATGGCTCGCTCTGTATGCGCTTTGTATGGCCTGATTTCTGGCTTTTTCGGCTGCGGCTTCTGGTTTCTGTTCCTGTCTGTATTTCTATAGCGCTTTTTGACGCTTCCAGTTTATTACCGTTCATGAATTTCCATTCAGCGGCATTCTGGGAATTTCGTCGATTCGCCATGTTTATGCCTTTACGCAGCGGTATCACTTCACGATGACATCTGTTCGTGCTCCTGCAGCTCCCTGATTTTTATAGGAATCTCCTGAATGCGTTGATATCACTTGGATTCGGCCTTTTTAACTTTTTTATAAAAACGGCATCTGCCGGCCTGTATCGCAGCTTTCCGGCAGATGCCTGTATTCTCATCGGTTGAAAATCTATTTTTCGTTGATTTTTAACGTTTTATCAGCGACGTATCTTAATTTTGCCATAAAACCTATTTAGTAACCGGGTTTTATGGCGGCCTGTTACATTTTTTCTTCTGTATCCCTTTCAGCGATTTCGCTGCCGGATGCATTGTAGGAGTTCATGATCCGGTCCGTGTATCTCCGCCGGTAAGTCTGGCCTTTGTCCGCGTACATTCTGCGGTCAGCCGCTGTCATCAGTGCATCGCGGTTTGTAATCGGACCTCTCTGAATGACCCAGCCGAGTGCGACACTGAGTCCTGCAGTGTACATTTCTTCCCGCATGCTGTGAACCATCATTTCGGCGGTCTTTTCATCAGCCTGTTCGACGATAATAAGGAATTCATCGCCACCGGTACGGAAAACATGATCACTGTCTGCAAACTCTCTGAACAGCCGCATGACGGCCTGGATCAGTTCGTCGCCGGCCTGATGGCCCAGGGTGTCGTTGGTGGTCTTCAGTCCGTTGATATCGCCGGAAATCAGGGCGAATGAATCTTCCCCCTTTCCAATTATCCAGGAATCTGTTCAGGCCTCTTCTGTTCAGGGCATCGGTCAGTGGATCCCGGCAGCTCTGCTGATTCAGTTCCTGGAGCATATTTCTGTTTCTGAGCAGAATGGCGATAAAGTCGGTCAGCGTCGAGAGCAGCTGGTAAGCCAGCCGGAATGTCTCTTCTGATGAATTCAGCACGACGGTAAAGCCCAGCCGGTTTCCTGATATGTCCAGCTGGCCGGAAACCAGATTCTGGATGCCGGCGACCGGAAGGTGAAAATCCGGATGTTCACTGATAAAATCCGGATAATCTTCAATCAGTGCGACGTGGTGCTCGGCAAATTCATGATACAGTGCGCGCAGATTTCTGAGCGGAATGCCCTGCAGCTCTTTTTTCAGCAGCATCAGTCCGTCTTCTGCCCACTCGTATGTACAGGAAACGGTCTGATCATCATTTTCCTCGAAAATAAACATTCTGGAGGAATTCAGGTTTCTGGAAATCTGCCGCATCATCTTTCTGACGCCGATATTTGGATCCTGCGCTTCCAGAGCGACAGCAATCGCATCGTTGGCGGCAGCTTCGTGATAAACCAGCCTGTTTTTGTCTGCGCTGAGATTGATATACTTGCTCAGATCGAATGCAATCGTCATCGCGCATGCTTTTCCCTTCCACGGAATGAGGACGCTTCTCATCAGCAGATCTTCGCCATTGGCATGAGATCGATGGATCCGGCACCGGAACTGGGTGTGATGAAGCAGTGCATTGGAACAGAAGGGACACGGCGAAGAAAAGCCTTCCATTACTTCATAGCACTTTTTTCCGGCGCAGCTGAAGTCATCCGGCAGGCGGAGTGCTTTCCGGACCGCGTCATTGATATACAGGAGATCATAGCTTTTCGGATCTGCAATGACAACTTGTTCCGGTAATGAATCCAGTGCGCTGCGCTCCAGGATGATCCGGTCTGCGGTAAACAGAGCCTCACCGAAGTGCTGTTTTGTGGTTTCTTCCAGCCGCTCACTCAGGAGGGTGATCAGTGTATGAACGTTATCCGCTTCTGAACCGTATCCAATGGCATACTGAAGATGCATGGTGCATGTAAACCCTGCCAGGGAGTGCGTGCTCCGGATATCTTCTGCCAGTTCTTCCACTGTTTTCCGTATCCAACCGGCATCACAGTTTTTTCCGCAGAGCATAAATGTGGCTCCGCTGAAGTGTGCCGCAATAATATTTGTCCCTGCTTTTTCCTGCAGCATCTCTCCGATATGGCGGACCAGCGCCTGCCGGAAGAATTCGCCATAGGTCCGGAGCAGTCTCGGATATTCTGCGATATTCAGAAGAATGCAGGAATAATCTTCACTGATACGCTGGAAATTCTCGTGATACTGAATCAATGCTGCGATCATACCGCGGAAATTCAGGAGGCCGGTTTCTTCATCCAGAAATGCAGTATCTTTTCTCTTCTCTGTTTCATCCAGATCCCGGATTATGCCGACATATCCGATCAGCTGTTTCTGTCTGTACATCGGGAATCCTGATGTTACAATCCGGTGAGGAATGCCGCTGATAATACTTTCCCCGGGCAGGCTGCGGATTTCTGTTCCCGTGTTCAGAACGGTGTCTTCTGCCATTCTGTAATTTGAACGTTCAATTGTCCATCCCAGGTCTTCATCGGTTTTTCCGAGGATTTCTTCAGCATGATCAATCTTGAAATAATCAAGAAGTGCACGGCTTGCACCCAGGAAACGCCGGTTTTTATCTTTCCAGAACATTTTCAGGTCAGATTCATCCAGAAGAGACTTCACAAGGCTGTGCTCAAGATCATCTGCTTCTGTCCTTCTGTTTTCTGACAGTCCGAAAGAATTCAGCATCTCCGGAAGAAGCAGCGTGCGGTCTGGAGAGGTTTCCCACAGGTCTTCGCGCTCCACCAGAAGAATGTTCCTGGCCGGGCTGTTATTCATCAGCAGTGCTTCAAAAACAGTCCATCGGTAGTTCCCGTTTTCTCTTTTCACCCGGAATACACAGGATGTGTATTTTCTTGGATTGGCCTTGATTGCGTGTTCAAGATTCTGCAGGTCGATAAAGTTTAGAAAACGCCACTGGTCATCATGGTGGATCATTTCCTTCGCATACTGCCGGAAAGATTCTCTGATGTTTTCAAACTTCCGGTCAACGCGCACTTCAGGATGTGAGCATTCCCGGATTTCGATGATATCCTTTTCACGGTCCAGAATGTACACACCGTCATACATAGGCAGAAATTCGCGGTAAATATGGTCCAGACGCTTCGTTTCCCGATAGCCGGCTGAAATGCTGATATTCCGGACACTTGCCGCACCCAGCCAGAGCTCCTCAGATCCGGAAATCTTTTTTGCTTTCATGTGAACATACTTTCCGTTGTCCACATAAGTTAATGCACAGGTTTTTCCGTTGGAATCATACACGGTGTGCAGAAATGACAAAAGCCTGTTTTCCAAGGTTGATCCGAGATTGGAAAGATAAGCGTTGACTCCGTTCAGGTCCCCTTTCCCGGTTGAGCTGAGTTCATTAAAGAACGCCTCGTTCCCGTACATCAGACGAACATGTTTGTTATTATCACGGATCTGGAAAATCGCAGCCGGCCGGTCGGCTGCAACGATGACTTCTTCTGAAGCATGGTACAGCCTGGTCATTTCCGGCGATTCAAACTGAAGATGACGGCGTGTAAGCTGTGTTATACATTCTTCCAGCGGCTGCGGCCGTCCATAATAATAGCCCTGAATTTTCCCGCAGCCGACGCTTTTTAGAAATTCCAGCTGTTCTTTCGTCTCTACACCTTCTGCAAGAGTGTGAACGCCCAGTGTCTCTGCCATCATGACGATGCTTTTTATGATTTTCCGGCTTTTATCATCAAAATTGCGGATAAATTCCATATCGATTTTCAGCTCATCGAAGCGGAAATTATGCAGGGTATTCAGTGAGGAGTATTCACTGCCGAAATCGTCCAGCCAGACTTCAATGCCCGCATCATGGAACTGATAGATCAGTGACTTCAGATTTTCACGGTTCCATGCCATTACGGTTTCCGTGATCTCGACATGGATCAGGTGTGCAGGGATATGATGATTCTGGACTGCCTGCATGACCATGGATACAGGGTTCATGATCTCCAGATCCAGTCTGGAAAAGTTCACAGAAATCGGGAGCGCCGGCATTCCGGTATCCAGACGGGCACGGATCATTTCTGCTGCACGGTTTACGACATAAGAATCCAGCCGTGAAATCAGACGTGCATCTTCCAGAACCGGCACGAAGACGCCAGGCGGAAGAAGTCCGTGTTCCGGATCCTCCCATCTGGCGAGTGCTTCAAATCCGCAGACCTGCTCCGTCAGCGCCCGGACAATCGGCTGAAGATAAACCTTGATGTATCCATTTTCGATGGCTCTGTCAAAATTATTCAGAATATAAATCTTCATCTCTGCCGCCTGTCCCATAGCGTCCGTGTAGACGATGTAAGAACGGATCGCATCTGTGCGGATGGAATCGCATGCAATCTTCGCATGGTCGAAATGATGCAGAAGGGAATCCAGACTGTCGTCTTCTTTTGGGAAGACAATTCCAGCCTTCATTTCAATTCCGGGCTCGTGGATTACGCGGTTGACTTCCTGGCAGAAGGCCTCGATTCTGTGCTCCAGATTATCCCGGATCAGCAGCGCATTGAATTTATCGGCGTTCAGATGTCCCAGAAGTTCATCTGGGAAATGACGGCGCATAATCGCAGCAGTCTTCTGCAGAAGCTGGTCTCCCGCCTGCAGACCGTATTTATGATTATAGGCTTTGAAGTTGGAAATATTGAAGCATACCGGACACCGGTCTGCAAAAGAATGGTTTTCTACTTTTATGAATGCTGCTTCTTTTGCCTGTTTGAAAAACTCATGCATCCCCGGAAGACCTGTGATCAGGTCTTCCTGAACCGTCTGCCTCAGTGTTTCCGACCGAAAAAGCTGGACAACCCAGACTTCCCCGGCGCCATTAACATTGGAGAGTCTTGCCGGACCTTCAGCGTGGCGGAAATGCCCGTCCTTATTCTTGTAATTAAAACTCAGATTCGTATACGGTTTAGACATTTCCTGCTTCTGAAACAAAGAAATATAGTCGCGCTCTTCCATCATTCTGCGCAGAGTCTTCCGGCACAGAGAAAAGAATTCCGTTTCGGAAGAACATTCATACATCGACAGCAGTTCCTGATTGGCATAGAGCACAGTTTCTGTTTCATCATTGCTGATCAGACAGATCCCACCGCTGATGGCATTGAAAATATCGTCCCATTTTTTCTTATGCATGCTCATTACCCTTATATTACTGATTCTGAACAAACGTAGTTGCTTTTGACACCTTTTTCAGACAGGTAAATATCTGCCGGCATCAATATCCTGATTATATTTTAATATATCATATACACGATAAGAATTCTATACTAAAGAATGGCTGTTTTTTAAGGAATACAGCATTTTCTGCATGGGATGATATACAGGATTACGATTGCAGATCCGGCATATTCTGTACCCATTCCTGTACGCATTGTATGAATTTTCCTGCTGCCGGAGAGGCAGACTTCAGACTGGGAACGGCGAGGCCCAGTTCGACAAAACATGAAGGCGCAAGAGGAATCTCCACTACCCTGCCCTGCCATCTTCTGGAAATCATTTTCTGGTTGAAGCTGATCCCCAGGCCGGACTCAACCATGTTATAGGTAGTAAAAGCATCCCGGGTTGTATAACGGGTGTCCATAATAAGATGATGCTCTTTTATCAGGCGGTCCTGATCCGTGTCCTGATTCGGTGAAGTATGGATGAATGGACGGTTCTGGAGTTCTGTAACCGGAAAGGAATCAGCAGCAGCTGCCGGGTCTTTTTCCGGAAGCCAGGCAGTCAGCGGATCATTGTAAACCGGGATCCAGTCGCAGACCGTATCTTTATCCGGCTTTGCGCAGAAACAAAGGTCCACGGAATGTTCATTCAGCCAGATGGTCATCTCCCGGTTGCCGCCCTCATGCATTCTGACACGGATGCCCGGATATTCCTTTTTAAAACGGGCCAGAAGCTCCGGCATCCAGATTGCAGATACACTGTAATAACTTCCAATGGTCAGATTTCCCGTGATCACACCACGGATCTCGCCGCAGAGTTCCCTTGCACGGGCATCTGCCTGCACGATATCCCGGAGCGCTGGAAGAAGCATTTCCCCATTTGCAGACAGCTTGATGCCGGTTTTTCCGCGGATGAACAGCGGAAATCCCAGTTCGTCTTCGAGAGAACGGATCATCCGTGTAATGCCGGATTGTGTATATCCCAGTTCCTCTGCGGCAGCCGTAAAGCTCCCCAGAGATGCCGCCATCAGGCAGGCCTCGCATTTTTTCGTATCCATATGAGTTCCCTTTCTGTTTCATCTGCAGAGACTTTAGCGGCCGCGCAGCCCGTTCATCCCCTTGCGTGTTGATTTTGTCCGGTGGAAGGATCCCGGCACTATTCATTCCAGTTCGTCATGGCAACCATGTCGAATTGCCGTTTGTATCATATCTTGTTTTAGTGTAGTCTATAGACAAAGGAAATGCAAGAAAATACCCGGCCGGAAACAAACAGGAGGATAAAATGATGAAAAACAACAATACAATGGAAAAACTTATGTTTGCCTGTGACTATCAGGAAGGTGCACATCCGGCGATTATGAAGAGAATGGAGGAAACAAACCGCATTCCCCACACCGGTTATGGCCTGGATGAAATTTCTGAGTCGGCGAAGGCGCGCGTCCGCAGAGCCTGCAGCTGTCCGCAGGCGGAAGTGGAATTCCTGATCGGCGGAACGCAGACAAATGCAGTGATGATCGACGCGCTGCTTCAGTCTTATCAGGGTGTCATTGCTGCAGAGAGCGGGCATGTCAATGTTCATGAGGCCGGAGCGATTGAGTTTGGCGGCCACAAGGTCCTGGCTCTGCCGTCTGAGGCAGGAAAAATCACCGCGGAGCAGATTGCGCAGATGATTGAGGATTATGAACACGATGGAAACCGGGATCATATGGTCATGCCGGGCATGGTCTATATCTCCCAGCCGACAGAGTTTGGAACTCTGTATTCGCTGGAGGAACTGGAACAGATTTCAGCGGTCTGCAGATCGCATAGGATTCCTCTGTACGTTGACGGCGCGCGGCTGGCATACGCGCTGGGAAGTCCTGCAAATGACGTTCAGCTTCCAGATCTGGCGCGGCTCTGTGACGCGTTTTATATCGGCGGAACCAAGTGCGGAGCTTTGTTTGGGGAAGCCGTTGTACTTCCGGATCCGGAACTGATCCCGCACTTCTTTACGATTATAAAGCAGCATGGCGCCCTGCTTGCAAAAGGCTGGCTGCTGGGAATTCAGTTTGATGAGCTTTTCCGTGATAATCTGTATCAGAACATTGGAAAGGACGCAGTCCGGTATGCAGAGCAGATTCAGAAGGCTCTTCTTCAGGCAGGCTTTCAGCTGTACATCGATTCACCAACCAATCAGGTGTTCGTGACGGCCGATGATGCGCAGCTGAAGCAGCTTGACCAGGCCGCCGCGTACAGCTTCTGGGAGAAAGTCGACGCGTCTCACACGGCCATCCGTATCGCCACAAGCTGGTCCACGACACAGGAAGAAACAGACGGGTTCTGCCGCTGCATTGCCGGCCTTTAAATCCGTCAGACAAAAGAAAAACGGACAAGGGAAAATATAAAACATACGTTTACATTTTTCTTGACATCGAACAATTGTTTTGCTATTATTAAGGCATCAGATAGAAACATCTGTTCGGAGGTGCGTCATGAAAAAAGTGAGAATCGTTTCCCGTGTCCGTTTTACTATTTTTATTCTTGTACTCCTGGCAGGAGTGCTGATCTTTACGACATCCGCAATGAGTGCATCCGGGGCGGCAGAACAGAAACAGGCGGAACACAGGCAGTATCAGACCATTGAGGTGCAGCAGGGAGAAACGCTCTGGAGCATCGCTTCTTCGCGTGTGCAGAAGCATCAGGACATCAGGACCTGCGTAAACCAGATCATGACCATCAATCACATGAAATCTGCCGGAGATCTGAAAACCGGTCAGAAACTGCGTGTACCTGCTGAGAACAATAGTTCTGATTAAAGGCGGAAAGAATAGAAAAACTGAAGTTCACATGATCTCCGGATCTCCGGCCGGGATCATTAACCCATAAACAGAAACAGTGCCGGCTCAGATAAGTCAGCTGATTTTGGAGCCGGCACTCACATGATTCATTTTCACCATGGTCCGGGGCAGCCCCACTGCCCTCCGGACACAGAAAGACGACACCGAAAGTATCGAAAAACTTTACTGCTTCCGGTGCCGTCTTTTCTGGAATGGAAAAATATCAGCTATTGTATTTTATTTATTGTCCGACAGATGTTCTGCTCCCCTGCCCCTTCAATGTATCTGCGGATGCAGTGTTATATGTGAAGAAACTGGAGCAGAAGCTGCGTCTTGATACGGGAGACATAGTCGTCCCAGTCGATGTGTACCAGTTCTTCTGCTCTGGAGATTCTGCTGCGGACCGTATTGATGTGGACATCCAGCTTCTTTGCGGTCAGGCTGAAGTTCATATTGTTTTCCAGATAAACCTTCAGCGTATGCAGCGTTTCTTCATTCTTTTCATCCTTGGAAAGTTCACGGTAATGGGCTTCCATTTCCTCCAGGTCTTTCTCTGGAATGCGGATCCAGGCAAGTGGTCCGAGTTCGTCGTAATCCCAGATGTTCTTCTCCGGGAAGATAATCTTTCCCATGTGCAGGACATCCAGACACTTCTGGATGTTGTCTTTCAGTTCGGAAAGAGGATGCTTTTCCCGCACGATACTGTAGCAGAGTTCTGCTTCTGGAAGATGTTCCAGAATAATATCCTGGAAGTGCATGATTCCGGATTCCAGCGCATTCTGATCAATGCGTCCGGTGGAATCATTAGGAAGTGTGCATCCCTCTGATGAAAGCAGAATGATGCCCTCGTTCTCCCCCAGGAATGCGAGTCTGGCCGAACGGTGCATAGCTGAACTGCGCAGAGCATCGAGAAAAACCGGACGCGCGTTTCTGGCGCAGACGTCATGATTCGTCTGTTTAAAGTAAATACAGATATAGTCATCATTCAGAGAGACACCCTGCGTGTTTGCCTGGTAGATGAGCTGATCTCTGTCCGCGTTGCTTCCTTCAAGGAGTGTGCGGATGAAGTTTTCAAAACCGGCGCTTCCAACGTTCTGTCCGACGTAAATGTTCTCGTAAAGCTGCTGGAGAATCAGATAGGCGGTTCTGAGTGAAAGCTCATCATAATGGTCGATAAAGTCTCTGGATTCTACCAGAACCAGATAGGCCTCTGTAATCCCATTGACGGTGATCGGCGTTGTAATCCAGCTGAATCTCGGCTTCTTCCCCATGTCCTCATTGATGATGCGGAAGCGTTCCATATTCATGTAGTCACAGATCAGGTGACGGGTGAATGGAAGTGACGGCTTCCAGAAATCCGGGATCTCCAGGCCGAAGGAACTGACTTCCTTCTGGAAATTGTCCGAACTGAAATAGGCCTGGTCGGAGCGGACATCATAAAGCATGGTCGGAAAATGAGTTTCCTTTTCGATCCCCTTCAGAATGTTCACGGCCTTGCGCTGCTTATAGGATTCGCTGTCTTCCGGTTCGTTGATGGAATCAACAACGCCGAAATCGCGGAAGGAACGGTCGATAACGGCCATAGTAATCTGGCTGGTAACATCCTGGAAGCTTACGTAGTAAGGCATGGAAATCAAAGGAATTCCCAGCTCTTCGAATTTCTGCACCGTATCATCCGGAAGATTATTCAGATAATGACCGCGCTGGATCATCATCGCAGCGCAGTTTGTGATATTTCCATCGCGGAAAGCGTCACGGAGACACTGCGGCTCATTTTGAAATACATAGCCGGTAGCCAGAACGAGCTCTTTTCCCGTCATCCACTGGAATGCGTCCGGTGTGTCGACCGTTACGATGCCCTGCACTTCGCGCTGAAGCCCGTTTCTGCCGGCAAGCACGTGAAAATCCTGAAAATACTCCAGGTTTAACAGATGTTGTACTTGAATTCCCATAGTTCACCTTACTCCCTGTCTTCTCTGTTTTGTCTCAAAAAAACACTGCAAGCGTATGCCCGCCTGCAGTGTTCAGCGTTAACCTACTTATTTATCGACGATCGGAACCGGTGTTTCGTCAACAGCGTCCAAATCATTGATATATTTCTTCGTTTCCTTCACAATCACTCCTGAGAGGAGCAGAACCGCGATCAGGTTCGGGATTGCCATCAGTGCGTTCAGAATATCGGCGATCTGCCATACCAGATCCAGTTCAACAACCGGTGCGATACATGCTACGACACAGTACAGAATTCTGTACGGAATCAGCAGCTTGCGGCCGCCGACGTACTCAACACAGCGCTCTCCGTAATAAGCCCATCCGAGAATGGTGGAGTATGCGAATGTGATGATTCCCAGTGTCAGGATAATCGGTCCGATTACCGGAATCTGTGCGAACGCCAGAGATGTCAGTACGCCGCCGTTTGCCACGTTCTGCATATTGATCTGCGGGTTCTTCATGATGGTAGATACCAGGACCAGTCCGGTCATCGCGCAGATGACAACGGTATCCCAGAATGTACCGGTGGAAGATACCAGTGCCTGACGAACAGGGTTCTTGGTTCTTGCCGCAGCAGCTGCGATAGGTGCGGAACCGAGTCCAGACTCGTTGGAGAACAGTCCTCTTGCAACTCCGTACTGCATTGCGTAGCGGATTCCTCCGCCGACCAGTCCGCCTGCAACGGATCCCTTGGTGAATGCGAGTGTGAAAATCGCTTTCAGTGCCGGAATCAGGAAATCGTGGTTCATGCACAGAATGATGATGCATCCTGCTACGTAAAAGATGGCCATGAACGGAACCAGCTTTTCACATACAGACGCGATGGCTTTGATTCCGCCGAAGATGACGATTGCGGTCAGGATCGAGATGACCAGTCCGACAGCAATGTACGGAATATGGAAGTTCTCGTGCGCGACAGTTGCGATTGCGTTTACCTGTGTAGCGCAGCCGATTCCGAAAGACGCACAGCCTGCGAACACTGCGAAGCACATGCCGGCGATCTTACCGAATTTTTTCCATTTCAGTCCGCGGGACAGTGCGTACATTGCTCCGCCCTGCATACGTCCGTCGGACGTCTTCACTCTGTATTTTACAGCGATCAGGGATTCAGAATATTTAGTTGCGATTCCGAATACACCGGTCAGCCAGCACCAGAGCACTGCTCCAGGACCTCCCAGCGCAATCGCAGTTCCTACACCGACGATGTTTCCGGTACCGATGGTTGCGGCCAGCGCCGTAGCCAGCGCTCCGAACTGTGAAACCTCGCCCTCTGAATCAGGGTCCTTAGTAACGGATAACTTAATTCCTTTACCGATTGTCTTTCTCTGGATAAATCTTGTCCGGATTGTCATAAAAATATGAGTTCCCAGAAGGAGGATAATCATCCACCATCCCCAGACGAAAGAGTCGGCCTGTCCAATAAATTTAGCCATATGCCCTCCTTTTGTCCGATCATTAAAAAAGCTGTTTTTATTATATGTCAGACACAAATAAATTTCAA
Source organism: Eubacterium sp. (assembly GCA_051893535.1). Lineage (GTDB taxonomy): Bacteria > Bacillota > Clostridia > Peptostreptococcales > Anaerovoracaceae > Aminicella. Next base: position 9,669 of record JBJFHK010000021.1, on the reverse strand, counting down.
TCCCTTTGTGGAAAATATTGTCCAAAATAGACATGTATTTTTGTATTTTGTTGAATACCGTACATAAAAATTAAGTATACACGATTTATATTCGTCTTTTTCATAAAAGAATTACTGAAAAGCAGAATAAAAAAGAACATATCTGCATTTTCTCTGCAGATATGTTCTGATGTAAACACAAGCAGCCACTTTTCTGTTTGTGTTTATTAACAAAAATCATTGTTCCTATTATATAATCTTCTGGTAGAGCTGATCAATAAAGCGGTTCAGGGCTTTTCTCTTGATGAAACAGATCAGGATAATGACCAGCACGATTACGCCGAGTACTGCCATCACTTTGTAATTACGGTCGTAGTACATGGCGCCGAAGATCAGGCTCCCCAGCATTCCCGGTGTTCTTCCGATCAGAGAAAGCAGGATGAAGGGCCTTGCCTTCATATCAGAAACTCCGGCGATGTAACAGCAGATATCTTTCGGCGTGCCTGGTATCAGGTACATAAAGAAGGTTGCGATATAGGCTTTTTCGCTGTTCATCATTTTCCGGTACTTCCGGAGTTTGTCCGGTTTGATAAACAGGGACAGTGCGTCTTCACCCAGGAATTTTGCCACATAATAGGTAATTCCTGTGCCCAGTGCCGCGCCTCCGACAGAAAGAAGCAGTCCCGGAATTACGCCGAACAGGTATCCGGCGGCGAACTGAAAGACTTCGCCCGGCAGAAAGCTTACCAGGATCTGCAGGATCTGCGCGATGATATAAATGAGATAGCTCTTCCCTTTATAGACACGAAGATAGTGTACGATCGTGGAAAAAGATTTCATATCGGTGATGATATGGCGCTGGCAGAACAGGATGTAGGCCGGTATTCCGATGAGAATCCCGAAAAGGATCAGCATCTTCAGGATGGCTGCGGCTTTCCGCCGGCCGGTCAGTTTCCCGTCTGGAACTTCTGGATCAGAAGTTCCCTTTTCCGCATCTTCCTGCCCATTGCCGTTCACAGCTTTCTTTTTTTCTTTATGATCCGCTTTAAATATCTTTTCGTCCGGAGGAGAATCTGCCGAATTGTTTTTCTCCGGCACTGCGGATTCTGATTTCATTTTCTTCTGTTTCATCAGTTTTCCGCCTTCTTTCAATTTTTCACAGCCAGTCGTTTTCAAACGTGTGTCCGTCGTTCTGCGTCGGGTGTTCCCTTGAAGCATCATCCATACAGAGTGATTACGTTCTCCGGACCATTTCTCCCTGCGCGGGTTAAATTTGTCCCTGCGGAATCTGTATCAGGCCGTCGTGGAGAAGTCTGCTTAAGGACATCATCACGCCCAGTTTAGAGTGTTCGTAGGTCAGGCCGCCCTGGAAGTACACGATATAAGGCGGGCGGATCGGCGCGTCTGCGGAAAGTTCAATAGATGAACCCTGCACAAAAGCCCCTGCCGCCATAACGACCTGATCTTCGTAGCCCGGCATGTCCCACGGCTCCGGGGAAACGTAAGAGTCAACTGCCGCTGCCGCCTGTACGCCCTGGCAGAAAGCGACAACCGCCTCCGGTGAGCCCAGCTTTACGCTCTGAATAATGTCACTTCTGACATCTTCCAGGGACGGACAGATGTCGTATCCTAGGTCATGGTAGACCTGGCCGCAGAGAATGGCGCCTTTGGCCGCATTCACGGTGACTGCAGGCGCTTCAAAAAGGCCCTGCAGGATGGTTCTGGACTGTCCGAACATCAGGCCGCATTCCCCGCCGATTCCCGGGCAGGTTAACCGATATGAAATACGGTCTACCAATTCTTTCTTCCCGACAACATAGCCGCCGGAAAGTGCCAGGCCGCCGCCCGGGTTCTTGATCAGCGATCCTGCCATGATGTCTGTTCCTACATCGGTCGGCTCCAGAGTGTCCAGGAACTCTCCGTAGCAGTTGTCCGCCATTGTGATGATGTCCGGACGCACGCTGTGAACCGCTTCATTGAAGGCTCTGACCTGATCGATGCCGATGGCCTTTCTCCAGGAATAGCCGGTGGAGCGCTGGATGCAGCACATCTTCGTGTTCGGCTTGATGGCCTTTTTCACGCCTTCCAGATCGATGCTTCCATCCGGCAGCAGGTCTACCTGGTCATAGTGGATTCCAAAATCCTTCAGAGAGCCCATGCCTTCGCCGCGGATGCCGATGACGTCTTCCAGGGTATCATATGGACCGCCGCTGCAGTAGATCACTTCATCGCCCGGACGGAGAATGCCCTGCAGGGTAATGGCAAGGGCGTGAGTTCCGTTTACGATCTGCGTTCTGACCAGGGCCGCCTCTGTGTGGAAGACATCGGAGTAAACCTTCTCAATGCCTTCACGGCCCGGATCGTCGTAGCCGTAGCCGGTATTCCAGTTGAAGTGCATGTCGCTGATGTTGTTTTTCTGGAAGGCGGAGACCACTTTATACTGATTGTATTCCCGGATGCGGTCCAGGGTCCTGAAACGGTCTCTGACCTTCTTTTCGGCCTTTTCCGTCCAGTCTACGGCACGCGGATCCATGCCGAATTCAGTCTTCAGCATATGATCGATGGACCTGCGCATCCCTTCGCTGCTGACACGTTCTTCTCTGCTGCTGTTGTTCATGTTATTAATTTCCTTCCCTCTTCTCGTTTTCTTAAACCATGTGAGCTTAAAGGCCTCAGAAAGATTTCCGCCGGCAGAAATGCCGGACGGTGACGCCTGGATGTCTCATGCTGGCGGTAATCCTGCGGGAATTTTTGTATCCGCTGCCGCCTCCATGGTTGACTATAATATAATCACGTTAATATGCGTGATTTTATCAGATTTACCGGTCAGAATCAGTCAGCTGATCTTCATCGGCCCTGCGGGCATATTCCTCTGATTCTTTCCGTTCTTCTTCCCATTCCATGCCCTTCACCAGATCCCGGCGGACATGCTCCTTGCGCCGCGCATAGAGCTGGGTTGTCGTAACCTGATCGTGGTCCAGCAGCGCAGCGACATCATAGATCGAATTTCCCCGTCCGATCAGGCTGGTTGCCGCCGTAGCCCTGAGTTTGTGGGGGCTGTATCCCGTTTTCCGGCTGGTGTGCATGGCGATGGATGTATATTTCTTCACGCAGGAACGGATCTGCCGGCCGGTCATCCGGTGATTCTGAAGCGACAGGAACAGGGCGTCCCTGTCTTCTTCATTCAGAAGTTCGTCATCCGGTCTTTCCTCATTCAGATATTCTTTAATCACCTCTTCCGCCGAGCGGTTCAGCGGCATGACCGATTCCTTTCCGCGCTTTCTGTAAATCTTGAATTCTCCGCGGTCGAAGTTGAAGGAACTCACATTCAGCTGCTGAAGTTCGCTGAGACGCAGGCCGTAAGTCAGGAACAGGACCAGAATTGCCTTGTCCCTCTTCTTTGTCTTCTCCCAGTAACTTTTCTCGTGGTTTGTCAGCCCCTGGCCGGTGGTCACCGCATCCAGCATGATCATGACCTCATCATCATTCAGGGCCTTTACCTCCCGCTCTCCGGCCTTCTGCACCCGGATCGGATTAAAGCCGTCCGTAATATTCTTTTCCAGCAGACCGTCCCGGTAAAGCTGCTTGAACAGCACCGAGAGCGAGGATTTCTTGCGGGCCAGCGTGTAGTTTCCGTTTTCATAGATGTAAACGTGATCACCGTGCTGCACCTTATACTGTCGGCACCAGTTCAGAAATTCGTTGACATCCTGCGCGCGGATCTTCCTGAACTCATCCAGCGTGACCTGTGATGTATCCTCCGCCTTCGTGAAATCCGTCACATTGACCAGATACAGGAAGAAGAAGTGAATATCCTGCAGATAAGCAAGCTGCGTAGCGGGAAGCACATTTCCGCGCAGATAGATGAAGAAGCCGCGCATCCAGGACGGCAGCTCATGCTCCATCCGTTCACTTTCCAGAAACAGTTCTTTTTCCTTTTCCACCACATTATCCGGGCGGTCCGTTTTATTGTGAATCTTTACCGGCTGCATTCTTCTTCCTCCTTTCTGTTTGTGGGACAAAATTCACACGCGCAAGTGGAATCCTGTCTGCTGGAACAGCTGCCGTCCTCGCGGAAAAGTTCTTCTTCAGGAGCCCCGTATTCGGACGACTGTTTATGCCAGAGGACGTTCATTACTTCTGTTTACTCTTCCCCGGATTCCAGAAATGCGCTTACCTCCCGGTAAATTGCGCTGAGGCACTCCTCCTCGCTGTCATAGCTGCTGATGTTAAACCAGTGCATATCTTCATAGCGCCGGAACCAGGTCATCTGCCGCTTCGCAAAATGTCTGGTGTTCTTCTTGATGAGGTCGACGGCTTCATCAAGAGAATATTTTCCCTTCAGGTATCCGATAATTTCTTTATATCCGATACCCTTCATGGAAATATGTTCTTCCTGAAGGCCCATATCGAGGAGCCACTTCACTTCATCCAGAAGACCGGCTTTCATCAGAAGATCCACGCGCAGATTGATCCGGTCATAGAGTTCCTGGCGGTTCCGCATAAGTCCGATCAGGAAGAAATCGTAATCGGGATTTCTTTTCGGGTTTTTGGAAAAATCATGCCATTTTCCGCCGCTCTCTGCGATTTCGATGGCGCGGATCACACGCTTCCGGTTGTTTGGGTGGATATGCGCGGCGGCATCCGCGTCCAGATTCTCAAGTTTCTGGTGCAGGGCCGCGTTTCCGTATTCCTCTGCGTAGTTTTCCAGTTCTTTCCGCCTCTTCGGATTTTCCGGAGGACGGCTGAAATCCAAGTCATAGACGAGACCGTCCAGATAAAGGCCGGTGCCGCCAGCGACTACCGGAAGCAGGCCGCGCTGCGCGATGTCCGCGATACAGGGTTTTGCCAGCTGTGCATATCGTGCGGCAGAAAAGGGCTCCCTCGGATCAATGCAGTCAATCAGATGATGAACGGCCTGTTTCTGCTCTTCCGCTGTCGGTTTTGCAGAACCTATGTCCATGTATTTATAGAGCTGCATGGAATCACAGGAGACAATTTCTCCGCGGAAATGATTGGCGATCTTTATGGCATAATGCGTTTTTCCTACGGCTGTCGGTCCGCAGACCGCGATAACCTTCTGACCCGAGATCTTCATGACTCCTCCTGAAAATTACACCGTACGGCAATCGTAGTGATATTCGTTTCCCGGTTAATTTCTTCAAATGAATAGGGCTGCCTTTCCGCAGCCCACATCTTATTTTATTATATCATTTTTCTGCTTTCAGCGCCAGTTTCTGCAGAGCATTGCGGAATTACTGGATTCGTTTAAAGAACTTTTCCAGGTCCCGTCTCGTGAAGCGGATAAAGGTCGGACGGCCATGGGGGCAGCTGAAGGGATTCTTACACTCCGACAGCTGGCGGATCAGCGCGTGCATCTCCGCGTCCGTCAGCTTTTCATGCGCCTTGACAGCCCGCTTGCAGGATCTGGTGATCAGCTTGTCGATAACAATGTTGTTTCTCAGCTGACCGGCGCTTTCCGGATCTGCTCCGGCCTGGTCCAGAAAATCTTTTGCAAAATCTTCTGCTTCAGAGATTGACATAAAGGATGGAATTTCACCGATTCTGTAGGTATCCGGACCGAAATTCTCAATGCTGTAGCCCATATTTTCAAGGGGCGGCCGCCAGAAACTTTCTGCGGCGGTAACCGCCGGTTCCGTCTCCAGCACAATCGGCATCAGAATCGGCTGGCGCACTTTTTTCTCTGTCAGATAGGCACCGACCAGTTCCTCATAGAAACAGCGTTCGTGTGCTGCGTGCTGATCGAACAGATAAAAACCGTCTGGACCTTCTGCCATAATGTAGGTGTTGAAAATACAGCCTTTCAGCGTCAGGTCGGAGAATGAGAACGGCGCCGGGCCTTCCAGCTGAAGGTCAAAATCAAGCCGCGGATCTTTTGTTTTTCCCTGCCCGGAAGCAGCTCCGGCAGTATTCTGCGCCTTCTCCTCAAGCTGCTGCTCTTTTTCTTTTCGTCTTTTCTGCAGAATCTGCTTCAGATCAAGCTGGGAGGCGTAGTTCTGCCAGAATTTCAGCCCGGCCGAATCCCCTGCTCTTTCAGCTTTCCCCTTTCCTGAGCCTGAAGAACCATGAAAACTGTGCCCTTCAGCCTTCTGAGTGCGGGCCTCTTTACCGGAGGAGACAGAAAAACTCTCCTGTACGGAATCCGTGAACGGCGTATCAGATGACGCTGTCTGGTCGCTCCCGGAAGGTTCAGAGCCGGAAGTAGCATCAGAAAACATGCAGCCCTGCACCCTGCTCTCTTTCGATTCTGCGGCATTCTCCTGCCTCAGGTAATAGTCCTGCACATCAACTGCGGCGTCCAGCGTCGCAAGAGTCTGCCGGACCGCGTGTGTCACGGTATCCTGAATCAGCCGGTCGTCGTGGAAGCGGACTTCTTTCTTGCTGGGATGGATATTGACGTCCAGTGTGCCCGGATCGCTCTCCAGCAGAAGGAAGACTACCGGATAGCGCCCGTCAAACATCCTGCGTTTATAGCCCTCTGTCACACCGCGCTCCAGCACCCGGCTCTTCACGACTCTGCCGTTTACAAAATAGGTCTGGTTCCGGCGGCTTGGCCGGGTCAGGGATGGACGGGAAATGCAGCCGGTGATGCGGATGCCCTTTTCCTCGTATTTCAACGGAAGCAGCTGTTCGTAGTCCTTCTGGTGATAGACAGAAATAATCGTCTCTTTCAGATTTCCGCTTCCCGAGGTCGCAAACACCAGACGTCCGGAATTGACGACCTGAAAGCGGATCCTGCAGTAGGCGATGGCAAGCTCGGACAAAAGTTCAATAATACGTCCGCTTTCCGCGGAATCTGATTTCAGGAACTGTTTCCTGGCCGGTGTATTGTAGAACAGGTCGCTGACAACCATGGAGCTTCCCACCGGGCAGCCGACCGGATCATTGCTTAATACTCTGCCGCCGTGAAGAACAACCTTTCTTCCTGCAGGGGAATCTTTTGTTCGGGTAATCAGCGTGGTTCTGGTCACTGCCGCAATACTGGCCAGGGCCTCCCCGCGGAAGCCCAGACTTTCTATGGAATCCAGGTCCTCTGCCTTCTGGATTTTACTGGTGGCATGGCGCAGAAATGCGGTTTCTGTCTCTGCGGAAGGGATTCCGCAGCCGTCATCGGTCACCCGCATATATTCTTTTCCTCCGTGACGGATCTCCACGGTAATGGCAGAGGCACCGGCGTCAATGGAGTTTTCCACCAGTTCTTTGATTACAGAAACCGGGCGGTCGATGACTTCTCCCGCTGCGATCTTGTCGGATACATTTTTATCTAAAACCTGAATCAAATGCTGTTTCCTTTCTGTATTCTCTCATCCGGCTCATCCGGCAGACAGGAAGAGCCTTCCTTTCCTGAATATGCAGGTGCTGCCTGATGAATCAGTTTTCTTCTTCTGCTAATTTCTGCAGGATTTCCAGTTCATGGATCGCCTGGGACGGCGTGATTTCCATGAGATTGAGATTTCGGATGCGGTCCAGAGCCGGGTTCAGCGGGCCGCTGAAGAGGCTGAGCTGAATACCGGAGTTCCCGCTCTTTCCGGTCTGGTCATCCTCTGACTTCCGCTCTGCTTTGGCCCTGCCATGATTCCCGCGGCGAACGGATGTTTCCAGACCTTCCTCTTGTACGCTGGATTCTTTTGCCGCCTGCAGGGCCTCTGCCCCGGATTGATCTGCCTCATCAGAGGAAGCAGACAGAATCTGTTCTTCTGCGTCCTGCTCTCCGCTTTCCAGCTGAGAAAGCTTTTCTTCCGCATCCTGGAGCAGGGTCTCCGGAACACCGGCGAGCCTGGCCACATGAATACCATAGCTCCTGCTGGCAGATCCCCGGACGATCTTATGCAGGAATACAATCTTTCCTTCTTCTTCCAGAACGTCGATATTGTAGTTCTTTACGCCCTGAATCTGCTCTTCCAGGACCGTAAGCTCGTGATAGTGTGTGGCAAACATCGTACGGATCCGGCGTTCATCGCTGCAGAGGTATTCCACTACCGCCCAGGCAATGGAGAGGCCGTCATAGGTGCTGGTTCCGCGGCCGATCTCGTCCAGGATAATCAGACTCCTTGCCGTTGCGTGGCGGAGAATATAGGCGAGCTCGCTCATCTCTACGAAGAAGGTCGACTGTCCCTGGGCCAGATTATCGGACGCGCCGATACGGGTGAAAATCCGGTCCACCACGCCGATATGGGCAGACTCTGCCGGCACAAAACATCCGATCTGGGCCATCAGCACGATCAGTGCCGTCTGCCGCATGTAGGTGGATTTTCCGGACATATTCGGGCCGGTGATGATCATCATGGAGGAATCACTCTCGTTCATTTCTGTGTCATTGGATACGAAAAGGCCCTTTTCCGTCGTCTGCTCGATGACCGGATGGCGTCCGCCCTGGATGTCCAGAATATCGCTGTCGTCCACCTGCGGCCGGACATAACCGTATCTGAGGCTGACATTCGCGAAATTACAGAGCACATCCAGCTGGGCAATCGCCTGAGATGTCCGCTGAATTTCCCGGATCCACTGCTCGATTTCATGCCGCAGGTCTGTAAACAGCGTGTACTCCAGATCATTGATCCGGCCTTCTGCATTCAGAACCACGCCCTCCTGCTCCTTCAGCTCCGGGATGATGAACCGTTCGGCTCCGACCAGCGTCTGCTTTCTTATGTAATCGTCCGGAACCTGGTCCAGATTGGAGCGGCTGACCTCGATATAGTAACCGAACACCTTGTTATAGCCCACCTTCAAATGCGTAATCCCCGTACGCTCCTTTTCTCTTCCTTCAAGTCCGGCGATCCATGCCTTCGCGTCTTTTATGGAGTCCTTCATCTGGTCCAGCTGCGCAGAATAGCCTCTGCGGATCAGACCGCCCTCTTTAATTACAGCCGGAGGATCCTCCACGACTGCCTGTTCGATCTTATCATGAATCCCGCCAAGATCCGCCATGCTGTCCTTTAATTCGATCAGGAGAGCACTTTCCGCGTCAGCCAGCGCCGCCTTGATCTGCGGCAGCGCGCCGATGGAGTTTTTCAGCGCGATCATGTCTTTTCCGTTGGCGTTTCCGGAAGCGATTCTTCCCGTCAGGCGTTCGAAGTCATACACATGTTTCAGAGATTCTCGGATGTCGCCCATCATCACCGGGTGCTCAGCGATTTCCTGCACTGCGTCCAGCCGGCTGTTGATGCGCTCTGTATCGTTCAGAGGCTCCCTCAGCCAGTGCTTCAGCATGCGCGCCCCCATGGCCGTACTCGTCTTGTTCAGAATTCCCAGAAGCGATCCGGCCGTTCTCTTGTCATACAGAGTCTCCGTGATCTCCAGATTCCGGATCGTTGCCTTATCCAGTGACATGCGGCCGCCAATCTCATAGAAGCGGCAGTCCGTAATCTGTTTCAGCCCCTGCTTCTGTGTATCGATCAGATAGGACAAAAGAGTACCGACCGCAAGGATACAATGGCTTCTGTCGTTCAGACCCAATGCTGTCAGCGAACCGTCTCCGAAGTGCGCGCGGATGACTTCTTCCGCCGCAGAAAGGGAAATTTCTTCCGGATATGGACTGATGAAGGCGCCCGTCAGATGTTCGGCTTCTTTGGGATCGTGCTCTTTCAGCAGTTCCTTATTGGCCAGGATTTCTCTGGGAGAGATGCGGACCAGTTCATTCAGAAGATCTTCATAAAGTCCGAATTTCCC
>JBJFHK010000020.1:2621-3908 GCA_051893535.1 Eubacterium sp. | reverse complement strand
CTCCGCCATCCCCCATCAACCCCCGAAATGCAGTTTTTAAATATATTTTACATCCACGCAAGAGAATGTTCATATCCCCCTGATATCCTGTAAATAAGCAAAAATGATATCGAGTCAGGAGGAAGCAGTTGAAGATTTTAATTACAACAGACTGGTATGAACCGGCAGTCAATGGCGTTGTGGCATCGGTCAAGGCTCTGGCTGAAGGGCTGCAGGAGCAGGGACATGAGGTCCGGATTCTGACGCTGTCGCAGAATCACAGCACGATGGTGAAAGGAAATGTAACCAGAATCGGATCCATCGGAATCGGAAAAATTTATCCGAACGCAAGGCTGCGCATCGTGCCTGCGCGCCGGGCGGTTCAGAATCTGATTGACTGGCACCCGGACATCGTTCACAGTCAGTGCGAATTCTCAACCTTTCTGACTGCACGGCATATTGCCCGCAGCTGCGGAGTGCCGCTTCTTCATACCTACCATACCGTTTACGAGGATTACACCCATTACTTTGCGCCGGGAAAGAAAATCGGAAAAGTCACGGCGGCATGGTTCTCCAGAGGAATCCTTGCGCTGACCGATCGTATTGTAGTACCGACCGAGAAGACGAGAACGCTTCTCTATGACTACAAAGTACACAAGCCGATCTGCGTGATCCCCAGCGGTCTGAATTTAGAACGCTTCAGCGTGAAGCGGCCGGAGCTTGAGCGGCACGCACTGCGGAAGAGACTGGGATTTTCAGAGAATGATCTGGTGCTGGTTAATCTGGGCCGCCTGGCGAAAGAGAAGAATACCGAAGAACTCCTCCGCTATTTTGCGGAGAAAAACGGCGAAATCTCCGGACGGCTGAAGCTGCTGATTGTCGGGGACGGACCGGACCGGGCGGCGCTTCAGAAACTTTCTACGGAACTTGCTGTCTCAGACCGGGTTGTATTTACCGGAATGGTTGATCCTGAAGATGTCGGCGCCTATTACCGGGCGGCGGATCTGTTCGTCAGTGCATCGCAGAGTGAAACCCAGGGGCTGACCTACATCGAGGCTATGGCATGCGGCCTGCCGCTTCTCTGCCGGGCGGACCCTTGCCTGAACGGCGTTTTGTCCGACGGAGTGACCGGGTTTGCATACACACAGGAAGATGGCTTCCAGAAGGCGCTGAATGTGTTCATCAAGAATCCACAGCGGCGGATGGCCATGGGGAAGCAGGCGGAAGCTGCAGCGCGCGGAAAGTGGTCGAAAGAGGCATTTGCGGCAGCGGTTGAGAAGGAATACAGGGCGGCAATCCGGGATGAGG
>JBJFHK010000020.1:0-2521 GCA_051893535.1 Eubacterium sp. | reverse complement strand
GGTGTCATTCTGTTCGGCGCCTGGAAGGGCTTCCTGTACAACTATATCGGAATCTGCATCGGTTCGGCAGCGGCTTTCATGATTGCGAAAAACTGCGGCGAGCCGGTTCTTCAGGCGGTATTTGGAGATAAGTTTGGAAAGAAATATCACAGATGGATGCATCTTAAATACCAGAAATTCCGGAAAATGTTCTGGATAGGTATTTTTGCACCGGTGGCGCCGGATGATTTCTTGTGTTATCTGGCAGGAACGACGGAAATGAGCTTTACGGAGTTCATTATCTGCATTCTGCTGGGGAAGCCGCTTGCCATCGCACTTTACAGTCTGGGACTGCAGGAGGGCATGAAACTTCTGCAGACCCTGCTTTAAAAGGAGGAATCGGATTGAAAGTCAGAGTCTATCAGGGTGGGTTGAGAATCGTGGAAAAAAGCGGAATCGGCAAGGCCATTCATCATCAGATTGAAATGCTGAAAGAAGAAGGCGCTGCAGTGACCGCGAAAAACGAGAAGGACGTTCAGATCGTGCATATCAACACGGTATTTCCGGATTCTCCACTTACGGCAGCGCTTTCCCGGCGCAGAGGCCAGAAAGTAGTCGTTTACGCACATTCCACGGAAGAGGATTTCCGTAATTCTTTTAAGTTCTCCAATGTCCTTGCTCCTCTTTTTAAAAGATGGATCTGTTTCTGCTATAACAGAGGCGATGTGATCATTACACCGACGCCGTATTCCGGCAGGCTTCTGAAAAGTTACGGAATCCGGAAACCCATTTTCCCCTTGTCCAATGGTATTGATACGGATGCTTTTTGTCCCTCTGAAGAGGCAGGAAGGAAGTTCCGGAAAAAATATGGCTTAAAGGAAAATGAAAAAGTAGTGATGTCGGTCGGCCACTATATTGCCCGGAAGGGAATTCAGGAATTCATCGAACTGGCGCGCCGGATGCCGGATGTCCGCTTCTTCTGGTTCGGATATACCAGCCTGAAGCTGGTGCCGGATGAGATCCGGAAGGCGATTGAAAGTGCGCCGGAAAATCTGACGCTGCCGGGCTTCGTCAATGCAGAGGAGCTGCATGAAGCCTACTGCGGATGTGACCTCTTCGCCTTTTTGAGTCATGAAGAGACGGAAGGAATCGTCGTTCTGGAAGCGCTTTCCAGCGGAATTCCTGTGCTGGTGCGCGACATACCAGTCTATGAAGAATGGCTGCAGGATGGCGTGAATGTATATAAGGCGTCGGATTCCGATGAGTTTGAAGAAAAAATCCAGGGGATTCTGGACGGAAGTCTTCCGGATACGACAGATGAAGGAAGAAAAACAGCGCTGGACCGGAGTTTCGCTGCGATTGGAAAACATCTGGTCAACATTTATCATACGATGTCTGCGAAGACTGAAAAGACAGAGAGAAAGACGAGGAAAAATCAGTCTGCGGCAGCAGCTGTGCGTCTTTCTGAAGGAAGGAGTAAATAATCCATGAAGACGACACTGATTATTATGGCCGCAGGGCTGGGGAGCCGCTTTGGAAAAGGAATCAAGCAGCTGGCGCCGGTTGGGCCGTGCGGAGAAATGCTCATGGAGTATTCCGTTTACGATGCGAAAAAAGCAGGCTTTGACCGTGTGGTGATCGTGCTCAGGAGGGATCTGCTTCCGGCCTTTCGCAGGAGAATCGGAAAAAGAATAGAAAATATGATCGAAACGGAATACGCCTTCCAGGAACTCGGTGATCTTCCGGAGGGATTTTCTCTTCCGCAGGACCGCATGAAACCATGGGGAACCGGACAGGCCGTGCTTGCCTGCAGAAAACTCATTGACGGGCCCTTTGCCGTGATCAACGCCGATGATTATTACGGAAGAGACGCTTATGTCCAGCTTTATCGTTATCTGACCGGGCCGCGCTTCTCTGGATTTAAAGCGGGAAATGTGCAGGCGGATTCCATGCTGCGTATCGGAATGGCTGCCTTTCAGCTGAAGAATACAGTCAGTTCTTCTGGCAGTGTGAACCGGGGAATCTGCAGAACAGATGGCTGCGGACATCTCACTTCTATCCGGGAAACCGGGGGGATCCGTCCGGACGGAAAAGGCGGAATCTGTGCTCCTTCAGAAGAAAATCCTGAAGTCATGAAAAGCATCAGCCCCGATACTTGTGTATCCATGAATATGTGGGCCTTCGGTCCGGAGTTTATGGATGTCCTGGAAGAAGGTTTCCGGGCCTTCCTCAGTAATGCGTCTGGAAAAGACAGCCAGGCGGAGTATCTTCTTCCGATTTTGATCGGTCAGCTGCTGGATGAGGGAAGAGCATCGGTTGATGTCATGGAAAGCCATGACCGCTGGATCGGGCTGACCTATCAGGAAGACGTACCGGATGCGCAGGCAGCCCTTCTGGAGATGACCATGCGAGGGGAATACCCTTACGGCCTGCGTGCGCCGGGGAAACTGGATCACTGGCTGCACCGGGACAGCTCTACAGCAGGAGAAATTCATACCATCGCAAGATGGGTGAAACACCAGAGCGTCAGACTGGCATCGGC
>JBJFHK010000019.1:0-3920 GCA_051893535.1 Eubacterium sp. | reverse complement strand
GAAAGCCGCTGATTCAGACATGTGCAGCCATGGAAAACAGCTAACTAAGACATATGCTGCAGCAGAAAATCGCTGATCCCGATCTATGAAACAGCGATGAAACGCTTTATCAGACAGCTCCTTTACAGAAGGAGCCCGTTTATGTATACAATATACTTATACATCAAATATTACATCGATTTTAGTACAATATTTGCTAAATCGGTCGGGAAAGATGCCTTGGAAGCCGGATTTCCCGACTGGCTCAATCGGTGGTCGGGAAATCCGGCAACATCCTCCTGATTCCCGACTTTTCAGAAGCCGGATCTTTCGGAAAAAGCCTTGAAATGATGATTTACCCGAAAACCGGATGTCTGAAGATGTGATTACTCTGAGGTGCGCTCTTTTTCTGCTCGGCCATATATAATAATCACGATTATCGCACATAATTCATGCATATCCATACTTCATACGTTATATTTATTTAAGATGTATAGTTTCACAAACAATCCAATCATTGCCAAGTCGGGAAGCAGACCTTTCCCACCAAGTTTCCCGACTGCAAAAAAAGAGAGTCGGGAATTCACATGAATTGTATTCTATTCCCGACCGATGCCAATTGAAAAACATGATTATCATACAGTATACTTGTATCCACACCAAGTATATATGACTAAGTGCCACACATCGCTTCGCATTTCAGTAACTCCCCGATAGCAACGTATACAGTATACCAAAATAATGCCCACACCACTCAACTTCCTGCTGCCCGGATAACCGACCGCAAAACAACATGATACGCAAGTATACAGTATACTCGAATAACATGTCTCCCCCACTGATCATCCACTACTCATCTCCCCCGCTGTCCGATTACTGAGCAATGCGGGAATTACAGCTTTAGCGTATACAGATGCCGTGAACCTCTCATTTCTGAAGATGACCGGGCGACTGGGTCTGCCGATATGCAAAGGTATCGGCGTTTCGGAACAGAAAGCGCTTTTTTCCCCAATGCAGGAGTTTCTCATCAGAATGCTGTGGCCAGATATGAATATATTATATTCGAAATAATACTTTTCATAATGCCGGCCGATGAAGAAGCATCTCGAAGGACCGATGGTGCAGTCGAAGGCAGACGGTAGAAATCGCAGAGGCTGACGCACCGGAACCATAACACGTTTGCGTCAGCCTCTTGCTATTTCCCGGATGAACTTCGTGACTGCGCCCGGTCTGGAGAGCAAGCTTCTGAATCTGGCCGGCCTGTTTGAAATGTGTCTGTTGAATATATATATAGATATCTGCTATGCAGCCTTGAGAGCACTCCTGGATGAATGCCGCTATTCCGTTTCCTTCTTCTCCGGAACGGCTCCGGCTTTCAGCATGACATCGCAGCTGCCGTCCGCAATATCAATCGGAAGCTCTACGCGGCTGTCCGCGCGGAATATGCCGTTTTCCACGGTTCCGGACAGGTAGACACAGTCACGGAAGAACGCGGAGACCTTCTGGTCTGCCGGATGATGGTAGATTTCCGCAGGCTCTGCGTACTGCAGAATCTGTCCGTCCATCATGACCGCGGCCTTGTCAGCCATGGACACGGCCTCCTGCCGGTCGTGGGTAACCAGAATCGTGGTCATATGAAATTTACGGTGCAGTTCTTTTACCAGGCTCCGCATGCCTTCGCGGAGATTTTCGTCCAGTGCGGAGAATGGCTCGTCCAGAAGCAGTACGTCCGGACGGGCGGCCAGCGCGCGGGCCAGCGCGATCCTCTGCTGCTGGCCGCCGGACAGCTGATGAATGCGGCGGTCACCGTATCCTTTAAGCTGCACATCTTCCAGAAGCTTTTCTGCCTCTTCATGACGCTGATCCGCGCTGATACCGCGGATTTTCAGGGGATAGGCCACATTTTCTTCTACAGACATATTGGGAAACAGACGCATGTCCTGAAAAACGATGACGGTGTTCCGCTTATGCGGAGGAAGAGTGGTAATGTCTCTGCCATTCAGGCGGACGCTCCCCTGCGAAGCAGGATAAATCCCGGCGATCGCCTTGAGCAGGGTGCTTTTGCCGCATCCGGACGGGCCCAGAAGGGATATAAACTGACCTTCTTCAACCTGAAGGGAGATATCCGGCAGGATGACATGCTTTCCGATCTGCACCCGCAGATTTTCTATGCTTAATTTAATCATGATTGTTCCTTTTCTTGCTTTTCCGGCTGCCCCGTTCTGCGGAGCAGACACAACACAGTATCTTCTTGCGGATTAGTTTTGCCGCTATGCCTGCAGATTCCGGTTGATTCTCTTCAGAATGCTCTCGAAAATCGCAAATACGAGCAGGGCAGACCCGACGAATACAACGGAGTAGACGGAAGAAAGCGCACGGTCACCGCTCTGGATATAGGGCACCAGAACCAGTGCAATGGTCTTGATCTTTCCGCCTCCGGCAAGAAGGGTCGTGAAATACTGGCTGTAGGAGATGATAAATGACATGCAGAAGGAGGACAAAATGCCTGGAAGCAGCTGCGGCAGGGTGACGTCCATAAAGGCTCTTCCCGCCGGCGCGCCCAGCACCTGCGCCTGTTCCTCCAGCGCGCTCCCGGCTGCCGCGGTCATGTCGCTCATGATCGCATAGGCGTAGGGAAGCCCGCAGACCAGATGCACCAGCACGACGCCGGTCATCGTATCATTCAGCCCGATTCTGATCAAAGTAACCTGAAAGCCCATGGCGAACACGGTTCCCGGAACGACCATCGGCAGAAATTCCAGATACCGGATAGCGGTTCTTCCCGGGACCCGGTAGATTTCTGTCGCCCGCGCGGTCATCACAGCGATTACCGTGGACAGCAGCGCCACAATCGAGGCCAGCAGCACACTGCTTCCGAGCAGCCCCGGAAGAGGGGAAGATCCAAAAAGCAGTTCATGCCAGGTTCTTTCTGTCCAGGTTTCCGGCAGAATATGCGGCCAGGGCCATTTTCCCGTAAAAGACCAGAGGATGATCACCAGGGCCGGAACCAGAATAATCACAGCTGCGAGGACCAGCACGGCGAACATGGCGCCTTTTTTGTTTTTTCTCATGCGCGGCCTCCTCTCTTTTTCAGCAGCCTGTGCATCAGAAGCGCATACAGCAGAGCCATTACCGCAGACAGAATCAATGTGATTCCGTTCATGGCCATCGCGTACGGCCGATCTTTGAGATCCGGCGTCTGGAACTGAATGTAGGTCTGAACCGGAAAAGCCTTCGGCTCCGTCGCGCCCAGCAGAAGCGGTACTTCATATCCGCCGAAGGCGAAGATGAAGATGATCAGAAATGCCTGTGCGATTGCCGGCATGCTCATCGGCAGTGTAATATCAAAGAAACTTCTTACCGGACTCGCACCCAGGTTTTCCGCTGCCTCGCCCAGTGTTTCCCCGACATTTTTCATCAGCGCCAGTGTAAAATACGCGACAAAGGGTGATTCTTTCCAGATATAGGCGATGATCGCGCCGCTGTAACTCTGCCCGTAAAGAAAATCCGGAAAATGATTATAGTTTTGTAAAAGTCCAATCGCGTAGAAAATACGCGGAATAATTCCTGTCTGTGAAAGAAGCGCCACGGTAAAGACCGAAACCACCGCGTGCGGCACCAGAATCGGCAGCCGCACAACCGTCAGCATTCCGCCGCCCGCTTTCCGGCAGCGGATCAGTGCCGCGCAGATCAGCGTTCCCAGAATCGACGCAATCACCGCAGAGAAAAATGCGATTCTCAGGCTGACCAGAAGCGATTTCATCAGCCCCGGTTCCTTCAGCACCTCTTTATAATAATTCAGCGTAAAGGTCGTAAGACCAAACGCTTTGATATAGCCCAGTCCCTGCACAATTACGTTAATGACCGCGGCGATAATCGCCGCGGTCACAAGCATAAATGGGATTAAAAGCAGAAACGGGACAACCCGTCTGTTTTTCATA
>JBJFHK010000018.1:0-3951 GCA_051893535.1 Eubacterium sp. | reverse complement strand
AGAGCCAGCTGCATTTCCAGAAGATCCAGCAGTTTCTCCTCATCCATCTGGCTGAAATTGAAGCCGAAATACTTCTGTTCCTGCTGGCGGATCCACTGGGTATCGACTTCCTGTCCACTGGCAAAGGATGCAGCCAGCTTCTCGGCAAACTTCGTCATTTCCTCGTCAGCATCTTCGCCGTAGGCCCACTCATACTCCGCAATGACACGCCCCGGGGCGTGAACGGCATGCTGTTCTTCGTCATCCTCCGTCTGCAGCAGCGGATAAGGCGGGAACATCCCCTCTGCCCGCAGCGCCGTCTGCACAAAAGGCCGGACAGCGCCTTCCTTAAACATCTCTTCCGCGCCGAAAGCCCGCAGCTGGTCGTTCACACTTCCCGCGTGCTCCGTCATATAGAAATGAATGCCCCGGCGCTTCAGCTTCCGGTACATATTCAGAAGCCGTTCCGCCGCCGTCACATCAATCGAACCTATGCCGTCCGCGTCCAGAATGACCACCTTCGTGTCTTCCTGCAGGGCCTCTTCAATGTCTGTCTGCATTCTCTCAGCATTCGCGAAGAACAGCGGCGCCCGGAAATGATAGATGATCACGCCCTGAATCGGCCGCGCCCCGCGCATTCTGCCCACCGGATAGAAGCCCTTCTGCCCCGGAATACAGCCCAGGAACTCCCTCGGAGGAGCCGACTCCCGGATAATCACATTCAGGAAGGACAAAAGCACCCCGGCAAGGACGCCGTCTACCGTTCCAAAAAGCAGGACCGCCAGAAAGGACGCCCAGAAAATCGCCGCCTCAATCTTATCGACCTTTCTCAGCTTGGCCGCGAGGTCAAATTCCATCGAACTGAGCAGGGCGGAAATGACAATCGCAGTCAGCACCGGCACCGGGAGATAAGCGATAAATCCCGTCGCAAAAAGCAGAACCAGCACCATGGTCAGCGAAGCCGCAATGGACATCATCTGGCTCTTCACACCGAACTGGTCTGCGATTCCCGTTCTGGAAACACTGCCGTTTACCGGACAGCAGCCGGATGCCGCCGCGCCAAGCGTCGCAATTGCATAGGCCAGAATCTCCCGGTCATTGTCCACCGGATCATCATAACGCATACCGTAATTATTCGTTGCCAGAAGGGTTTCCGCAACGATGACCAGGGCAATGGAAAGCGTGGACACCAGCATACTCATCACATGGCCGCTCATCAGCCGGACATCCGGGATCATGAGCGCCGGGAGCCCTGCGGAAACCGCAGGAAGCATCTTCACCCCATACCGGTCCACATGAAAACAGATCGTCATCAGAGCGCCGGCAGCCATCATCACAACCGACATCGGAATTTTGGGAATCAGCTTCCTGCAGACCATGATAATCACAATCGTTCCGATTCCCAGCCCAAAAGCCAGCGGATTGAAGAGATGCGCTTCCTCCGCAATGTGACGGATCAGCTCCGGAAGCTCTCCTCTTCCCGGATCGCCGCCAAACAGCTTTGGTACCTGCATCAGAATAATCTCCGCGCAGATTCCGCTGATAAATCCGCCCATCACCGGCGTTGAAATAAACTTTACCAGTTTTCCCGCATGAAAAAGCCGGAAGACAATCAGCCAGCCCGCCGTTAAAAGTGTAATCACCGGCACCATCCGGACCGCCGCCTGCGACCCGTAGGCAATTCCCAGGTCATACAGCATTCCGCCGCAGAGCGCAGCCGGCGCCGCGTCTACGCCAAAAACAAAGCGCGGCGAAGATGTGAACAGCCCGTAGAGCAGAATCGGCAGAACCGACCCGTAGAGACCGTACACCGCCGGCAGCCCCGCAACCTGCGCATATCCCATAGAAATCGGAATCGATACCAGGGCCACGATAATTCCCGCCGGGATATCTTTTTTCAAATTTGATAACGGATAATTCTTCAGAAACATCCAGCAGTCCTTTCCGAAATATTTCTCTGGATAGTAAAGCAAAAGTAAACGTCCATCGTAAGGTAGAGTATATGATACCGAACAGCCAATGCGGCGCAGAATAAGGCGAAGGGATGCTGCGTGTATACAACATACCCGACCTCCTGCCCTTCAGGCCTTACTTGAGATTCATGATTTCCTCTTCCTCTTTCTTTTCTTCTTCTTCCTTCTTTTTCTTCTCAAAATCCTTGATATCTTTTGTGGAAATAATGCTCTTTCCGATCTTCAGAAACTCGTTCAGGTCCTCCGGAACCTCCCGCTCCTTCTGGGCGTGTACCAGGTCAACAACCCCGGAAAACACGTTTTCCATCCAGTCCAGGATGCCGCTTGGATCAGAATAATCCAGATCTGTATCCAGCACTTTCTCAAGTTTATCGGCCGCTTCCTTCTCCGGTCCATCCGGCTGCTGCTCCTCTTCATCCTCCGGATTTTCTGAAGCAGCCGCTTTCCGTCCCTGCAGACTATCTGTAATCTTTACATAAGTCATCTGCAGCACATCCTGGTACACATTATCATCTGGAAACTCAGCTTCGGCCATCTGCTCAAATTTCCCAACCGTCAGACCATAGATATCGTTAAATGCCGATTCATCGCCATCACTCAGGCGCTGCGCCGCGTCAGCCAGTTTTTTCTGATCTTCCGCAGTCATTTCATCGATTGCCTTTGACATTTCTGCAGCTCTGTCTTCTGCCATATTTATCTGCTTCCTTCCCATCGTAATTACACGATATTCCTGATTTTCCTGTCTCTGCCGCGCCCGCCCGCACATCTCCAGTGCCGAAAACGCCATACTCTCATTCTTACTCACAGAGAAACATCCTGTAGTCAAGCTATTGTACCACAAAACACCCCCTGCAAGCCACAAACCGGATTCTGTGATACACTAAGATAGATCTGTTCCCGGCCAGGAAAGCAAAAGGAAAGGCCGTGAAGGTGACTCCTTGAACAGGTGATTTTTGCCGCAAGAAATGTGGACATATATAAAGGTAAACGGAAATGAGTGAACATAAAACAGAAGAAAATAACAAAGCCCTGCCATCAGAAGAATCGCTGCTCGGCTGGTATCAGAAAAACAGGCGCGATCTGCCCTGGCGGCGGGATAAGAATCCCTACCACATCTGGGTCTCGGAAATTATGCTGCAGCAGACCCGGGTGGAAGCGGTGAAGGAATATTACCGCCGCTTTATGGACGAACTGCCGACAATCGCCGCGCTGGCGGACGCCGATGAGGACACATACATGAAACTCTGGGAGGGCCTCGGCTATTACAGCCGCATCCGGAACATGCACAAGGCCGCGGGCGTCATCGTCAGAGAGTACAGCGGGGCCATGCCGAAGACCCGTGCGGAACTTCTCAAACTGCCGGGAATCGGCGCCTACACCGCCTCCGCAATCGCGTCCATTGCCTTTCACGAACGCACCCCGGCCGTCGACGGAAACCTCCTCCGGGTCTTCTCCCGCATGACACATTATAAGGAAGACATAAAAAAACCGGCCGCCCGCAGAGCCGCGGAAAGCTGGTATCTGGCCATTCTGAGCAGCCGCGATCCAGGCAGCTTCAACCAGGCACTGATGGACCTGGGCGCCTGCATCTGCATCCCAAAGGGCGATCCGGCCTGCCTCAGCGACCCCTCCGTCTGTCCCTGGAGCCACTGCTGCCTGTCCTGCCAGAACGCCGATCCTCAGGATTACCCGAAAACCGCGCCGAAAAAATCCCGCCGCATCGAGAACCGCACGGTTTTCCTCATTCAGCACGGCGGACAAATCGCACTGCGCAAGAGGCCGTCCACGGGTCTTCTCGCCGGCCTCTGGGAATTCCCGAACACCCCCGGAAAGCTGAACCGCAGCCAGGCCCTCCAGTACGCAGAATCTCTGGGATTCTCCCCGCTGAAAATCAAAAAGCTGCCCGCAGCAAAACACGTTTTCTCACATGTTGAGTGGCACATGACCGGCTGGCAGATTCTTGCCGACGAATGGAGGCCGCTGGCTGGAAGTGTTGAAG
>JBJFHK010000017.1:0-22031 GCA_051893535.1 Eubacterium sp. | reverse complement strand
TAAAAATCTTTTTCATCCCAATACACAGGTAAACAAAATTCTGCTGCCGGTCGTTCCCGCCCATACAGAGAAACTGTGCTGCTTGATCACAGTCGGATCAGCTGTTATAATAGTTCTAAATAGAACTATTACAGCAATATCATGAGATTTGGAAGATTTATTATATGCACGACTTCTGGTCAACGGCAATTGCCATAAAAAAATACTATCTCGCATCTCTTCAGCCGGTCATGGATCAGTACCGGCTGAAGCGGAGCGAACTGGATATTCTGCTTTTTATCAGGCACAACCCGGACTGCAACACCGCCCAGGAAATCTCCAATATCCGCGGTATCGCAAAATCTCAGGTATCATCCTCATTAAAACGTCTTGAAAAATCCGGACTGGTCACCCGCCATCCTGATAAAAAAGACCGCCGGAGCATCCGCCTTTTCCTGACAGAAGAGGCATCCGAAATCATAACTTCTGGAGAAGCAGCACAGCTGCGTTTTTTCGATAAGCTGAAAGATGGTTTCTCCGAAGAAGAAACTGCAGAACTCAGGCATATGATCAACCGGATTTCTGAAAATGCAGAATGTGGTCTCTCCGAAATCCTGAAAAACAAAGAATAAATCAACTATAATATTATTCACATGTCTGCAGTTCTCATTTTTCTGCAGAACAGAAAGGAAATGGTATTCATTGAATAACCGCACACAGGCACTGGAAAATGAAAAAATCCCTCACCTGCTCCTTCATCTGGCCCTGCCGTCCGTCGTCGCACAGGTGATTAACCTTTTATATAATATTGTCGACCGGATTTACATCGGCCATATCCCTGAAATCGGTGCCGATGCCCTGACCGGCGTTGGTCTGTTTATGCCGATTCTGATGCTGATAACGGCTTTTGCCATGCTGGTGGGAACCGGCGGCTCTGCCGTCCTGTCCATCACTCTTGGCGAAAAAGATGATCAGAAAGCACATCAGATTCTGGGCAACTGTCTGACAGCACTTCTGATTATTTCCGTCATTCTGACCATCGTACTGGAAGTCTCTGCGCCCGCCCAGCTCCGCTTCTTTGGAGGATCCAAGGATACCATGCCCTACGCTTCTTCTTACGCGCGCATTTACATTGCTGGAACGGCAGCTGTCATGCTGGCCCTCGGCATGAATCCGTTTATCACCGCCCAGGGATTTGCGGGCACCAGCATGCTGACCGTCATGATCGGCGCAGTCATTAATATCATCCTGGATCCGATCCTGATCTTCGGATTTCACATGGGAGTTTCCGGTGCTGCAATTGCCACGGTAATCAGCCAGATTATCAGCGTTATCTGGATTCTGCATTTTCTGAGCAGCAGAAAACCTGCTATTCGCCTCCGCCGATCTGCCCTGCCGCTGAAGCCGGCGGTCATCATGCCATGCCTCGCCCTTGGCACGTCATCTTTTGTCATGATCGCGACAGAAAGTCTTCTCTCCGTCGTGTTCAACCGGAGTCTGTCCATTTATGGCGGGGACATCGCTGTGGGAGCCATGACGATCATCACATCCCTGAACAATCTGGTCACCATGCCGATTCAGGGAATCACACAGGGCGGTCAGCCGATCATCAGCTACAATTACGGCGCAGGAAAGCGCAGCCGTGTCCGTGAGGCCTTTCTGCGAATGCTGAAAGCCGACGTCATCTATGCTGCTGCATTCTGTCTCGCGGTTGAACTTCTGCCCCACATGTTCGCTTCAATTTTCACCAGCGACAGCGGTCTGATCAGCTATGCTGTCCCTGTCATGCGCATTTATTTCGCCGGGATATTCGCCCTGGGATTTCAGATGACCTGCCAGCAGAGCTTTGTCGCCCTGGGCCAGGCCAGAACCAGCCTTTGGCTTGCCTGCCTGCGCAAGCTGATTCTTCTGATTCCTCTGATCCTCATTCTGCCGCACCTCTTCGCAAACCGCGTACTCGCTGTATTTATCGCAGAGCCGGTCAGCGACATCGCCGCCTCTGCCGTAACGACTGCCGTATTCTTCCGCCGGCTTCCGAAAATTCTGGAGCAGGCAGAATCTCATCAGACAAAATAATCCGCGCAAGATAAAAACACCTGTGACCACCCGGCTTTTGCGGATGTTCACAGGTGTTTTACTGTCTGTATTAATACTGCAGAAGTCTGTTTTTTCTACACAGTAACCGTCGCATCAATATCCGGTGTGATTGCAATGGTATAGTCCGGATACTTCTCTGATATTTCCTGATAGAGAGTTTTCAGGCCCTCTTTCCGGTCGATATCAAAATTCAGGACTGCATCAAAGCGGATCTTCTTCTCATCTTCATCGAGGTAAAATCCGTGGAACTGCACAACCCAGTCGTGGGCCATGACGGTCCGGCGGATGTCATGTTCGATTTCTGCGGCTTTTCCGCCCTTTGTGTTATAGGAGTAGACGCCGACACCGGCGAGGAGCACGCCCGTTTCCCGATAAACACTCTTCTCTAGTTTTCTGGTAAGTGCATCCACTTCCTCGACCTTCATCGTGTCCGGAAGTTCCAGATGAACGGAGGCCAGATTCTTATCTGGGCCATAATTATATAATATCAGGTCATAGGCTCCTCTGACCTGCGGCTCAGCATTCAGAACTGCCTTAACCTTATCGGTCACAGACTTATCTGCGCGCTTTCCGATGATTTCGTTCAGTGTATCCATCATCATCTCAATTCCTGATTTTATGATCACAATGGAAATCACAGCGCCAACGTAAGCCTCCAGGGAAATTCCCGTGAACTTGTAAATCAGTGCAGATGCCAGAACAGACAATGAAAGCACGGCATCGAATGCCGAATCTGAACCGGATGCAGTCAGAGCACCGGAATTTACTTTATTTCCCTGTGCCTTCATATAACGGCCCAGAATCATCTTTACCAGTACGGCAACCGCAATGATTATGAGCGCAGTCATGCTGTAACTGGCCTTCTCCGGATGAATGATTTTTTTTACAGATTCTACCGCAGAAGTGATGCCGGCATACAAAACAAGGCCGGAAACAATCATGGCGCTTAAGTACTCAATTCTTCCGTATCCCAGAGGATGCTTCTTATCCGGAAGACGGGAAGACAGTTTGGTTCCGACGATCGTAATAATCGATGACAGCGCATCAGAAAGGTTGTTTACCGCATCGAGGATAACCGCAATGGAATTGGAGGCCAGTCCCACTGCCGCTTTAAACCCCGCCAGAAATACATTGGCCAGTATTCCAATGATACTGGTTTTAACGATTACTTTTTCCCGCTGTTCATTATTCATTTTCAGCTTCCTTTCCGAATTCTCCGGAATCGCTCTATGGCTCCTCTCGCATTGATAAAAAGCCCACAGAAAAACTGATGGACCCTGTTTCTGATTAATAATCTGTTTCAGAAACTGAACTCAATTATACATTGCGTGCAATTAAACGTCAAGCAATTAACTCTCATTTTCCTGATAGAAAAATACTGGATTTCCATCCCCTCTCAGTTCCGAAAACCCAGTTTATCTTTATCTGCTATTATCATGATTGTTCTAGAGCATACTGATTTCAAAGCATTGATTTTTCCAGGAAATATCGTCGATGCGGAAGCCGTACTTCTTCAGCTCCTCTTTATGATACTGAAAGCGGTGATCGATCTTGACATCCGATACTTCTTCGGCCTTGGTAAAGGTCATGACCTCATGCTGTCCGCAGTTTACCTGGATATACCTCCATAGAGGATCATATTTACTCATTTTGTCGCCTCCCCCTTCTCTTATGCGCGGCCTGCCTGTCCGTTTCTCTTTTCTCTCATTTACCCTGCAGGGATTATAAAAGACTCAGCTGACGCGGGCCCTCTGCACGGTGTTTTTTCAACTGCGGGAGTTCATCATCCAGCAGTCCTGAATAATTCTGTCCACCGCCAATCCAGCGGAGCGCGTCCTGCCTGGAAAACAGAAGCGGCATTCTGCCATGAACATCTCTTACAGAGGAATTTGCTTCGCGGGTGATGATCACAAAGCGGAGTACATTCTGAATCATGCGGAAAACCGCTCCCAGATAAAACGCCGGAACGGATTCCCAGGTATATCTGACCCGTTCTTTCTCTTTTGTCCATTCATAGAAACCGGCCGCAGGTGCGATGCAGCGGTGGTGCTGCAGAGCTTCCCGGAACATTGGCTTTTCATCGAGAGTTTCACATCGTGCGTTGATGATCAGACTCCCCTTCTCATGGGAATCCGGAAATCCCCAGCTCATCAGATCGCAGACAGTCCTGCCGCCCGCTTCATATAAAACCGGAACGGACATGCCCGGTACGATATCTTTATTTCCAAAGCGGTCTGCATACATCTCGGACAATGCGGCTCTGATCTCCGGAAAATCTGACTCAAGACCACCGATAATTCCCTGATTTACGTAATATCTTCCGCACATCCTATTTTTCTTTCATCCTTTTCTCCTGAAGGTCAAAATAAAGACGGGTGAAATTCCAGACAATCTGCCGCTCTTCATCGTCCAGTCTCCAGAGGGCCTCTCTCTTCATCGGTTCCGGCATACCGAAATACGGCTCTGCGATCGCTCCTGCCATGCAGGCAATCGTATCACTGTCTCCTCCCAGAGAAACAGCTTTCCGGATGACATCTTCATAACTGTCTCCTTCCAGAAAAGCGATAATGGCTTCCGGAACGGACTTCTGGCAGATCTCATAAAAGGCATAGCCAGGACGGATTTCATCCAGGCTTCTCGTCAGGTCATAATCGAAAGTATCCGTAATGAACTTGCAGATGTGTTTTTTGTCTGATCCCGTACGAGCGAGGAAAA
The DNA here is from genome assembly GCA_051893535.1 of Eubacterium sp. Lineage (GTDB taxonomy): Bacteria > Bacillota > Clostridia > Peptostreptococcales > Anaerovoracaceae > Aminicella. Next base: position 17,240 of record JBJFHK010000017.1, on the reverse strand, counting down.
TGCCTGCTGCTATGGCCTGTGCACCCTTGATTCCTTCTGGGTGATTGTGGGTTACATCTGCAGTAATCTCCGCCGCGTGAAGAGTCTCTTCCATCGTCGGATACAGCCAGCCCGCAGCAGATACACGCATCGCGCTTCCGTTACCATAGCTGTTATATGGCCCTGGATTATCCTCCTGCAGCCAGTTGATAAAGGTCCCGCCGTAGCCGGCATCCGGATGCTTTCTTCCAAGAGCCTGCATATCGCGGACAACAGCCTGGCGGAGCAGATCATCAGACTCTCCGTAATGATCAGTCAGCGCCTTTGCGACCGCCAGTGACATAAACGAATCATCCGTCGGCCTTGATTCTTCACTCAGCAGCGGAAAATTATAGTCATTCGTATTATTAAATTCATATACAGATCCAACAATATCTCCAAATACTGCTCCAAGCATCTGTGATCCCTCCTTAACAGCCGGATCCATCAAGGCTGCAGGCCGCACCCTGCACTTCCTGCGGCTGTTCTTCCTTTGGACGGGAACGAAGTCCTGCAGTCTCCGGTGTCAGAGTGACGAAACCATCTTCTGTAACAAAGCACGGGATTCCGATCTTACCTGCCTTTTTCATCTCATCAAAAACAGGTTCTCTGTCTCTGATCTGAATGAACTGCTTCAGATTCTTTACATGTTCTCCAATGTCAACGAACTTGAAGGACGGGTTGTCAGATGCCTGCTCTTCAACATATGTGCAGTCCGGGCAGCTTTTCATTCCGTAAACGGTGATGACGGAATGGTCTTCCATGGCTGCGTATTCCTCATTATGCTCGAAAATATAGGCAGCAAACGGGCAGAATGGTTTTACCTTAACCCCGGCAGCCTTTGCCGCATCCATGACGCAGTCCACCAGTTTCCCGGCGATTCCCTGGCCGTTATAGGCAATGTCTGTCGCTGTGTGGCGGATAATCCAGAAGGACTTGAGTACAGCAACCTTGCAGGTACCAATGCACTTATCGCCATCATATGCTGCGGCGCGGTTCTGATCATTTTCAAATCTGATGTCAATCATTCTATTTATCTCCTCTCCTGATCTGCGGCGGAAGTGTTCCGCTGCGGGAAAATCTTTTTCATGCAGTGTTTTTATGCCACAGGCAGGGTGTCAGCAAACATATTACCTGTCGTTCTTCCCTCTTGCCTTCAAAATCGCCCATCCTGCCAGCATCCCGGCTGCGGATATTCCTGTGCCGATAAGAAATTCTGTCCACTCCGGATACAAAGTATTCTGATAACTCAGCATGTTCGCAAGCGAAAAGGTAAGATATCCTGCCATCATGTAAAGGAAGCCGAAAACCAGCGCTGCTGCCATCTTCCGGAATACACTGGCGGAACTTCTGCCTATCATAAAGGAAGCCATCAGGTTGGAGACCGGAAGGCCGATCCAGAGATAAAGAAAACTGAATCCCATTGCATCATCGCCGGAAGAAGCCAGCCAGAACCAGAGAATTCCTGCACCCCAGACGGCAGGATAAAGCAGCAGACCGGATTTCCAGCCTGCTCGTCCTGCAGTCTTATACATTCTCTCTGTCATAAAATCACTCCTTATCTGAAAAGTTCTCATTTTATCGGATAACGGGTGGTTCGGTATTACAGAGCCGGCAGCTTTCGAGAACTGGTCCATTTCCACCTGCCGGCTCTGGGAAACGCTTTATTGAAATTCCCCTGTAATTTTAACTATCTCAGTTCCGGCTCCAGGGTTATCACTTCATCCGGAACATCCGCGGAATCAATCGTGATCTCTGACTCACGCAGTCTCTTCACGCCCGGAATCACCTTCATAATATCCTGAATATCCTCCTGCACATCGTAGCCGCGTTTTCCGTCTCTGAAATGCATCAGGATTTTCAGACTTGGTGTTTTCATCCTTGCGAGGATGGTTTTTGCCTGAGCAGAATCAATAGTGTAATAGCCCGCGCACGGGACCAGAAGAATATCTGCCTGCGTCAGCTTCTCGTATTCCTCATCGCTCGGAAGGCGGCCCAAATCACCAAGATGCGCAATGGTCAGCCCGCCAGTCTGCAGGAAGGTCATCCTGCAGAGCCCGCGCTTCTTTCCATCCGCATCGTCATGCGGAACCGTGATGAAGGACGCCGGGAAAGGCTCTTCCTTTCCGGTCAGCTGAACCATCTCTGCCGCATTGTGGTCGTGATGGTCGTGGGAACAGTACACCGCATCAGCCTTCAGGCCGGGGGGAAGCAGCGTCCCCGGAACACTTCCGTCTTCATAGGGATCCAGAATCACTGAACCCGCGTCGGAACTGATCTTAAAACATGAATGTCCATAATATTTAATCACAGCAGTACCCATTGTCTGTTATCTCCTTTCCTATTCTTCCAGCTTCAGCCGCTTCTGAGACACAACTTTCACCTTTCCGCCGCGCTCCGTGAAATAGTCCTGCAGATGCGCAGCCGCCTTGTTGGCGTCGTCGTACTGATCCATGTCGACATGGTTATCGATATAGGCGTCTCCGCCGCTTGCTAGAATCTGGTAATCCTTATTATAGCTGACCATATAATCGTAGGTCTTTCCGTTCAGCGTGCAGGCCCAGGATGTCCGTCCGGCTTCCTGATTGTTCTGCGCCCGGTTGTGAATCTCCATCGCTATTCCAGAGCAGACCCCGATAATCAGAACCAGCAGGATAATCCCGGCCGCCTTCCAGAAACGGTGCGCCCGGCGATTCTTGATCGCAAGCTGTTCATTAATCCTGGAAAGCTGCTCCACAACCAGATCCGGATTCTGACTCTCGATTTTATCTGCACCCAGAAGTTCAGAAACCCGTACATTAAAGATGTCTGCCATCTCACTCAGCAGCTGCGCGTCCGGAACGGAATATCCCCGCTCCCACTTCGATACCGTCTGACGCGTCACATGCAGCCGTGCCGCAAGCTCCTCCTGTGTAAATCCTTTATTCTTTCTGATTGTCTTAATGTTTTCATTCAGCATATCTGCCATCCCCTTACTTTATCCTAATAAATACAGAAGCAGAAGCCCCGTGAGCTCCGGCCCCTTTTCTTTTCATCCACAGAATAACGCAGAAGGCCCGGAATTTCACGCAACGCATATTAACATGTGCATTTTCCAAGGCTTCCAGCGTTTCCCCACGGACAAAAAAACACGCGCAAGGGGATAATTTATTTCTGTGCGGCCGCCTCCCGGAAGGCCTTTACTGGAATCTGCGACTCACAAGGGACCTTCGTCTGACATTTCCCACAGCCGTAACGCGGAGCGTACAGCTGCGCCGTCCGCGTCAGCCACGGCCCGCAGATCGTATGATCCTTTCCCTTCTCCATCGTGATCGCTTCCGCCGGACAGCGCCGGATACACGCCCCGCACATCACGCAGTAATCGTAAATCCCATCGTAAATCCGTTTATCCGCTTCCAGTTTTTCAGAAATGATCAGGCTGGTAAAGCGCCCCGCAATTCCCTTCCGGGTAATGAGTCCCTTCGAAAGCCCGAAGGTTCCAAGACCTGCAGCATATGCCGCATGACGCTCCGACCAGTTGCTTCCGTATGTCTTTTCCGTGATTCCCGGAAAACCGTCCATTCCCTTACCGCCCTTGATGGCGTGAAATCTCGGATCGATTCCCGGCGCGCAGGCAGAAATTCCGGAATCTGTAAACCAATTCCGGACACTCTTTGCAAAACGGCTGATATAGTCCTGTCCTTCCACTCTTCCAATAAGCCACAGATCAGAAGGAACTTTCTGATCTTCTCTGTTGCTTTTCTTTACGGCATCCGAAAACGGAAGAAAAACTGAAACCACTGTTTCCGCGTCAGGCAGCCACTCTTTCGGCCCCATAAACCAGGGACCAATGACACCCTCTTTCTTATATTTCAGAAACAGCGGATCGTCAGCCGATGCAAATCCAATCAAGGGTTCATCGAAAATCCGGATGCCCTGAAGATCCGGATTTTCCGTCATTTCCTCTGTAACGCAGTTTCCCGGAACCTGATGAAAACAGGCATTTATTTCTTTATTAATTTCAGTTTTCTCCATCGAAACACTTCCTTTCAGGCTGATCCTGCAGTCTGAGAGCATACCGGACTAATGCCTCCTGTGACGTTTTTCATAATTTTATCATACCACAGGATTTTTTTCTTGGCGGGTATTTTTTGTCTGCGCAGAGAAAAACCGCCAGCCCCGGAAACTGACGGTTTTCCCATGAAAATCTGATTTATCCCTGTACTGCGTCCCTGGAAGACAGCATGTACGGAACGGAAACGAAGAGGATTCCTCCGATCATGTTTCCAATCGTTACCCAGAGCAGATTGTAGCCAGCTCCGAGTGCATTGACGCCTGTTCCGGCAGGATCCAGAACGGCAGCGGAGAACAGGGTCATGTTCGCTACACTGTGCTCGAATCCAGTTGTAATGAATGCCAGCAGGCACCAGAACACCATGATCAGTTTTCCAGAGTCACTCTTGCAGCGGAAAGCGCACCAGACAGCCAGGCATACCAGAATATTACACAAAATGCCACGCATAATCAGCGGAATGATTCCGGCAGTCATCTTTCCGAGCGCCGCGCCGGCAAGGAATTTTGCGGTTGCATCCACATTCAGGCCTGACCAGTGGAATACAAGGCCCAAAACGAACGAACCGGCAAGATTTCCGGCCCAGCAGACAATCCACAGAAGCAGTGCATCGGAAAAGCGGATCGTCTTTCTGAAGATTCCGGATGACATGACCAGTGTATTACCGGTAAACAGCTCTGCACCCGCGATAACCACGAGACTCAGAGCAATACCGAATATCAATCCCATCACCAGCTTGGTCGCAGGAGATCCCGCGAGCTGTCCCCCGACGGTCATAATCAGAAGGACACCGAATCCGATATACATTCCGGCCAGCATAGACAAAACAAAATATCCAAGGGGATTCCTTTTTAAATATGCGATCTTTGATTTTGCCGCGTTTGACGCAGCCGTATATTCTTCGTTAAACATACATTACCTCCACAATAAAGTTATCAGCTTCTGCGGATAAAAACGTCATGAGCATATAGACCGATAATTCTAACTAATCTCCTGCGCACTAAGCTATTCTATTATTCCGCAGATCACACACTTCCAGAAATCAAGAGCAGGTGAACGGTAACGTATATACAACTATTCATATTCAGAACAATAACCAGCGCAGATGTATAAAATATCTGTTAACAGCAGAACCGTCAGCGAGCAAAGTTGGTCCTTTCTGCCCCAGATTATTCCAGACAACTGCTTTCTTCAGAGTATACCTGATTTTCCTCTGCACTGCAACAAAAACAATTCTGCGGGAGCCGCTTCCGGCCCCCGCATTGATACTTTTTATACAAAATATCCCGGTAAATTAATGATACTGATTATCACGCACAAAATTATGCGGCTTCTGTGCGTATGCTTACTGAGTCACCTTTACCATGACTACGCCGCTGGTATTGGCCTGTGGCCTCGCAATCTGAATATACAGAGTCGCTGCTTTATACATCTTGAGCTTGACGCCTCTAGATTTATTATTTCCGTTTGCGGTAAGGTTGATCGGGATCGACTGGTTGTTTTTCAATGTGGCACCAGCTACTGAGCAGCGGCCGTACATGGAATTATCCACGTAACCCTGCATCATCACCTTGACCGTTCCCTTCTTTACCTTCACCTTCATCCAGGCAGATGACCTGCTTCCTGCAGGAAGCACGGCGCTGTATGCTTTATTCCGGCTGATGGTTTTCGCTTTTGCTTTAGACGTTCCGGAACTGTTTTTTACAGCGTCATTTTCAAACGCGACACCGTAATAGCTGAGCCCTGCAGTCCTGGACACCGAGGAAACCGTGATGCGGTAGGTTTTCCCGGCAGTAACTCCAAAATATACTTTCTGCTGCCATGCAGCTGTTCCGTCAACCGTGCTGACACTGAGCGGACGGGAAAGCTGTTTCCCGGAACTTGAAGACAGCGTGACCGTACCGCCGCCGACATTTGCAAAAGCCGCCACAAGCGCACCGGTTTTCTCCGCTTTCAGTACAAAGGTTGTTTTTGCGCTGAAGGTTGAATTTTCAACTCTGTAGCCCTGCAGATATTCAGCATTTACAGTTGAACCAGCGTTTACCGAAACGGGGGCTGCTGTATCCGCCGATACCGGCAGAACCGGCAGCAGAGCGATCATCAGTGCTAGTCCTAAAATTATACATATAGATTTAGATAAGTGAATTTTCTTAACCATAATATTCTCCTTTCCCAGGTTAAACGACGCATAAGACTGTGAACCTTTAGCGGCCTGTCTTCTGATTTCAGAATAACCGAGCAGGTTAAGAATCATCAAGGAAATTATTTTTTGAAAACTGTAAATTTTATGTAAACTGGATAAAGTTTGATGATAACCCGGCTGTGGTGATTGGAAACAGTCGGAAGGGAGTTACTATCCCCTGGCGGCCCCGCCGGCCGACGGACCGGGAACCGCCGTCGGCTGGCAGGCAGAAAAAGCCCCGGTCCTCTTATGCAGGCTGCATAGGAGGACCGGGGCTGAATGTCCATGCTTCTATTTCCGGCCGCGTCTCTGTTTATCCTTTGCGACAATTGTGTTGAAGATCAGGATCAGTACAAAGAAGACTGCTGTGCTGAATACAAACATAATCAGTCTGACATTGGTCTTCAGTAAATAACTGACCAGAATCTGAATGGCAAACAGGATGACTGAATCCCGGACTGATGATAATATAATCGGTTTCATATCAATATGCATAATTTATCCCTTCCTATTTTACCGTCACTGACACCTGATCGCTGACGCCATTGATTCCCAGCACGTAAACCTTCGTCTGTCCCTTATTCACAGCAGTCACCCTGCCTGTTTTCTGGCTGACCGCCGCAACCGAACTGTTGGCAGACAGATAACGGAATCTGCTGCAGCCCTTTACAGAAAGAAGGCTTTTCCCAGAAAGCACACCGGATGCAGATCCCCTGACGGTATATGACTTCCCCCGCTTCAGGATGATTCTGTGACTGGCTGCCTTCACCGATTTTACATTCGTTTTTCCTGCGCCGGAATTTCCTGCAACGGAATAAACTTTCGGGCTCGTTTTCAGTACGACTTTTTCACTGCCCGTATTTTCATACGCAGCAATGTAATATCCATAGGTTTTTCCCTTTTTCAGGTTTTTCACCAGATATGTACGGGAAGATGATGCTTTAATGTCTGCGATCTTCTTAAAGCTCTTCGAACTGCCGGAAGCACTCACACTGCTTCTGTAGATATAGTATCCGTCCACTCCGTTCAGAGCAGTCCAGCTGAGCCTCTGGCTGCTTTTCCCTTTGACCGTAACCTGAGGCAGAAGAACCCCGCTGACTGTGTGGAAAGGCTTGTTGGTCCTGGTCCATTTCGCGTACAGATTCAGGTCAGAACTTACAGGACTGCTGAAATCGTACGGCTGAGTCATTGTGCTGTCCGTGTACCAGCCGCCGAATGTAAAGCCCTTATTCTCTGGAGCAGAAGGCACAGACACTTCAGCTCCGTCTGGAACAGCCTGTGTAAACGAATCTGCACCATTTCCCGGATGAAAGGTAACCGTATGTTCTGCTGCGGAAGTCTGACATACTGCTGTACTGTCGGCAGCCGTATCCGCAGACGATACTTCTGAAATACCGTATATTCCAATCAGCGCTGCAGACAGAAAGGCAGCTGCTGCCACACGGCCTGCACGCTTTAATGTATTATTCATTTTCATTCGTTTCCCCCTTAAATCAAGAAAACTGCTATGGATTAATTATTGCACATTTTACAAGTTTATGCAATATTCAGGGGGGCGTTCTCTGCTATAGTGTTCTTCTGCCCGGACAAAATTACATATTCAAGGAGAAAGGTTATTTCTTCTTTCCGGACATATGAATCGGATTTACCAGCCCGAAATTCGAAAGCGTAAATACATATATCGATTTCCCAGCCAGTTCACTCAGAAGCGCAAGTTGTCCGTGGAAAACTTCTCTGTTCAATGAAAGTCTGAAATCGACAACGTCTTTCTGCTGCCGGGCGCGGTTCATCTGATGAATCATAGTACTCTTCACAGCCTTATCAGCCGTCAGCTCGTGATTCAGATCCTTTTGGCGGATATATGGACTGATCAGCTGAAGCATTGATCCATTCATCCGGATAAAATAGAGCCGGTTATTTTCCCGTTTAAGTACAGCCTTGGCATACACAAGTTTTTCATATTCACCGCGATAGAGATTTTCTTCCATGGCCTGACGCAGATTGATGTTTGCAGCCGGGCGATAAAGGCGGACGTCTTCATCATCCGTCAGATTATGCAGAAAGCTGCTCTGCAATAAATCATGAACCGGCATCGGCCTGCTGAAATAGAAGCCCTGAATGAAATTGACACCCCACTGACGTGCATACCAGAACTGCTCAACATCTTCGACACCTTCTGCAATCATAAGACAGCCTGCCGTGTGGCAGAGATCGACAATTGACCGGATCACTGCGTGCGTCCTTTTGTTATCTCTGAAATTGATCAGGAAAGAGTTATCCAGTTTGATGCCCTGGATATTATAATCTTTCAGCGCATAAAGTGACGACTGGCCAATGCCGAAGTCATCCAGCCAGATCTTATAGCCGCGGCGCGCCATCTCCGCGACAGCCTTCCGGGCACTGGTATCTGCTCCCAGGCCGGACTCGGTAATTTCAAACTGAATCTGGGACTTCGGGAATTCGTAATGATCCAGAATCTTATCGATCTCTTCTGGCATATTCCTCATCTCAAAATCTGTGCGCGACAGGTTGACCGTAATGAAGATATCCGGTGAAGCCATCTGCGGATGATTTTTCAGATCTTCACAGACACATCTTAAAATATATAAATCCAGAAGATACATTTCTTTCTTTTCTTCCAGATACGGGATGAACATCGCAGGTGAAAGCAGGCCTTTCTCCGGATCTTCCCATCTGGCCAGAGCTTCAAATCCGCAGGTCTTCTCACTGAGAGAGCCGACAAACGGCTGATAATACGGGCGGATATCCCCGTTTTTTATCGCCTCTTTCAGGTGATTGCGGATAAAATGATCACGTCTGCGGATTTTATCCATTTCTTCGTCATAGATGGAAATAATATTTTCTTTCGATGGATTCTTCCGCAGCTGCTCACAGGCATACTTTGCGTTATAGACAGAACGGATAAACGAAAACTGCTCACCGGATGATCCGGAATGGAAATCCATTCCGATATTCAGCGTGATGACCCAGCCTGAGAACTGCGTTGAAACCTGATCCTGTACTTTCTTCAGCTTTTCCAGAGTATCCCATTCCGGAAGAAGAACATACAGAATAAAATGATCTCCCTCCCAGGTCAGCATAGCGGTCTGATCGAAAATGTTATGAATGATTCCAGCGATTTTATTCAATGCGCGTCTGCCGTTCTGATAACCGATCCGTTCATTCAGGTCTGCAAACTGCCGGATGTAGAAATACACGATAGACCAGTCATTTCTCCCTCCGCTGCTCTGAAACTCATTTCCGAGATCATCAAGGCTCGGAAGCGAATCCAGAAGCGGCAGATTGTCCGTGTGCTCTGCACCGAGTTTTTTCCCCTGCAGGTGAATTTTATCGGCACGCTTGGCTGCATACAGGCAGTTATCCGCTGTTCTGATGCAGGCACGGAGACGTTCCTCTGTGAGCGGTGTACCTGTACAGTAACCGATACTGACATGAACATCCATACCATCCCGCCGGTTTGCACATCGTTCCTGAAGTTTTTGCAGCCTGGCGTGGAAAGCAGCCCCATCTTCTGTGGAAATCACCATCATTTCATCACCGCCATATCGATAGCAGCGGTCATCCGGGCGGCAGAAAGTTCTCCGCAGTTCTGTGCCGAGATAGCTTAAGATCTGATCTCCGAAGACATGGCCATATGTATCATTGATTTTCTTAAAGGAGTCGATATCAAGAATGGCCAGCGAGATGCTCCGGGACAGATAATCCTGAAAATCTTCCCGCAGTGCCGTACGATTAAGAAGTCCGGTCAGCCCGTCCGTACGGGCCTCTTTAGAAAGCTGTTCTTCACCTTTTTTCAGGTTGATCCGGACAGATTCATAGCGGACATAGGAATTCCATCTCAGCTGTGAGATGATAATGCAGAACATGTGAAAGGCAAACATATCTGTCCAGTCCTGCCAGGCAAGCGAATTCCGGATGTTCAGAACGGCAAACAGCATGACCGCAATATTAAATCCGGCGCATGCCATACTCTCTTTAAAACTGCTGAGAGGCAGCAGATAAATCAGAATCGTGATGATAATATACTCAAAGAAAAAACTGCTCCCCTTTACCGTTGAATAGAAAGACAGACTTGCGAGCATCATGCCGATAAACCGGTATATCCACAGGAAAGCAAGAATTTTCCGGTTTTCCAGCTCCTCCTGGCTAAGTGAACGGATAAATGTAGAAAAAAGAATGGCAAAAAACATATTAAATGCCAGAAGACAGAGATACACTTCCGTCGCATTGATTTTCGCCCACATCGCTCCTTTTGCATGTGGAGCATAGGTCCCGACCAGCCCGATTAATGCCAGCAGGCTGATCAGCATCGCTGCGCTGAAACAAAAGAATATATCCCTGCGGATCCATTCCTGCAGAAAGGATGGCTCCTGGTACAGTGTATTTTTTTCTCCACGAAACAAGAGTCCCGCTTTACCAAGTAAGCTTTTCACCTGTATATACCCCATAACCCTCTGCCGGATTTTCAAGATTTAACAGGACCGGCAGAATGTGTTCTTTCTCCGATAATTATCGCAAAATCATGTAAATTCGATAGAATTATAGCACAGCTCATATCTGAATTCCATGCAATTATGCATAATAGAGTCAATAAAACACAATTTCCCTGCAGGCAGAAAACCGGGCATATGCAGGTCAAGTTTCCCGACTTAAATTCTACAGTCTGACCCTGACCAGGCCATGGCGGTTACAGTAAGCATAGATATACCCATGACGGCTTCTGGCGGTAAATCGTGCTTCCGCGGCCCCTTCCGGATAGAGTTTCACAAGCTCAAAACTGCTGTCCGTAACATATGCGAGAAATGAAATATAGTGGTCTTTCGTCATTGGATGATCAAGGAAAACGTGATATCCACCATCCATAACTTCAGCCTGAATCTGATGCTGCTCGTCAGGCTCTTCTGCATCCAGAGCCGGCAGCGTAATTCCGCAGCAGCTGACCACCGCATCTCCGGTTGACCGGATAATATTACCGCAAACTGGGCAGACATAGATCCTGGAACGCCTCATATTCGCGGAACGGTTGAGATTGGTCACGCAGTCCCCGCTTAACAGCTCCATTACCGACAGCTGAAGGGCCCTGGCAAGCGGCTCGATTAATGAAATATCCGGAAGTCCTCTTCCTGTCTCCCATTTAGAAATGGTCTTATCACTGACTCCGATTGTATCCGCGAGCTCCTTCTGTGTCATCTTCTTGTTTTCTCTCAGCTGCCGGATCGTCGTTCCGGTTACATAATTATTCATTGCTTTCTCCTTCTCTTTTCGACAAAATATAACCTGCAAGAGGCCGGCCGGCCTGCCCTTTCATGATCCAGACTGCACATCCGCCTCCGTATTTTCATTATCTGTTCTGGCATCTGCCGCTTTCAGCTGCTTAAGAGTAGCATGAATCCGCCTGCCGCACAATCTACGCATCGTAGAACGGCCGCAGAAGCACCTGTATTTCCTTGAGCCTGATTTTTGTCAATCAGGAAAATCCGGTAAAAATCACGTCAATTCCGCATCCAATAACCAATAATTACGTGATATAATGTTGGGAAAGAGTGATTAAGAAGCCCTGCATCTTCTATTCCGATGCAGGCTCAGAAGCAGCCGGCCGGTCTGCGATATCTCCCTGCCGGTATGAGATTTAAGAAAGGGACAAAATTATGCAGATTAATATGAAGACTGCCATGTCGATTACACTGGACATCATAAAATGTTATCTGGATCAGGACGTAGATGCAGTGTTTAAGTATATGGATGAAAAAACAATATTTATCGGGCCGCGCACCGGACAGTTCCTCACGTCCGGAACCAAAATCCGGAACGCTTCGCTCTCTGATGCGCCATCTCCGGAATTTTCCGTTGAGAATATCCGGACATTTGCGCTTCCCGTGACTTCCAATTCCTGCGAGATTATCTGCATGTACACGGTTATCTGGAAGAAAAAGGACGGCACGATCATTCGTCATCCGCAGACCCTGCAAGTCACCTATGTATTGCGTCCGTCCATGCAGACCGATGAAGACAAGTCACTTGCTTACCGCATCATCTGTGTACACATTTCTAATCCGATGGAACCGGATGAACGCGACCTTCACTATAAGACATTCGGCGACATGTCAACGTCCAGAATCGGCGCGCTTCCGGGGAAGAAGATCGCGGAGGCTGGCGGCCGCATCATCATTCCAGGTCTCTATGGCTCTGTATACACCTACCCTTCCGCCGCCCTGGTCTGGATCGAATCTGCCAGCGGGGGGCATCAGTCGGTTGTTCACACCAGGAGCCAGGAACTCCGCTGCTCCAAACCGCTGTCCTACTTCTCCAAAAACTATCCGGAAGTATTTCTGAAGCCGTCCGTCAGCTATATGGTTAATCCACTGTACATCAGGGAGATCCGGCGCTGCGAGGCCGAACTCTGGAATGGCACGGTTCTGCGTGTCCCGGAGAAGAAATTTACGGCATTCAAGAAAGAATATCTGGAGCTGACAAAGAGCGAAAAGTAAGGCCGAAAGGAATTTATCATTGTATAAAATTATGTTTATCTGCCACGGGAATATCTGCCGTTCGCCGATGGCACAGGTATATATGCAGAATATGATCGAAGAACGAGGTTTACAGAATCAATTTCTGGTAAATTCATCAGCTACGACTACGGAGGAGATCTGGAACGGCCGCGGCAATCCCATCTACCCTCCCGCAATGGACGAGCTGAGAAAACACGGCCTGGACGGCCCCTTCGCTGACTCCTTGCGCGCGTCGCTTTTGACCGCTGAAGACCGTGACAGATACGACTTCTTCATCGGCATGGACCAGGAGAATCTTCGGGACATGCGCAGAATTCTGGGACAGGAAGCAGAGAATAAGATTTCCCTTCTGCTGGACTACACTGACCACCCGCGCGATGTTGCCGATCCCTGGTACACGGGGAATTTCCGTGATACCTGGAATGATATCGAGGCTGGCTGTCAGGGGCTCCTGAACGATCTGCTGGACAGATAATACTTCTCTCTCCGGAAAACTGAGAATTACGCATCAAAATATCTATGACACTCTCCGCACAGTCAGAGCTGCAGATAGTATGAAAGAAGCAGGCCTTATCGCCTGCTTCTTCTGTCATTCCCCGGACGGGAATAATACTCGTTTTTTCGTTCGTACATTTTCTCCTCTGCGCGGCAGATCAGTTCGGCCACGTTGATGTCCGGCCGTACAGCGGACGCATAACCGATAGCCACGTGATAATTCTGCTGCTCAATCAGCTTGACCACACGCTTGACCTTACGCCGGATATCCGCCTCATCGGCATCCATAGCGAACGCAACGTACTCATCACCACCGATCCTGTACGTGTCCATCCTGCCGAAGACCTCCAGCATCACTTTCGCAATCGTCTGCAGCATCCGGTCTCCGGCCGCATGTCCCTGCGTATTATTGATCTCATGCAGTCCGTTCACGTCCATAAAAACGCAGAACAGATTGATCTGGCACTGCTCTGCATATAAAGGGACGCATTTCTCATAGGAATTGCGATTTCTCATCCCGGTCAGAATATCTGTCTCACTCAGTTCGGTTACCTTTTTTGAATACATGTATTTCTGAAAGCGTACTTTCCGGATGTGTGTGCTGGTGAGCAGACTGACCAGCATAAATACTATGGTATTTACTGCGTCATCTTCAAACACGGTCCTGTTATCATAACGGGACATAACAATCAGAAATATCGCAGAAAAAATCACCAGGCAGGTGTTGGTCCTCACCGGAAGATCCGTAAAGAACAGCGGACATGCCAGCAAAATTGCGATAAAAGTTACCGCCTGCTGATCTCTGTTAATCAGCGCAAGTCCGATTCCAAAAATCATAAGAATACTGACATAAGCATAAATACTGACAAGTATAATACCAGGAGAATGCGATGATATTCTGTTTCCTTTCGCAACCAGAAAAACGACAAACGAAACCAGTCCTGTAAATCCATACAAAGATGTATATCCCTGAGGGTAATGAAAGATAATCGACAATACAAACATCACCGACAGAATAACCCAGGTAATCCCCGACACAAACAGCAGGTTCGTCTGGTTTTCCGCATTGATTTCATCACTCAGTTCCCGGAACTGTTCTCTTGTAATTCCTGAACGGAAAAAGTCCAGGATCGCTTTTAGTCCTCTGCTCACAACCTGCTCCCCGAATCACTGCCTTTACGAATATGCACTCTCTGTCTGACTGTAGTACTATGAATTATATCATACTTTCAACGCATATCATTGTGCTATATACAACTTTGCTCTTTCATTATCTGAAACAGATCTCCGTGTATAGATATTCAGAAAGAATGAATCTTCTGTCCCGGCCGTATTTCTAAAGGAACTTTTTCGCGAACGCTTCTGCTTCTTTCAGCTGTTTCTCATTCGGCTTTCCTCTGAAATACAGGAATTCATCCGCACAGCTGATTCCCTGTTTCTGGAGTGCTTCTTTAATCAGGACGATGGAATGTTTGGAAATCCAGGTCGTTGAGAAAACAACCGCCTTCTTTACGTCATCAGCATGAAGAGTCTGAATGTACTCACTCAGATGCTCGTCGATGCCGTATGCGTAGAGCGCACCTCCGATAAACAAAATATCCACCGGCTCTGAAAGCGCAGCGTTCTCCGCATCTGCGGATATGGCTTCTGCACCCGATGCCTTCGCAATTGCCTCGGCCATAAGTCTGGTATTTCCTGATCTCGAATAATATCTTACTGCAGTTTTCATGACTATTCTCCTTTCCAGTCGAACTCGATTTCATACATTTACATTGCGCACAATTTATTTTACGCATATCTAAGTGGGAAGTCAACCGGAAAAAGTCCAAAAGTTAATTTTCTTTTACCTTCTTTACCGCCGACCAGGCACCGTAATACATTTTTCCATGAACCCGTTTATATGCTCGCACTTTCACAGAAGCAGCAATGCCCGCCGTGATTTTCTTCGTGATCAGCGAACGTTTTCCGGCTGCCGCGTACTGCCATTTCCGGCTTCCCCGCTTCCTGACCGCGAGCTGATAGCTGCATCCGCCCGGGACAGTATGATAACGGACAGATAGTTTTCTTCCTTGCTGGGAGGCCGTTTTCAGGGTGGCCTTTGCCGGAAGGATCTTGAAATTTCCTTTCAGAGTTCCTGAACATCTGCCCTTCCCGGTCACGCTGATTGTTGCCGTGCCGATTCCCTGATTACCGGAAACTTCTGTCGAATAATCGCTCCCTTTCTTCAGGATAATCAGATAAGTAGTGCGTGTCACTGTACCGTCTCCATTATCCTTTTCCTTCACTAGCTCGCTTTCTACCTGAAATCCCGGCGTTACCGGCTTCCCCTGATAGACGTAGCTGTCCTTCAGCCGGGCAAAATACGAATTCGCAAGGTTGATATGATCTGCCGGATCACTGGCCGTTGTCTCCGCAGACGCGGAAATCGGAACCGCCGCTGCAAACAGCATGGCGGCGGCTGCAATGGAAATAAGTTTGCTATGCTTCATCTTGATCATTTCAATGTCCTTCTTTCACAATTATTGTATACAGAAAAGCATAAAATGCAACAGATACAGCTGAAGCAGCCTGATAACCTAATACAGACTGTTAAAAACTTACATGATGGCAAAGGAGAAAACGACTAACTCAGACAGTCAGGTACACCAGCGTATACAATATACTTATTCACGGAATATTCCACTAAAATTAATACAAAATCTCTAAGATCGGTCGGGAAACTCACTCGAAGAGCCTGTTCTCCCGACTGATCAAATATAAAGTCGGGAAAGCCTCTACTAAGCACCGATATCCCGACTTTTCAAGGGCCGGATAATTCGGAAAGCTGCCTGGAAAAGATGCTTTCCCGAAAATAGGCTCATGAATAGAGACACATTAACCGGATACGTTCCATTTCCATCCAAATGCATATAATAATCACGATCTGTATACGCAAATAGCGCATTAATATACTAATTATGTAATAAGCATTCATTTATCGCTTGATCGTATACAATTTAATCAGCGCACAGTCGGGAAAACAGCTCCAATCTTCTTACTTTCCCGACTGGAAAAAATACAAGTCGGGAAACTGCTTTTCTATACCCGTTTCCCGACTATGCACCGCAAATAAGCAGCATTTTTATCAGTTATTGCGGCAACTATTTGCATGCTATAAACATAACAGTATTTATTTACAAATTATCAAAATCTGTATTAACGCGATCTGGACCCTGTCACACATTCAAATTCTTCTAAACACTGAACTCCAGGCAGAAGCCGTGTCCCACAGCTGCGAATTCCGGCTGGACTTCAAGGAGATCCGTTTTCAGTTCATCGCGCAAATTCGCATTCGCTACGCGGCCTGCTCCGGAAGATTAATATGCGTTTTTCATTACCTTCTGCTCCAGAAACCGGCGGAATAAAACATACTCTTCTTCTGTCAGTTTATCCGGAGAGCTCATGACGATCAGTGGATGTCCGGAATTTCCCGCGTGATATGGCGGATGGACATGAGCATACGAATTATCAGTAAAGCCGCATCGTTCGTAGAATTTTTTTCTCCTGCGGGATATAGAATCTGTCAATGGATCAATTTCCAGGATCATTGGTGTATCCTGGTATGCCTCGAGAATCCGCTGCCCGTAATGCTGCCCTCTCAAATCCGGGTGGACACAGAAATGTTCCACATAATAAAATTTACCAATCTCCCAGTACAGAATTTCTCCAACGAGCTTCTCCGCGTCACATACCACATCAAAATGATAGGCCGGGTTACTCATAATTTCATTCTGTGAAGCCTCTTCACGCTGTTCGTGTTTTGGAAAGCTGACCGCGTAGAGGCGCATGGCATCTGAAAATACCGGGCTGTCTGCTGTTGTGATACGATGAAATTCCATAATAACTTTCCCATTTCCATTCATTCAGATATACCCAGTCTGACACCTCCGTTATGATTTGTCAATATTTTGATAACTATCATTTA
>JBJFHK010000016.1:0-3999 GCA_051893535.1 Eubacterium sp. | reverse complement strand
CAATGCCCGTATAAGCATCGTACGGCAGCTCTTTGATTTTTACTTGCTATTTGTCTTTTCGGTATCCCAGCTCGTTCAGCGCCTTGCGGGCGGCGGCCTTGTCGGTCATCCACGGGCGGCGGCCTTCTTCATAATACATATAGGTCTCTCCGCCCTTTCCCAGGCTGAGGACTACGTCGCCTGCAGAAGCCAGAGAAATGGCTTTGGCGATGCCTTTATCCCGGTCGTGGACAAAAGACCAGCGGCAGGAGGTTTTCTTTACTCCTTCCGCAATCTGCTCTGCGATATCTTCCGGTTCGGAATCACGCGGATCCTGAGAGGTCAGGACGACTTCTGTGCAGAATTCCCCGGCAATCCGTCCCATAACCGGGCGCTTGGCCACGTCGCGCTTTCCCGGGCATCCGAATGCGGCATAGATTTTTCCGCCGCTTTTATCAGTGATTTCCTTTGCGTAATTGAAAATCTTTTCATAGCCGTCCGGTGTGTGGGCGTAGTCGACAACGACCGTGAAGGGCTGTCCTTCATCGACTCTGTCCATCCGTCCGTCTACCTGCGGAATGTCTTTCAGTAGCGGAATGATCTGCTCCAGCGGCATGCCGCACTCGTGCATGGCGGCAACAGCGCCCAGCAGGTTGTAGACGTTATACAGCGCGGCCATATTGGTTGTGACCGGGTATTCCTTTCCGTCATAGCAGAGCGTGAAACTGCAGCCGTCAGCACGCTGGATGATGTCTTTTGCGAAGTAGTCGACGGTTTCCGCTGTGCCCGGTTTGGAGTGGCTTCCTTCAATCGGGTAGCCGTTTTCATCGGTTTCCGATTCGCCCTGGTCCGTTCCGTAGGTGACGTAACGGCATGGGCAGCAGTCTTTCAGACCCTGGATGGAGATTTCATCGTCGGCATTCAGCACGGCGACGGCAGAAGGCTTCAGATTGCGGAAAAGCCGTTTTTTTGCCTCAAAATAGTTCTCCATGGTCTTGTGGTAGTCCAGGTGGTCGTGGGTCAGGTTGGTGAATACGGCGCAGTCAAAATCTACGCTGTCGACTCTGCCCCTGTCCAGCCCCTGGGAGCTGACTTCCATGGCCGCGGCCTGCATGCCGTGATCCAGCATTTCCTTCAGGTTGGCGTGTGTTTCCACCTGATCCGGCGTGGTCAGGTTGGCCACGCGGGAATAATCCCCGTAGCGGATGGCGATGGTTCCCATATAGCCGCAGGGACGGTAATGGGAATAGATATCGGAAATGACGCTGGTCAGCGTTGATTTTCCATTGGTTCCGGTGGCGCCGAAAACCGTCATGTGACGGCTCGGCTGACCGAAGAACAGGTCACAGACGCGGTTCAGTTCCGCGTTCATGTCTTTTACTTTTACATATACAACGCCCGGTTTCTGCTCGACATCTTCCGTGATGACGATGGCAGCGGCGCCTTTCTCAGCGGCGGAGCCGGCATAGCGGTGTCCGTCCTGCTCGTATCCTTTGATGCAGAAGAACATATATCCCGGCTTTACGGTGCGGGAATCCAGGGTCAGTCCTGTAATTTCCACATCCGGCTGTCCGGAGAATAGTTCAGATAACAGCATATAAAATTCCTCCCGTACTATTTTTCACTGTACTCGGTGTCGCAGTATGCGCAGCGGTAAATGCGGCGCTCCGGGTCAACCAGATGGAAGATCTGATCGATGCCCTGCTCAGTAGAAGTGATGCAGCGCGGATTGTGGCAGGAGATGATGTTGGTCAGTGTCTCCGGAAGATTGACTGAACGCTTCTCGCAGACCTTTCCGTTTTTGATGATGTCTACGGTGACATTGCTGTCTACATAGGCGATCATATCGTAGTTCAGATCGATCAGGGAATCAATTTTGATGATGTCCTTGCGTCCTTTTTTGTTGCTCGTTGCGTTCTGAATGATGGCAACCGTGCAGTCTAGCTTGTCCAGCTTCAGCATCTCATAGATGCGCATGCCTTTTCCGGCTGTAATATGGTCCAGTACGATTCCGTTTGTCAGTCCGTCAATATTCATGATTTGCCTCCCGTTAATTCCTTGCGCAGTTCTTTTTTGTCCTGTAAATGCGGCCTGCTATTTCAGTCCCAGCAGGTACAGAATCAGTGCCTCACGGATGTATTTTCCGCAGTGTGCCTGATAGAAGTAGCAGGCTCTCGGATCGTCGTCGACCTCGACGGAGATCTCGTTGACACGCGGCAGCGGATGCATGATGATCATGTCTTTCTTCGCCGGCTTCAGCTTGTCCAGGGTCAGGATGTAGCTGTCACGCAGACGGACGTAATCTTCTTCATTGAAGAAACGCTCTTTCTGGACACGGGTCATGTAGAGAACGTCGAGTTCCGGCATAGCATCTTCCAGTTTCTCGTACTCTTTCCATTCGGCGCCCGCGGCGTTCATCTTTTCCTTCATGTACTTCGGCAGACGCAGCTCCGGCGGGGCAATCAGGATAAACTTGACGCCCTGATAGCGCATGAGGGCTTCGATCAGGGAATGTACGGTGCGGCCGAACTTCAGGTCTCCGCAGAACCCGATAGTGAAGTTGTTCAGGCTGCCTTTCTTGCGGCTGATAGTCAGCAGGTCGGTCAGGGTCTGGGTCGGATGGAAATGTCCGCCATCTCCGGCATTGATGACCGGGACTTCAGAGTGTGCGGAGGCAACCAGCGGCGCACCTTCTTTAGGATGGCGCATGGCGATGATGTCGGCATAGAGGCTGACGATGTGGATCGTGTCTGCGACACTTTCACCCTTGCTGGCAGAGGAAGAGGAGGCCTCAGCGAATCCGAGGACGTTTCCGCCCAGTTCCATCATGGCGGCCGTGAAGCTCAGGCGCGTTCTGGTGGATGGCTCAAAGAACAGGGTTGCGAGTTTTTTATGCGCGCAGATGTCCTGGTACTTTATCGGATTCTCAATGATGTCATTGGCGGTTTTGATCAGATGATCGATCTCCTCAACGCTTAAATCGGTGATATTGATGATGCTTCTCGGATTGTGTTTTACCTCAAGCTTATCCATTCTGTCTGTTTCCTCCTCTTAAATTGCGATGACGGCTTATTAAGTGTATTCTATTTCATCCAGCTTTCGTCGGACGGATTCGCGCGGAATTTCAGGATTTTTTCCTTTTCTGCCGGGCTGATATGGCCCATCTCAACAGCGGCATCCACCAGAGTGTCCAGTGTGCAGAGACTGTGGTTGACCACATTATGCTCCTTCAGTTTGGCTTCACTTGCGGAAAGTCCGTAAGTGAAAATGCTGGCGATGCCGACGACATCGGCTCCGGCTTCTCTCAGAACATCGACGGTCTCGCAGGAAGATCCGCCCGTAGAGATCAGATCCTCAATAACGACCGTTTTCTGCCCCGGGATGAGACGTCCCTCGATCTGATTGTTTCTGCCATGGCTCTTGTGAGAACCTCTGACATAGCCCATCGGAAGTCCCATCATCTGCGCGGTGATCGCTGCGTGCGGGATGCCGGCTGTGCTGGTGCCCATCAGCAGTTCACACTCCGGATACCAGGTCTGAATCGTCTCCTTCAGGCCCTGCTCGATCAGTGTGCGGACATAGGGCGTGGACAGTGTCAGGCGGTTGTCGCAGTAGATCGGGCTCTTGATGCCGCTGGCCCAGGTGAATGGATCGTTTGGACGCAGGAATACAGCTTCAATTGAGAGCAGTCCGCGTGCAATGTCTTTTTCTGCAGTCATAGTGATTCTCCTTTATGTATGTGTAGATTTATATATTTTCGGACAAAATCTGAACCGGCAGGAGGATTCCCCGCCGGGCTGTCCGGAATTCTGCGGTGATTCATGCCGCGTGGTTATCTGCGGCTCTTGTCTGTCCGTCAGACACCCGGGTATCCACCCGATGCTCTAAGGGGCCTTATTTACCAGTGCCCAGGAAGTCCCTGCAGCAGCGCTGGTAAGCCTCAACAGGCTTGTCTGCCTGCGTGATCGGACGGCCCACAACGATGTAGTCGGAACCGAGAATACGGGCTTTTGCCGGTGT
>JBJFHK010000015.1:0-4014 GCA_051893535.1 Eubacterium sp. | reverse complement strand
GGAAGATATGGCTCCTCCAGATAACGGATTTCATCCTCTGATAATTTAACATTAAGCGCTGCCGCAGCATCATCGAAATTTTCTGCTCTGGTTGCCCCGATGATCGGAGAAGAGACTCCTT
Source organism: Eubacterium sp. (assembly GCA_051893535.1). Taxonomy (GTDB): domain Bacteria; phylum Bacillota; class Clostridia; order Peptostreptococcales; family Anaerovoracaceae; genus Aminicella. Next base: position 3,893 of record JBJFHK010000015.1, on the reverse strand, counting down.
TCGCCCACTGCCAGGCAATGGCAATCTGGGCCATGGATACATGGTGCGTCTCCGCGAGTTCATGAACACGGTCGACAATCTGCATGTCATTCTTCTCGTAATCATCGTACTTGCCCATGGCAACGCGGTCCGTTTTTGCACGGAGGCTGTTTCCGGTCCAGGACGGCCTCGTCAGGTGACCGGCTGCCAGAGGGCTGTAAGGCATCAGGGAAACATTCATCTGCCGGCAGATTGGAATAAGTTCACGTTCATCTTCGCGGTACAGAAGATTATAGTGGTTTTCCATGGCCTGAAACTGCGCTAAGCCATTTTCCTTTGCCGCCATCTGCATGTTATAGAACTGGCAGCCATACATGGCCGAAGCGCCGATCGCCCGGACTTTTCCCTGCTTAATCAGATCATTCAGTGCTTCCATGGTTTCTTCGACAGGAGTTTCATAATCAAAGCGGTGAATGATGTACAGGTCCAGGTAATCCGAACCCAGACGGCGGAGAGTTCCGTCAATCTCTCTGTGGATTGCTTCACTGGACAGCCTTCCGGGATTGAAATATACCTTGGAGGAGATGACCACCTTGTCTCTGGCTGTATGATTTTTCAGCGCCTTACCCAGATATTCCTCGCTGGTCCCTTCTGAGTAGCCGTTTGCCGTATCAAAGAAATTGATTCCAAGATCCAGTGCATGACCGACAACTTCATCTGTTTTCTTCTCGTCCAGGGTCCAGTCGTGCATAGTCCCGGCCCTGCCGAAGCTCATGCAGCCCACACAGATCTTTGAAGTTTTAATGTCTGTACTGCCGATTGTAGTATATTTCATGATACCTCCTCCAGGAACTATATTACAGTTTTCCTCCATATACCGGGAAGATTCCGCTCTTTCCGTAGCCGTCAATGTGCTTGAAATTCTTCAGTGTCTCCATATCCTGATCAGAAATCTCAAAATCGACATCTGCGTTTTCTTTCATATGGTCCGGATTGGCGGTTTTCGGAAGTACAACCGCGCCGAGCTGGATGTCGTAGCGGATGCAGAGACGCGGTACGGAAACTCCATATTTCTCTGCCATTTCAGCGATTTCCGGATTGTGGAGAATCTCGCCGTGACCGTTTGGAGAATAAGCTTCAACGACGATACCCTGCTTCTGGCAGTAATCGATCAGTTCGAGCGGCGTGTTGCTGACATGGAGCAGGATCTGATCCACCATCGGCCTGATTTCACCGTGCTCAATGATATTTTCAATGTCGTGAATCTGGAAGTTGGATACGCCGATGGCCTTCAGCTTTCCAGCCTTATAGGCGTCTTCCAGGGCTCTCCAGGCTTCGAGATTTCCCTCTTCATACCGGTCATCGGACTGATTCACCTTTACCCACGGCTGCGGGCTGTGGATGATCATCATGTCCAGATAATCCAGTCCCATCTTAGAAAGCGTTTCATCAATTCCGGCCTCTGCCTCTTTATAGGTTTTATGCTCTGCAGCAACCTTGGAAACGACAAACAGATCTTCTCTCGGGATTCCGCAGGTACGGACGCCTTCTCCGACACCGCGCTCATTTCCATAGGCCTGCGCCGTGTCAAAATGACGGTATCCGATTTTTACGGCTGCTTTTACCGCGTCAGCGGCCTTATCATCATCGATGAACCAGGTGCCAAGTCCCAGCTGAGGAATAACGACTCCGTTATTTAATTTCAATGCATTGTTAAACATATCCTTATCTCCTTGCTATTTCAGGCTGCTGTAGATTTTGTCGGAAACAGGCTCGCACCACTCGTTGGAAGAATCCTCTCCCGGAACCTCGATGGCCAGATGGGAGAACCACTCGTCCGGCGCCGCGCCGTGCCAGTGCTTGACTTCCGGCGGAATGTTGATGCAGTCACCCGGCTTCATTTCAACCGGATCTTTACCCTCTTCCTGATAGTAACCTCTTCCCGCTACACAGACGAGGATCTGGCCGCCGCCCTTCTTCGCATGGTGAATATGCCAGTTGTTGCGGCATCCCGGCTCAAACGTTACATTGAAAATTCCAACCTGCTCGGTGGAAACCGGCGCCAGATAACTGTTTCCGGAGAAATACTGGGCGTATCCATCATTCGGAGCGCCGATCGGGAAAACCATGGACTTTGCATGGGCGCGCATGGCTTCATCTTCATACGGAAGATCACCCTCGCCGTTCTGCCAGACGTCCTTGGCAAGATTGAATACAGCCCAGGCCTTCGGCCAGCCGGCGTAGAATGCCACGTGGGTGATTACTGCGGCAATTTCTTTCTGGCTTACACCATGCGCCTTCGCGTTCTGCAGATGGTAAACCAGAGAAGAATCCGTAATTCCCGAGGACATCAGAGCCACCACCGTAATGATGCATCTGGTCTTCACATCAATATCCTGATTATTCCAGTTTTCCCCAAACAGTACATCGTCATTAAAATGCGCGAACTGGGGAGCGAACTCTCCCAGCGCTTTTCTTCCTGCGTCCTGTGTAATTTTCTTCATTTCGTCTTCCTCCTGATCCTAAAGTGTGTCTATCCATTTCTTAATCTCGCCGGAAGAAGCGCGGGTTAATACCTTGCCTTCCGTGATGACTGCGTCTGGCGCGGACGGCTGAAGTTCTCTTACTGTGTTTCCGAATCCGCTTCCCCCTGACGTCGCAAACAGAACAATTTTCTTTCCGGAGAAGTCATAGGACTCCAGGAATGTGTTGACAATCTTCGGCGCCACATACCACCAGATCGGAAATCCCAGCACGATTTCGTCGTAATCCTGCGGATTCAGATTCCCCTTCTTAATTGCCGGGCGGCTCTGCGGATCCTTCATTTCAACAGTGCTTCTGGCTTTTTTATTCATCCAGTTCAGGTCCTCGTTCTTGTACGGCGTTTCCGGGACAATTTCGAAAATATCTGCCCCGATGTAATCTGCGACCTTTTCCGCGGCCTCTTTGGTCGTTCCCGTCGCGCTGAAGTATGCAAGCAGCTTCTTTCCCATACCATTTCCTCCTCATATGTTTCTGCGGCTTTCTGCCGTCTTTCTGACAAAAAAAGATGTGCAAGAGAAAACTCATTTCCTTACACACCTACTATAGTCTGCAGCCGGATGTTATGTCCAACGCCTATTTTTTATCATTTATTATGCCTTAAAAGCATTGATCTCCTGAATGAATCTTTTTGCCGCCTCTGCATACGGGATATTCCTCCGCCAGGCAAATACTGTTCCCGTAGGAATTTCCGGGTAAAGTCTTCTCTGCACCAGAAGCTCATCCTTCCAGTACTTCCCTGCGCCTTCAATGGAAACTGTATAACCCAGGCCTTTCGATGCCAGGACCGCCGCGTTCGTTCCCAGATTACTGGTGTAGGCGATGTGAAGCCGGGAAAAGTCTTCTCCAAACCAGTTGGCCAGCTCGCTCTGCACGCCGATACGTTCCGGAAGAATCAGGGGCTTGTCCAGAAGGTCTTCTTTCTCAATGTAAGCTTTCTTCGCAAGAGGATCATCCGGCCGCATTCCTACGACCCAGTGATCCTGATTGACGATACGGATATAGTCAAAATCTTCCGTACTGACCGGCTCCATGAACAGGGCGATGTCGACCAGGCCCTTGTTCATCATCTCATTTACCGCGTCCGCCGTCCCAGTATGGAGAGCAATCTGAACCAGCGGATATTTCTGCCTGTAACGTCTGCAGATTTCTGCCAGCGTTTCCACAGCTGCGAACTCTCCGCAGCCGATGGTCACGGTACCGGCAACGACTTCGTTCTTTCCCTTGATCTCTTCTACCGTGCGCTCCTGCAGATCCAAAATCTCAAGAGCTCTTCTCTTCAGCAGAATTCCGTCATCCGTAAGGTAGATATGTTTTCCGCTGCGGTTAAAAAGCTCAGTGCCCAGTTCCTCTTCAAGCGCCGCAATCTGCCG
>JBJFHK010000014.1:0-22196 GCA_051893535.1 Eubacterium sp. | reverse complement strand
AAGTGGGAACTATTACAAGCGAGAACCAGTCGAAGAGTTTCTATATCGAGCCGAACAGCGATGCATCAGGAAAACTGTTCACCAACGGAAATTCTACGGATGGCAGCGAGGGAGTCAAGCTGACTTATACAGACAGTAATACCCAGCAGACGATCGAAAAGTCAGATTTTGACATACCGACTGTTGAACTGTATAAGCTTATTTATGCAGATGAAGACGGAAGTGCGCTGCAGACAACCGGCGCACTGACTTCTCGGGCAACCAGCGATTCCCATCCAGGTTATACTGGAACAAACCCGACAAGCAAGGACAAGAATAAGGAATTCGCCGGCTGGGACTGGGCTACTGCGAAAACCGAAGGATATGTTACAACCGTTAAGCCGCTGTGGAACAGCAAGGCGGACTGGGATGGCCTCACGGTAACGAAGACCGCCGACAAGAAGACCGCAAAGCCGGGTGATACGATTACCTATACAATCAAGGTAAAGAACGAGACTGGAAAAGCACTGAGCGGAGTTGCAGTACAGGACAAGCTGAATTCCAATCTTGAATTTGTAAATGCAGATCATGACGGAGCCAATGGTAATGGAACCGTAAGCTGGAGCAATTTGTCTATTGCAAGTGGAGATACAGCTACACTTACACTTCAGGCGAAAGTAAAAGCAGATACACCTGATAAGACAGAGATCGGCAATGCAGCAACGGTTACATCCGCTTCTGCAGGAGATAATGACAATCTCGACAATCCGAAAACATCTGAGGAAACAAAGGTCACTGTCGATAAGACCAACTGGGATGGCCTCAAGATAAGCAAGTCTGCTGACAAGAGCACCGCAAAACCGGGAGAAACGATTACTTATACCATCAAGGTAAAGAATGAGACCGGAAAAGCCCTGACAGGTGTTGAGGTAAAGGATGCACTGAATTCCAACCTTGAGTTTGTAAGTGCAAGTGAACCTGGAAGCAATGATCAGGGAACAGTATTCTGGAAGAATCTTAACCTTGACAAGGATGAAACAAAAACACTGACGCTGAAAGCAAAGGTAAAGGCTGGTACACCAGATAAGACAGAGATCGGCAATGCAGCAACGGTTACATCCGCTTCTGCAGGAGATAATGACAATCTCGACAATCCGAAAAAATCCGAAGAAACAAAGGTCACTGTCGATAATAAGACCGACTGGAATGGTCTCACGGTAAGCAAATCTGCTGACAAGAGCACAGCAAAACCGGGAGAAACTGTTAAGTACACCATCACGGTGAACAACAATACCGGAAAAGTCTTAAAGAATGTCGCTGTTTCTGACGATCTGGATGCAGCACTGGAATACAACAATGATGCCTCCAATGGTGGCCAGAAAGACGGCAGTGCCATTAAGTGGAATCTCGAAAATGTAAAATCAGGAGAGACAACACTGACATTCTCTGCAAAGGTCAAAGATGGCACGGCAGACAATACCGTGATTAAAAATGTTGCTGTAATCACAGGAGCATCTGGCGGAAACGATGATAATTTTACACCGGATCCGAATAGTCCTAAGCAGTCTGAAGAGACAAAGGTCACTGTTGATAATAAGACCGACTGGAACGGCCTCACGGTAACGAAGACCGCCGACAAGAAGACTGCAAAGCCGGGCGAAACCATTACCTACACCATTACCGTAGCAAATAACACAGGAAAGGCCCTGACTGGTGTAACTGTAAGCGATAAGCTGGATTCCAACCTCACTTTCGAAAGTGCAGATAAGGGCGGAGTCATTGTTAACGGAACGGTAACCTGGAGCAATCTGATTATTGCAGATAAGGGAACGGCAGTTCTTACGCTGAAGGCAAAAGTAAACAGCAACGTTCAGGATAAAACGAAGATCAAGAATTCGGCTGTCATCGACAATGCGTCTGCCGGAGATAATGATCCTGTCGACGGACCGAAGACATCGGATCCTTCAGAGGTAACGGTTGACAACACACCGGTCACTCCAGTGACTCCGGTAACGCCGGTTACTCCTGCTGAGGAGCACACGGTTACCATTACACCGAACAACGGTCAGCCGGACATCATCCAGACTGTGCCGGACGGTGGAAACGCAGTAGAGCCGGACGACCTGACCAGAGATGGTTATAAGATCGACGGATATTACACCGATAAGGACTTTACGAAGACCTTTGACTTCAGCCAGCCAATTAAGAGCGACACACACGTTTACGTGAAGTGGACAAAGACAAACACACAGGTAAGACCGCAGACAAGCAAGAAGGTAACGGGCATCCTGCTTCCTAAGGTCATCGCCACAGGAAAGCACACCCAGACCCTGACCTGGACCGCACTGAAGAATGTAGACGGATACTTCATCTACACCAACCACTGCGATGAGGCGAAAAAAGTGCATCCGTTCAAGAAAGTTGCGACATACAAGGCTTCCAAGGCCCGCGTCTACAAGGTAAAGAACCTGAAGACCGGACATAACTACAAGTACTATGTAGCCGCATACAAGATCAAGAACGGAAAGAAAGTTGTCGTCAGAAACAGCGTTACGGTTCACTCCGTAGCCGGAAACACAAGCGCCCGCAGCACCAACGTGAAGAGTGTAAAGGCGAAGAAGCATTCCATCACTCTGAAGAAGGGCAAGAGCTATACGCTCAAGGCATCCATCTCCAAGGTGAATAAGAAGAGAGCTTTCCTCGACGACACACACTGCGGACTTCTCCGTTACCTGTCAGCAGACAGCAATATCGCGACTGTTGATTACAACACAGGTAAGATCAAGGCGAAGAAGGCCGGAAAGACAACCGTATACGTACTGGGCGTCAACGGCATCCGCGACAAGGCAGTTGTAACCGTTAAATAGCACGCACAGATCTCTGAGATTGAATCAAAAATAAAAATGAGATAATCATTGCAGTGCAGAAAGCCGGCAGCGATTCATCAGAACGATGACCGCTGCCGGTACTTTTTATGCGCAGATTACAGGTTTTCGGAAATCCAGGCGTTCAGTTCCTGCTTGAATGCGGTGAACCGTTTTTCCGGGACCGGAATTTCGATTCCGCCTGTCAGAGTCAGGGTAAAGCGCTGCAGGCTTTCCGCGCAGGACGGATTAATAACGTAGCTGATATGCGGCTGGAGAAAGCGGTCAGGATAAGCGTCCAGGAAGTAATGCAGACGTTCCCTGGCCGGAATTTCACCGTCCCGTGTATGAACCAGCGTGTTTTTTCCGCCGTTTATGCTTTCCAGATAGAGAATGTCCCGTAATGCAATGTAATGCGTAACGCCGTCCTTCCCGTGAATGATACAGCGTTTCAGGGTCTTCTCCGGCTCGGATATCTTTACCGCGTCAGGCATGGAATCTTCCGGCGATCTGGCGCTGATGAGATCGCTGTCCATCCCCTGGATGTTGGAGATGTGAATCATTTTTATCTTGTAAGTACCATTCGGCCCCTTGCGTCTCTGCGTTTTGTCGAGGCCCCAGGAGAGGTGCAGGCGCTGCTGATGAATATGTTTTTCACCGCTTGGAAAGATCGTGGCGACCGGGTATTCCAGCAGAATTTCCCAGGAAGAGCTGCCCGTGCGGACGTGCTGGACCGTAATGCTGCCCATGCGGAATTCCTGCTCAACCGGCTCGGACGTAAAGCGCCTGATCAGTTCGCTGCGTGTCCGGATGACCTGGCCCTTCCGCGGCCCGATCCAGAGAACATCCTCATCGAGCATGTCGAACATCGGATCCATATTCTTTCTGTAATATTCTGTAATGATCGACAAAGAGTATTTTTCAAGATCAGACCGGATCACAACAGGCCTCCTTTTAGTTCTTCAGACTCTGCAGCGGCGCCGGGATCCGGCCGCCGCGGTGGATCATTTTTGCCGGGGACTGGCGGCGGACGTTCATGACCGGGCCGCTTCCCAGGAGGCCGCCGAAGTTCAGTTCTTCGCCTTCTTTCAGGCCGATGGCCGGGATGACGCGGACGGCGGTGGTTTTGGAGTTGACCATGCCGATGGCGGCTTCATCCGCGATGATAGCGGAGATGATTTCCGCGCTGGTGTCGCCCGGGATGACGATCATGTCAAGGCCGACGGAGCATACGGCAGTCATGGCTTCCAGTTTTTCGATGGACAGGGTCTTGTTTCTCGCGGCGGAGATCATGCCTTCGTCTTCGGTGACCGGGATGAAGGCGCCGGAGAGGCCGCCGACGCTGGAAGAGGCCATCAGGCCGCCTTTTTTCACGGCATCGTTCAGCATGGCGAGGGCAGCAGTGGTGCCGTGGCCGCCGCATTCTTCCAGGCCGATCTCTTCCAGGATCCGGGCGACAGAGTCGCCGATGGCCGGAGTCGGTGCCAGGGACAGGTCGACGATTCCGAAGGGAACATCCAGCATCGAGGCAGCTTCTTTTCCGATCAGCTGGCCGACACGGGTGATTTTAAAGGCCGTCTTTTTAATGGCCTCGGCGATTTCATCCATCGGCGCGTCGTCCGGCATGCGGTGAAGCACGCTGCGCACTACGCCCGGGCCGGAAACACCGGTGCTGAGGCAGCAGTCCGCATTTCCCACGCCGTGGAAGGCGCCGGCCATGAAGGGATTATCCTCGACTGCGTTGCAGAAGACCACCAGTTTCGCGTCCCCGATGCACTGCCGGTCTTTTGTCAGTTCTGCAGTTTTTCGGAAGACTTTACCCATCATTTTGACAGCGTCCATGTTAATTCCGGCCTTGGTGGAGCCGATATTGACGGAGGAGCAGACCAGTTCCGTTTCTGCGAGGGCCTGCGGAATGGCTTCGATCAGATCACGGTCGCCGGCGCTGAATCCCCGGTGCACCAGAGCACTGAATCCGCCGATAAAGTCGATGCCGATTTCGTGGGCGGCCTTGTCCAGAACCCTTGCGTATTTCACCGGGTCGCCGCCGCTGACCCCGGTCAGCATGGAAATCGGCGTAACCGCAACACGTTTGTTAACAATCGGAATACCGTATTTCGCTGAAAGCTTTTCTCCGGTTTTTACCAGATGGTCTGCTTTTCTCAGGATTTTATCGTATATTTTTCTGCAGGACTGATCGATATCGCTGTCTGCGCAGTCCAGCAGTGAAATGCCCATGGTAATCGTCCGCACGTCCAGATTTTCATTCTGGATCATGTTTACCGTTTCCATAATGTTATCCATTGGCAGTGGCATGGTCATGATTTCCTCCTTTATTAAATAGTATGCATTGCCTTGAAAATATTTTCATGCATCAGATGAATCTCCATATCCGGCAGCGCTTTCTGCACCGCGCCCTGCAGGTCCATCAGCGTACCCTTCAGAGAAGAGACGTCGATGACCATTACCATAGAGAAGAACCCGTTCAGCACGGACTGAGATACATCTTCGATATTTCCATTTGCCTTTGCTGCTTCCGCCGCCGCAGCAGCAAGAATTCCCGTGTGATCCTTTCCCACAACAGTCAGAATCGCATTCTGTTTATCCATTTCATCCTCCTGTTCTATTGCCAGCTTCAATATAATTGTTTACATTTTAACATGTTTAGTTCAGGCATGGAATATCAGATTGTAAATTTTGTGTGGTTCGGACAAAAAATACAGCCGGCAAGGAGAAAAAGAACTGTGCGGCTGACAAGCAGAAGCATTCTGCCGCGGAATGCCCCTGCTTTGACCCTCTTGGCGGGTGGATTTTGTCAGACGTGAGGAATTGTGATTGATTGACAAAATTTAAACAGTGAAATTAAGCGAATTTAATAAATTTCCACATGATTGTTGATGAAAATTTGTTCTCAATGTGGTAGTATTAAAATTACAGGGCGCTGGAGGCGGTAAGGCCGCGATACGATTCCGGCGCATCATTGAGTAAGGAGAGACTGCTGTTTATGGTTCATATCGGAAATGACTGGGATGACCTGCTGAAGGATGATTTCGCGGGAGAGAATTATCAGCATCTCCGCCGCTTTCTCTATCATGAGTATAAGACGGGGACGGTCTACCCGGACATGTATGACATTTTCAATGCATTAAAGTACACACCTTATCATAAGGTGAAGGCAGTGATTCTGGGACAGGATCCTTATCACGAGCCGGGACAGGCGCAGGGGCTGGCATTTTCCGTCCAGAAGGGCGTGCAGCAGCCGCCGTCACTGGTAAATATCTTTAAGGAGCTTCAGGATGACCTGGGCATTGCGCCGCCGCCTCCGGACAACGGATGTCTGATTCCCTGGGCAGAGCAGGGTGTTCTGCTTCTGAATACGGTGCTGACCGTGCGCGCGCACCAGGCGAATTCCCACAGGGGACACGGCTGGGAGCAGCTGACAGACCGGATCATTGAGCTTCTGAATCAGAGGGAAAAGCCGATGGTGTTTATTCTCTGGGGAGGAAATGCCAAGTCAAAGATTCCGCTGATTACGGGGCGGCAGCATCTGGTGCTGAGCGGACCGCATCCGAGTCCGCTGTCGGCCTACCGGGGATTTTTCGGGGGCCGGTACTTTTCCAGGACGAATGCTTTCCTGGAGAGCTGCGGACAGACGCCGATCGACTGGAGACTGACGGATCAGGATTAACATTTCTTGCCCGCTGACTGTGGGAAAATGCAGATTCCTGCCAGGCTGCAATATTGAATATGGTGCTTTTATGTGCTAATATTAATTGTTAGTTTGGAAAAGGAAAAGAAGGGAAATACATGGGAAATAAACAGAAAATCATCAATATCGCGGTTATCGCGCACGTCGATGCCGGAAAATCCACTCTGGTTGATGCCTTCCTCGCACAGAGCCACGTCTTCCGTGAGAATGAGGAAGTCGTAGACTGCGTCATGGACAGCGATGCCATCGAGCGTGAGCGTGGAATTACGATTTATTCCAAGAACTGCTCCATCATGCATAATGATGTAAAAATCAACATCGTCGACACGCCGGGACACGCGGACTTCTCCTCAGAGGTTGAGCGTATCATGAAGACGGTAGACACGGTTATCCTGCTGGTAGACTCCAGTGAGGGACCGATGCCGCAGACCAGATTCGTACTGAGCAAGTCACTGGAGCAGGGTCTGAACCCGATTCTGTTCATTAACAAGATTGATAAGAAGGATGCCAGAATCGATGAAGTTGTCGATGAGGTATATGAGCTGTTCATGGATCTGAATGCTAATGACGACCAGCTCGACTTCCCGATCCTGTACGGAATTGCCCGTCAGGGTATCGCCGTAAAGGATCCGAAGGAAGCAGAGAGCGTTATCGTGGGAGAAGGTCCGGAAAAGATGAAGCATACGCCGGAAGGATACGGCGGACTGAACATCAACCCGCTTCTGGACACCATCATCGAGCACTGCGATCCATATCCGGATAAGAGCGATGAGCCGCTGCAGATGCAGGTCTGCCAGCTGGCTTACGATGACTATATCGGCCGTCTGGGAATCGGAAGAATTACCCAGGGCACACTGAAGGAGGCACAGGTTGTCGGTGTCGCAAGAGAAGACGGAACTATCGATGAGCGTAAGATCAACCAGGTATTCGTATACCGCGGGCTGAAGCGCACGCCGGTTTCCGAGGCACAGTGCGGAGACATCGTCGTTGTATCCGGAATTTCTGATATTTCCATCGGAGAGACTCTGGTCGATCTCCAGAACCCGATGCCGATGGATATGATTCAGATTGAAGAGCCGACACTGTCCATGGAATTCATGGTCAACTCTTCACCATTTGCCGGAAAGTCCGGAAAGTTCGTCACATCCAGACATATCAGAGAGAGACTGGAGAAGGAGCTGGAGGTCAACGTCGGACTCCGCGTAGAAGAGACCGATTCCACTGACTGCTTTAAGGTTTCCGGAAGAGGAGAACTTCACCTGTCCATTCTGATTGAGAATATGAGAAGAGAAGGATATGAACTTGCGGTATCCAAGCCGGAGGTAATTATCCATAAAGACAAAGACGGAAAGAAGCTGGAGCCTGTCCAGGAAGTCATCTGTTCCGTTCCTGACCAGTATGCGGGCGCAGTCATCAATGCGCTGAACCTGCGCAAGGGAATGATGACCCAGATGAATTCCGAAAACGGCTACACCAGACTGGAGTACCACGTTCCGATGAGAGGCCTGCTGGGCTATCGTTCCGAGTTCATCAACTCCACACACGGCGAGGGCACCATGGAGCAGAGATTCCTTGATTTTGAGCCGTATAAGGGTGAGATCAAAGACCGCACCAACGGAGTCGCGATCGCCATTGAAGAAGGAACATGCACACCGTATGCCATCTTCAACATTCAGGAGCGTGTCCAGATGTTCGTTGCGCCTGGAGACCACGTCTACGAGGGAATGATCGTCGGCATGAACTCCAGAGGAGACGATATGGAAGTCAACCCGTGCAAGGCGAAAAAGGTCAGCAACCAGCGTGCTGCCGGTTCTGATGACACCATCAAGCTGACACCGCCGAGAGTCTTCAGCCTTGAGGAAGCGCTGGAGTTCATCGCAGAGGATGAGCTGGTCGAGGTTACACCGGACGCCATCCGCCTGAGAAAGAAGCTCCTGCACGAGCTCGACAGAAGAAGAGCTTACAACGCAGCCCACAGACGTTAGGAGATCCGCAGAGGACAAAAGCCGAAACGGCAAGGAGTTATCATGAAAACGGCTCCCCGGAAGCTGTTTCCGGCAGACCGTCAGAAATGGAAATCCGGAGTCAGAGCAGACAGATATGGGTTTTCCAATGAAAATCGTATCTGAAAAAGTAAAAAACAGAATTGAGTTCCCCTTAAAAAGGGAATATCTTATATACAGAGATACTTGAATACAGCGGTCGGGGAATCCGACAGGGCCGGCAGAGGGAAAGCCTCTGGGGCCGGGAGAGGCAGTGGTCCGGATGGCGTAAAAGCCACGGAAACGCCCTCCCGGAGCGGCCTTGGGGGGATTTTCTGACGAGCTGGGACCTGCAGGGTCAGAAAATTAAATTTTGTCCATCAAATATTGCTTTAATTGCTATATAAATATATCAGCTAAGATGGGAGTTTGAATATGGGAGAGATAAGGAAGTTTAAGAGGGTCCTGGTCGCAAACCGCGGCGAGATCGCAATCCGTGTCATCCGTGCATGTAAAGAGCTCGGAATCCGTACTGTTGCGATTTACTCTGAAGAGGACAGAGACGCGCTGTTCCGCACCAAGGCCGACGAAGCGTATCAGATCGGCAGGGGCAAAGCTCCGGTTGATGCTTACCTGGGAATTGATGAGATCATTTCTCTGGCAAAGGCAAAGGGCGTAGATGCCATTCACCCGGGCTACGGATTCCTGGCAGAGAACCCGGAATTCCCGGATGCCTGCGAGAAGGCCGGAATCGAGTTCATCGGACCGACAAGTGCCATGATGAACGCACTGGGAGACAAGATTCAGTCCAAGATTGTTGCCTCCAAGGTTAACGTTCAGGCTATTCCTGGTGTGGAGAAATCCATCGATACCGCAGAGGAAGCAGCTGAGGTTGCCGACAAGATCGGATACCCGGTTATGCTGAAGGCGGCTGCCGGCGGCGGCGGACGCGGAATGCGTGTCGTAAGAGGCAGCGAGAACATCAAGAGTGAGTATGAGACGGCCAAGAGAGAGGCAGCCAAGGCATTCGGAAACGATACGATTTTCATCGAGAAGTACGTTGAGGATCCGAAGCACATCGAGGTTCAGGTTCTGGGCGATAAGGAAGGAAACATCGTTCACCTCTTCGAGAGAGACTGCTCCGTACAGAGACGTCATCAGAAGGTCATCGAGTTCACACCGGCTCTGGTTCTGACCGACGAGCAGAGAGAGGCCCTGTGCAATGATGCGCTGAAGATTGCGAGAGCCGTAAACTACAGAAGTGCAGGTACGGTTGAGTTCCTGTTCGACAAGCACGGCAACCACTACTTCATCGAAATGAACCCGAGAATTCAGGTTGAGCATACAGTTACAGAGCTGACCACCGGAATCGATATCGTTCAGGCACAGATCCTGATCGCTGAGGGATACACGCTGGATTCACCGGAGATCGGCATTCACAGCCAGAAGGACATCAAGCAGAACGGATATGCCATCCAGTGCCGTGTAACGACAGAGGATCCGGCAAGCGGATTTGCTCCTGATACCGGTACAATTGAAGAGTACCGTTCCGCATCCGGTTTCGGAATCCGTCTGGACGGAGGCAACGGCTTCACAGGTTCTGTTGTAAGCCCGTACTATGATTCCCTGCTGGTCAAGGTAACAGCATTCGCAAGAACATTCGAGGATACCTGCCGTAAGGCTATCCGTGCTCTGAATGAGACGGACATCAAGGGCGTCAAGACCAATAAAGGCTTTCTGCTGAACGTGCTGAACCATCCGACCTTCCGTGAAGGAAAGTGCGATACAGGATTTATCGCAAACAATCCGGAACTGCTCGATATCAAACCGCAGGATAACCGTGAAGAAAAGGTTCTGCGCTTCCTCGGAAACAAGGTTGTCAACGAGACCAAGGGTCACAAGCCGCAGTTCAATGTTCCGGTATTCCCGCGCATTCCGAAGACAGAAATCAATACTCTGTCCGGAACCAAGCAGATGCTGGACAAGAACGGCCCGGAATATGTTTCCAAGTGGGCCCGTGATCAGAAGAAGCTGCTGATCACAGATACAACAATGAGAGACGCACAGCAGTCTCTGATGGCTACACGTATGAGAACCCGCGACATGGAGAAGATCGCGCCGGCATATGCCAAGTATGCGAAGGACTTCTTCTCTCTGGAGATGTGGGGCGGAGCTACATTCGACACATCCTATCGTTTCCTGAAGGAATCTCCGTGGGAGAGACTGGATACACTTCGTGAGAAGATTCCGGATGTCCTGTTCCAGATGCTGATCAGAGGCGCTAACGCTGTAGGATATAAGAATTATCCGGATAATGTCATCCGTGAGTTCGTAAAGCAGTCCGCAAAGGGCGGAATCGACGTATTCCGTATCTTCGACTCCCTGAACTGGATTCCGGGCATGGAAGTTGCTTTGGACGAAGTTCTGAACCAGGGCAAGATCGCTGAGGCAACAATGTGCTACACAGGCGATATACTGGATACGAACAGAGACAAGTACACGCTGGACTACTACGTAAAGATGGCGAAGGAACTGGAGAAGAGAGGAACACACATCCTGGGAATCAAGGATATGAGTTCTCTGCTGAAGCCGATGGCTGCACGCAAGCTGATCCGTGCCCTGAAGCAGGAGATCGGAATTCCAATTCACCTGCACACACACGATACAAGCGGAAACGGCGTAGCTACCGTACTGATGGCTGCACAGGCAGGATGCGACATCGTAGACTGCGCATTCAACAGCATGTCCGGACTGACTTCACAGCCGGCTCTGAACACAGTCGTTGCTGCTCTGGAGAATTCCGACAGGGATACAGAGATCGATCCGGATGGTCTGCAGGAAATTTCCGATTACTGGGCAGACGTCCGTCCGGTTTACAAGCAGTTTGAATCCGGACTGCAGGCTGCGTCCGCAGAAATCTACAAGTACGAAATTCCTGGCGGCCAGTACTCCAACCTCAAGCCGCAGGTTGAGAGCTTCGGACTTGGACATAAGTTTACGGAAGTTAAGGAAATGTACAGAAAGGTTAACCAGATGCTCGGCGATATCGTAAAGGTAACGCCTTCTTCCAAGGCAGTCGGCGATATGGCGATCTTCATGGTACAGAACGGCCTGACTCCGGATAACATCCTGGAGAAAGGAAAGGGCATGGACTTCCCGGATTCCATCGTATCCTTCTTCGAAGGCATGATGGGACAGCCGGAAGGCGGCTTCAACAAGGAACTGCAGAAGGTAGTTCTGAAGGACAAGAAGCCGATCACATGCAGACCGGGAGAACTGCTGCCGCCTGAGGACTTCGATTACATCAAGTCCGGACTGCAGAAGTACTTTGATCTGGAAGGAACAGACAGAGAGATCATTTCCTACGCGATGTATCCAAAGGTCTATGAGGACTATCTGAAGAGCCTGAAGAAGGACGGAAACTTCCGCAGAATGGGATCCGACATCTTCTTCCACGGCCTGGCAGTCGGCGAGACCTGCGAGGTTGACATCGATGAAGGAAAGACTCTGGTCATCACACTGGATGAAGTCCGCGATGTTGATGCAGAAGGATATCGTGACGTTGTCTTCGTCTGCAACGGAAATACGAGAGTGATCCGCGTAAAGGACCAGTCCGTAGAGACAACGGCTTCCTCTGCTGCAACAAGATACGCTGAGGAAGGCGATCCGAACGAGATCGGCGCCAACATTCCTGGAAACATTGTCAAGGTTCTGGTAAAAGAAGGAGATTCCGTCAATGAGGGAGATCCGATTGCCGTTATCGAGGCGATGAAGATGGAGACAAACATCATTTCCACAGCAACAGGAACGATCCAGGAGATCTGCGTCAAAGAAGGAGACGCAGTAAAGTCCAACCAGCTGATTGCGGTTATCTCCGAGTAATTGAATCCATACGAATCGAAATGAGATCGTGCAGGGAGGCTGCCGGCTCCGGGTTACAACATGTAATCCGGAGTGGCTGCCTCCTTTTTCCTTACATTAAGATTGCAGGAACCTTACAATTGCAGTAAAATAAAAATGTATATCTTGATGTATGAAAGAAATGGAAGAGTAATATGAAGAGAAGGAAAAACCAGCTTCTGGAGGGACTGCTTGAAATTGCAGAGAACCTTCAGGAAAGCGGAGCATATTTCAGTGATTATGAAATTACAGGACCGGAAAGTCTGGAAGAATTTTCCAGGAAAATGAAAGAGATGGAAAGCAAGGGCGATAACATCGTCCATGAAGTCATGGTTGAATTGAACCGCAGTCTGATTACACCGCTGGATCAGGAAGATATCCTGGCACTTGCGGAGGCTCTGGACACGGTTCTGGACTGCATGGAGGAGGGATCGGCCTTTTTCTATATGTACAACTATATCCACATGGATAAATACGTAGAATCCTTCCGCCACCATATCAAGCGCTGCACCGCAGAGATCTGTCCGTGCATCCGTCACCTCTCCGAGAGGAGCCTGGTGCAGATTAAAAAGCACACGATCAAGATCAAGACGATTGAAGAGGAATGCGACACTATTGAAAGAGAAGCCATCCACGATCTCTTCCAGGTAGAAAAGGACCCGATCCGTCTGATCAAATACAAGGATCTTTACCACATTCTGGAATCGGTCGTAGATTCATGCCAGCACGTTGCAAAAGAGCTGGATTCTATCGTCATGAAGAACGCGTAAAAGGATTTGGGAGCAGAGAAGAATGATTCAACTATATATTATTATTGCACTGGCCCTGCTGTTTGATTTTATCAACGGTTTTCATGATACGGCCAATGCGATCGCCACAGCGGTGTCTACGCGCGCGATCCGCCTCCGCTATGCGATTATCATGGCGGCCTGCATGAACTTTATCGGAGCCGTCCTTTTTACCGGAGTCGCGGAAACCATCGCCACCGGCGTCGTTGACTTGAACCAGGTTAAAGAAGGCCCGCTGGTCATGATCGTTGCGCTGCTGTCTGCGGTGCTGTGGAACCTGGCAACCTGGTATTTCGGAATTCCGAGCAGTTCGTCCCACGCGTTGATCGGGTCGCTGGCCGGGGCCGCACTGGGAGATGCGGGTGTTCACGCCGTGAATTTTCACGGATTTATTACCATCTTTATCTCCCTGATCGCATCACCGCTCATTGCCTTCTGTGTCGGTTACCTTTTGTTCACAATCATAAAACTGACCGTGAGGTCCATCAGCATTTACCGCGCCAATATGGGGCTGCGCAGGGTGCAGATCTTCACGGCCGCGCTGCAGGCATTTTCACACGGCTCCAACGATGCGCAGAAATCCATGGGTGTCATCACCATGGCTCTCGTTTCCTTCGGCGTGCAGAGCCAGATGACTGTGCCGCACTGGGTGCAGATCGCCTGCGCCACGGCCATGACACTGGGCACTTCCGTCGGCGGCTGGAGAATCATTAAAACCGTCGGCACACAG
This sequence comes from Eubacterium sp., assembly GCA_051893535.1. Lineage (GTDB taxonomy): Bacteria > Bacillota > Clostridia > Peptostreptococcales > Anaerovoracaceae > Aminicella. The sequence goes on along the minus strand of JBJFHK010000014.1, from coordinate 8,244 downwards.
ATCATGAAGCTGAAACCGATCAATGGCGTCGCGGCTGATATTTCCTCATCCCTGATCATCCAGATCGCCACACACCTGGATCTTCCGGTCAGCACCACACAGGTCATTTCCTCATCCATTATGGGTGTCGGCGCCTCTGTCCGGAAGAAGGGCGTAAAGTGGGGGACCGCGGTCAAAATGTTTGCGTCCTGGTTCATTACCGTTCCGGTGACCATCGCCGTTTCCTTTGTCCTGTTCCATCTGATCCATCTTTTTGCGTGAGAAAAGAAAAAAACAAGGAAACAGTCCAGTCAATGCCTGAAGTACGGCCTTGTGTACACCATACTGAGAATTTTTTGTTATAATAGCAATAGAAGAACCCGTAAAACGATCGTGAACACTGTTCAGCCGGATAAAACAACCGGTAAGACTGAAAAAATTACAAGGAGAAGAGATTATGATCACTGCAGATGAAATCCGCCGTTCTGCGGAACAGTATGACTGCTTTTATTTATATGAAGAGAAAGTACTTCTGGACAGAATCGGAACACTGGTCCGTGAATTTCCGTTTACTCACTTTCTGTATTCATTGAAGGCTAACGACAATCAGGCCGTTACTGCGACAATCCTGCGTCACGGATTTGGCGCAGACTGTGCAAGCCCGGTTGAGGTTCAGCGTGCAGAGGCATATGATGTGCCAAAGGAAGAAATTATGTACTGCGCTCCGGGAAAAACGGACCGCAATATCCGGGAAACCATGAACCGCTGCATTCTGATTGCCGACAGTGTAAGTGAAGTAGAGCGTATTTCCAGAATAGCCGCTGAAAAAGGCGAAAAAGCCATGCTTGGTCTGCGCATTGATCCGGACTATAACTATGAAGAAGAAAACAGCGACGCGGTTTCCAATAAACTCGGAATCGAATATGCGCAGGTAAAAGAACATCTGAAGGACTGGCTGGCTGATCCGAATCTGGATCTCCTCGGCATTCATGTTCACCTGCACAGCCAGGAACTGGACTGGGAGCGCCTTGATGCTTATCACGATGCCGTCCTCTCACTTGCAGACGAACTCATTGAAGACTACGATTTCCCGATGAGCTTCATTAATGTCGGTTCTGGAATTGGAATCGCCTATTCCAGAAGAGACGAGGGCTGTGATGTAGAAGCGCTGGGACAGTCTCTGACGGAGAAGTGGAAGGAGTTCTCTCAGCGCCACCCGGACGTTGAACTCTTTATGGAGACTGGCCGTTACATTACTGGAAAAGCCGGCCTTTATGTAACCAAGGTTATCGACAGAAAAACATCCAGAGGTAAAAATTACATCATCCTCGCCGGTACATTAAATGGATTCGCCCGTCCGGTCCTGTCTCGCGTGATCACAAATTACGCAGGGGGTTACAGCGATGTACCGACCGAGCCGATCTTCACCAAAACCGATGCCTTCCCGCTCTGGTGCGTATCCGGCGACGGCAGAAAGATCGAAGAGCGTGAAACCGTCACCATGGCCGGCAATCTCTGCACCTCCAATGACATTATCGCTGAGGATATCGAGTTCAGAAAACTCCTGCCTGGCGACCTGGTTGTCATCCGCAACGCCGGTGCCTACTCTTCTGTCGTTTCCCCGATGCAGTTCTGTTCCCTTCCGAGACCGGCACAGATCATGATCCGTGAGGATGACCAGAGAGCGCTGCTGGAGCAGAAAGAAAAATATCCGTCACTGGTGTAAACGCAGATCGGCGGAAGAAAGCCCGAAACATGCGGCGGCGCATTAAAGTGCTGGAGTTATGCCGTGATAAACTGGAAAATGAAATAGTGAAAATCTCCAAGTGCCTGCACATTGAGTCTGCGTATGGAATCAATGTGCAGGCACTTGTTCGTATGAAAAATGTCAAGCAAAAACACTTGACAGGAACGTCGGGATAGGTTAAACTAGTCGGGTATGTTAAGGAAATTAGCTTGACAGAAAGGGGAAACGCAGTGAATCAGATTGCGGAAGAAAGTCTGCTGTTCGATTTCTACGGATCTCTTTTGACGGAGAAGAAACAGAGGGTCATGCGCCTTTACCATGAAGAGAATATGTCGCTGTCGGAAATTGCGGATTTCTGCGGTATTACGAGGGCGGCGGTTTATGATTCTCTGAAGAAGGCGGAAAAACAGCTTCGTGAATATGAGGAGAAGCTCGGAATGGTATCTTCCTATTTCGAGAGGCTGGAGGCGCTGAAGGAAGTGCGCGGTGATCTTCAGAAACTGAAAGACAGGCTGCCGGAACGGTTTCTTGACACAGAGAAGGGTGCTGCCGATCTGATTTCGGATATGGATGCGCGTCTTTTGAAGCTGTCGGAAGAGGCCTAGAGCAGCAGGAGAGTATATATGGCATTTGAAAGCTTATCAGATAAGCTCCAGGGTGTATTCAAGGGCCTGAAGGGCAAGGGTGTTCTTGAGGAAAAGGACATTGATGCCGCGCTTAGGGAAGTCAAGCTTGCGCTTCTGGAGGCGGATGTAAACTTCAAGGTCGTTAAGGAGTTTGTCGCTGACGTAAAAGAGAAATGCATGGGCGAGGACGTCATGAAGAGTCTGACGCCGGCTCAGCAGGTCATCAAGATTGTAAACGACAGTCTGGTGGAGCTGATGGGCGGTTCGGGCGCCAAGCTGACGTACTCTCCGAGCGGATTTACAACCATTATGATGGTTGGTCTGCAGGGAACCGGAAAGACGACGTCCTGCGGAAAGCTGGTAAACTGGCTCAAGCAGAACGGCAAGAAGCCGATGCTGGCAGCCTGCGACGTTTACCGTCCGGCTGCGATCGACCAGCTGGAAGTCGTTGCGAAAGCGGTGAATACTCCGGTCTATATCGATCGTGAGGAAAAGGATCCGGTCAGGATTGCGAAGAAGGCCAGAGAGCAGGCGGAGCTGAAGGGCTTCAACGTTCTGGTTATCGATACGGCCGGACGTCTGCAGATTGACGATCAGCTGATGGAAGAGCTGGACAGAATGAAAAAGGCGGTCAAACCGCATCAGGTTCTTCTGGTTGTCGATGCTCTGACCGGTCAGGACGCGGTTAACGCGGCCAAGGGTTTCCATGAGCGCCTCGGCGTTGACGGTGTCATCATGACCAAGATGGATGGTGACTCCCGTGGCGGAGCGGCTCTGTCTGTACGTAAAGTTACCGGCTGCCCGATCCTGTTCGTTGGAACCGGTGAGAAATATGACGCGCTGGAAGTTTTCCATCCGGACCGCATGGCCAGCAGAATCCTGGGTATGGGCGACATGATGTCGCTGATCGAACACGCGGAACGCACTTATGATGAAGAACAGGCCGCGAAGCTGGAGAAACATCTGAAGAAAAATCAGTTCACGCTGGAAGATTTTCTGGATCAGATGGGTCAGGTTCACCGCATGGGCGGACTTGGAAAGATCATCAGCATGATGCCGGGACTGGGCGGAGCCAAGATTTCTGATGAAGATATCGACAGAGGCGAAACGGAATTCAAGCGCATGGAGGTCATCATCCATTCGATGACGATCGAAGAGCGCAGAGATCCGAACCTGCTGAATGCAAGCCGCCGCAAGCGTATTGCCGCAGGCAGTGGAACCAGTGTTGCGCAGGTGAATAATGTCATTAAGAAATATAATGAAACAAAGAAAATGGTCAAGAGAGTTATGAAGCCGGGCGGCCTGAAAAAGAGCGGCCTCCGCGGACTCTTTTAACCGCGGCCGGCAGGGAGAAGCCCTGCGGGTGTAAATTTTGTCTGAATGTCTGGGAACGGTACTTCCGCGACGGACTTTCAATATAATGTGAAATACAGAAGGAGAAATACAATGGTAAAGATCAGACTGAAGAGAGTTGGAGCACACAAGAAGCCGTTCTACAGAATCGTAGTTGCAGATTCCAGAAACGCAAGAAACGGCAGATTCATCGAGGAGATCGGTTACTTCGATCCGATGGTTGAGCCGAACATGGTTTCCATCGATACAGAAGCAGCAAAGAAGTGGATCGACAACGGAGCACAGGTTACAGAGCGCGTTAAGACTCTGCTGAAGAACGCAGGAGTTGTTGAGTAAAAGCAGGCGGTGACGTTCAATGACAGAATTGGTTGAGACGATTGCCAAAGCGCTCGTTGATGACCCGGAACGTGTCGTTGTTACTGAAGAAAGCGACCGGCAGGGTGAAGTGCTGCAGCTACAGGTTGCGGGCAGTGATATGGGCAAGGTCATCGGAAAGAAGGGGCGCATCGCACGTGCGCTCAGAACGGTGGTCAAGGCTGCGGCGACGAAAGAAAACAAGAAAGTCACAGTTGAGATCGTTTCTGAAGATGAACTCGATCAGACAGCTGAATAAACAGACTGATAAGGGGCTGCGGCACAATTGCCTTGCGGCCTCTTTTCTTGTCTTTACAGGAATAACTGGGTAACTATGGAAAAGATTTTGATTGGAAAAATTACCAGCGCGGTCGGGCTGAAGGGCGAGATGAAGGTGTACAGCTACGCATCTTCACCGCAGCGCTTTCAGAGCCTTGAGCGTGTGTGGATCGATAAGGCGGAGTATCCGCTGGAGCGCAGCAGGACGCAGAAAAATATGGCGGTGCTGAAAGTCAGCGGGATCGACGACCGGGACGCGGCGGAGCGCATGCGCGGCCGGAGTGTGTTCATGTCCGATGAGGATCTGGAAGAGCTTGAGGAGGGCGCTTACTACATCCGCGATCTGATCGGGCTGAAGGTCGTGAACGAGGACACAGATGAAGTGATCGGAAGCGTGAAAGAGATTTTGACGGACCGGCCGCAGGACATCTACGTCGTAGCGCTGGAAAGCGGCGGCGAAGCGATGATCCCGGGAGTGAAATCGTTTATTCACGATGTGGACCTGAAGCAGAAGACAATCCGTGTTCATCTGATCGAGGGAATGCTTGAATAATCAATGCTAATTGTCAATCGTAAATAGGCGATGAATATTCTGCGGCTGACAGCTGCTGAGTCATGCAGTGCCAGACAGACTGCCGCAGACAGATACAGAAGGCCTGCGTCAGATTTTCCGCTGTAAATTTTCCGAGCGGATCTGCAGGGGCAAAAGGAAAAGAGCAAGATGAAATTTAATATCCTGACACTGTTTCCGGACATGTTTTCCGCAGTGAATACAAGTATGGTCGGCCGGGCCGTGAAAAACGGCCTGATTGACTTCAATGTGGTCAACATCCGGGATTTCAGTACAGATAAACATAAAAAAACAGACGATATGCCTTTCGGAGGCGGCCAGGGGATGCTGCTGATGGCGCAGCCGCTCTGGGGCGCGATGAACGCTGTGGAAGCGCAGAACAAGCGCGTGATTTACATGTCTCCGAGGGGAAAGCTGATGGATCAGAATCTGATCGAGGAACTTGCACAGGAGGATGAGCTGGTTATTCTCTGCGGGCATTATGAAGGCGTTGACCAGCGCGTGCTGGACTACTGGAACTGTGAAGAAGTTTCCATCGGTGATTATGTGCTGACCGGCGGGGAACTGGCCTCGATGGTCATGATCGACGCGGTGGCCCGGATGATTCCCGGGGTTCTGGCCAGCAGGGAGGCCGCAGTCGACGAGTCCGTCTATTCCGGCCTTCTGGAATACCCGCAGTACACCCAGCCGAGGTCTTTTGAGGGGCTGGATGTCCCGGAGGTCCTGCTGAACGGAAATCATCAGCTGATCCATCTCTGGAAACTTGAGCAGGCTCTGCGGCTGACGAAAGCGCGCAGGCCGGATCTTTTTCAGAACTTTCTTCTCAGAAGGGATGAACTGACAAAAGCGGAAAGAAAAATTCTGGACAAGGTGATATCTGAGGGTTCTGAGGATGAACAAGGAAAATAAGAAATTCGTGGAAAAAGCCTGTATATTGTTGTAAAATGGAGAGTAAGAGGAAAAAAATGAGGGAGGAAAGGATGAAGAGAAAAATTTATTTGGGAAAACATCCGGTCTTTCTGATTTGGTTCTTCTTATTCGTTTTACTATGCGTGATCGTCTATGCGATCCCGTCTCTGACCGGAGCGCTGCGTTCAACATATACGGTGAAATATGGAAGTCTCAAGGTTGAAGATTCCGGTACGGGCTATCTCGTCAGAAATGAACGGGTCTACCGCGCGAAATCGGGCGGAACAGAAAACCGCTATATTTCGGACGGAACCCTGGTCAGAAAGGGCGTCAGCGTGCTGGAAGTCAACGGGAGCAGTTCCGGTGAACACACCGAGGAATTCAAGGAGCTGATGCACCGGCTGAACGGACGTGGAGTTTTTTCCACCTATAAGACCAAAAATGAAGGCGTTGTCAGTTACAGCGCGGACGGCTATGAATACAGGCTTACGCCGAATAATATGGCGGATAAATCAAAAAGCTGGTATCAGGCTCTGTCGAATGATATGGTTGTTCAGCTGAAACGTTCAAAGGTAAAGAAGAATGAGCCGGTTTTCAAGGTGGCGGACCGCAGCAAGTGGTACATCGTCATGTTTGTCGACAAGTCTCATGCGAAGCGCTATTCGGCTGGTGAACAGCTGAAAATCCGTGTGGATAAACGGAAAACCATTTACGGTGATGTGCAGTCGGTGAAGAAGACGGACGGATCTGTACGTCTGATCATCAGCACAGATTACTATTATGACCGTTTTGCTTCCGAGCGGACAGCGCAGGTAACCGTAACCATGTCTGAGACAGACGGTCTTATCATTCCGAATGAAAGCATCGTTAAAAAGAACGGCAGCAAGGGCGTATATGTCAGACAGAAAACCGGAAAGTATGCGTTTACTCCGATTAATGTGCTGGCCACAGACGGAACACAGTCCGCGATTTCGCAGTCGAGTTTTGTCGACAAAAATGGAAAACTGGTTGATACCGTGGAAAATTACGATACGATTCTGCGGCATGGAAAATAGAAAAGAGGTCCTTTTTAGATGTCGATCAAGACAAATATTGAAGAAGTACGCAGCAATATCGCCAAAGCAGCGGAGAAGTCCGGAAGAAAGCCAGAAGACATTACCCTGGTTGCCGTTACGAAGCTGCATGAAGCTGATGAGATGAACGAGGCGATTGACGCGGGAGCGACAGATATCGGAGAAAACAAGGTACAGGAAGTACTGAGAAAATACGATGATGTCAAGCCGGTCCGCTGGCATCTGATCGGTCATCTGCAGACCAATAAGGTCCGTCAGATCATCGATAAGGTCTGCCTGATTCATTCCGTAGACAGTTTCCATCTGGCTAAGGAAATTGAAAAGCGTGCAGCGCAGCACGATATGATCTGCAAGATCCTGATTCAGGTCAATACCGCGCATGAGGACAGTAAGTTCGGTGTAGAAGAAACAGAGGTTGACGGACTGATCAAGGACATTACAGAGAACTGTCCGCATATTCAGATCTGCGGTCTTATGTGCATCGCTCCTTACGAGGCAGATCCGGAAGACTGCCGGCCGGTATTCCGCAAGGCAAAGGAAATTTACGACCGCTATGACGCGGGAGAGCATAATGACAGGATTGATTTCAAGTACCTGTCTATGGGCATGACGAATGATTATGAAGTAGCCATTGAAGAAGGCTCGAATATGGTGCGTGTAGGCACTGCTATTTTTGGCAGAAGAGATTACCGCAGTGAAGAAAAATAAGGAGGATTAACATGAGCTTAGGGGATTCCATGAAGAAATTGATCGGAATTGAAGAGTACGATGACGATGATGAAATTACGGATGCAGAAATCGATGCCGAGAAGGAAAAATTAGAGAAACAGGAAGTAAGACCGACAGCGATGGCTGACCGTCCGCGGACAGCGGCAGCGCCTTCCAAGACTGAGCGTCGTTTCTCCATGACCGGATCCAACGAATTCAAGCTGATCCTGATCGAGCCGAAAACGTTCGATGAGTGCCCTAAACTGGTTGACAGCCTCAAGGGCAGACGTCCGGTAATCATCAATCTGGAAAAACTGGAGACAGAAGTTGCCAGAAAAATTTTCGATTTCCTCAGCGGCGCTACATACGCACTGAACGGAAATGTACAGAAGGTCGCTAACAACATCTTCATCTTTGCACCGGAGAATGTTGACATTGCCGGAGGACAGATCTCTGAGAACGGCAACTTCGACTTCGGCGCAGAGGAGAAGAGAGACGACAATCCGTGGAGGTAAAAGGTGCAGTTATACAGCATACTGTCAAAGGCAGTGTATTATTTCTGTGAGCTGATTATCTGGGCGATGATCCTCCAGGCGGTACTGAGCTGGTTCGTCCGGGACATGCATTCCGGGCTGGCCAGGTTCT
>JBJFHK010000013.1:0-4053 GCA_051893535.1 Eubacterium sp. | reverse complement strand
ATATCAGAGACAGTAACGGAAAAGACATCGGTGATTATACCGTCGGGACGGACGGGACGATTACCCTTACATTTGATCAGCGCGTCTTTGATTCCACCACAGGATTTACGGGAAAGATCGAATTTGAGGGGACCGTACAGAACAGCAATGCGTCCGGCGATGTCACCCACCAGTTCAGTGACGGAACGAAAATCACGGTTCATCCGTCCCAGCAGGAGAAAACCACAGATATTTCGATAGACAAAACCGGAGCGGCTCAGAGTGACGGAACGATTCAGTACACGGTAACGGTCAGTTCCCAGAAGGGAACCTCCGATGTGGTTACGGTTAAAGATACTATGTGGGCAAACGGTTTTTCCGGAACCCCGTCGTATCAGAACATAACCGTAAAGGACGGCAGCGGCAATCCGGTGACGCCGCAGAGCGGCGCGTCTTTCCCGCTGACTTTGCCGAAGATGAGTGCGGGGGCTCAATATGTGATTACTTATACTGTTAAACCGGGAACGGTAAACAGTGCGGATGGATCCTCCTCAATCCAGAACAGGGCGGAGGCAGGAAGCGGGGACGATCATGCTTCCAAGGATATTACGACAACCGTAACCCATGCCATGATTGAAAAGTCATGGGGGTACAGTTCAACATCTTCCGGCAAATATGTCTGGACGATCAAAGTGAACCCGGATCATCAGAATATCAAAGGATATACACTGACAGATATTTTTACGGCCGAAGGAACGAAGCTGATTTCCCTGCCGTCAGAAGTGACCGTGACAAACCAGAATTATTATCCGTCTAAAACGGTCAGCTTTTCAAACGGGACACTAACGTTCCCGCTTGCAGGATTTTCTGCAACCGATACCTATATTATCACCTATGAGACGGACATCCCGACCGGTTCGGAAGGACAGACTTATACATCCGATAACAAGGCAACCGTTACGAACGGATCGAAAAGCTATGATGCGGAGGCGAAGGCGGAGTATACGGTTCCGGTCAAGAAATACGGGGTCCAGAAATGGAGCATCACGGATGATAACGGCAATCTGACCGGTGCAGGCGGCGCGGAGACAAAGGACGGGTACAACCTCCTGACGTGGGTCGCAAGGATTGATCTGCCTTCCTCTGTGACGAATGCTTCTGATATGACATTCACGGATACGGTGAAAAACAGTGACGGAAAGGAGGACAGCAGTGCGCATTACACCACGGCTAAGCTGCTGAACGACACGGCGAATACCTATCTGTGGTCTGAAGATGGAAGCAGCTTAACACCGGGAACAGATTATCGGATCTACAGCGGGGACAACGACATCACAGGGAGCAGTTCGGAAGAACCAATCACAAATTTCCGTTTTGTATTTACAGATGATTATGTTAATAACCGTCTGAAGGGTCAGACAGAGATTTCCCTGCATTATCAGACCAGGGCAGTGACGGAAGGCATGCACGTCGGAAATTCTCGGACGTTTTTGAACACGGCTTCGGTGCAGAATCAGACCAGCGACGGGAAGTATGTCTACAAGGTGACGGGGGATCTGGACAAGCAGTCCAGTGCTTCCAAGGACGGACCCTACTCTTCCGGCAACGTAAAGGTGGATCTGTCCACAGGAAAGATTTATTACCGGCTGCTTTTGAAAATAAACAAAAGTAATTCCCAGAACATTACGGTCACCGATACGGTTCCGGACGGTCTGACGATCGATGCGGATTCGATCAGTGCCGTGTATGCGGGAGACGAGAATCTGTCCAATGTCTATGATTATGACCCATGGAATGACACTGCAGAGCACCCGAAAGGCTGGCTGTCCGGAGAAAATTCGGTCATGCAGTCCCAGGTCAGTTCGGACGGTAAAACACTTACAGTGAAGCTGCCTTCCGAAAAATACGCGAATGAGTTTCCGTACCTGGCGGTGAATTATTCTGCTTCGATCGATACCTCGGAAAATTCCGTCTGGAGTGACAAAACCGTCACAAAGCAGATTTATTCCAATACAGCTTCCTGGCAGGAAAAAGGCATCTCTGACACGCAGGATACGGAAGTAGACCGGGACGTAAAAAATGTCGAGAAAAGCGTACAGCAGATCACGGACAGCAGCGGCAGGCTGACGAACGATCTGGAGTATCAGGTTGAGATCAATCCGCTTGCCCTGGATCTGGTTCCGGACAGTGACACGATCAAGGTTACAGATAAAATTACGGGAATTTCTGATGACGCGGTGCTGCGTTTCCTGCCGGATACCGTTGCGCTCTATGAGTACAGCGAGACAGCAGAAAACCACCGGGGAGAGACGATCAATCCAAACCGGTATTCCTACACGTATGACGACACTACGCATGAACTGAAGTTCGCCCTTCCGGATGAAACAGCCTGTGTTGCCGTCTACCGGTACTATGTGATGCCCGGCGTCAATCTGCCGACCATTGCGAACTCAGCGTCAATAGAAGGCGTAAGCAACGCAGAAGACTCCGTAAAGAAAACACTGGAGAAATCCTCTTCATCCTCCAGCGCGACGCAGAGCGTGCTTTACCTGTATAAAACAGACGCGGACAATTTTAACAAGATGCTCCCGAATGTACCGTTCACACTGCAGGTCTACGACAAACAGCAGGCCACTAACGATGGCTTAAAAACCGATGCGGGCTGGAGCGACGTGAACACGTTCAAAACAGGAGACGGAACCGGCGGCAGTATTTTAGGCGGAATCAGGTTTGTAGAAGGGGATGCCGGACATCCGGAGAAGGGAAAGCTGTACCGGCTGGTAGAAGGAACAAATCCGAATTCCGGATACGAAACGCAGACAGAAACGACAAAGTTTTATTTCGTCTGGATGAACCGTTCCGGAACAAATAGTAACAGCGGAACGATCTGGAGTGATGTCGGCGGATATTATGAACTGACAAAGACGAATCCGGAGGTGACCCAGAGCGCCGTGCACTGGGTCTATGATGAAGGTTCCATGTACATCACCAACCAGTACAAGGCAGTTGGCGTTCAGAAGGTATGGGTTGATGAGAATAATCAGGATATTGACAATCCGGGTAAAACGGCCGTGGTGCATCTGTACCGCGCGTCCGGAAGCTTTAACTCCTGCAAGGTGACGGTAATTGTTTCCGACAGCAGCAGTTGGACCGGGACGTATCAGGTGGAAGCGGAACCCGGAACTGATGTATCCATGAAGATTTATTATAACGGAGGATGGCTGCAATACGACGGACAGAATCTGACAAGCCAGTGGGACAGTTCTGCCGGATTGAATTACTACCCGATTGATCTTGGAACCGTCACCAGTGACCAGACAGTCAATGTGCTGGCAGATTATGAACCTAATATGAAAACGGTGCAGTTTGATTATACAAAGCCGTCTACCTTCATCAAGAAGGAAACGAAGCTGCTGGACACCCAGACGCTGAGCAGTTCCAACAACTGGCAATATGTCTGGGATGGAACCACAAAGGATGCAGCCGGTAATACTGTCGAAATTCCGGATTCAGACGGAAATGGCAATACCTACTACTATTACATAAAGGAAGATCCGGTCAGCGGATTCACCACCACCTATTCCGAAAACAACACGGCAGGAATTCAGACGGGTGTGATCACAGTTACCAATAAGAAAGACAAAACCAGCGGCTACGTCCTGCCGTCAACGGGCGGCATCGGAACGGTTCCGTTCTATGTGATCGGCGCGGTCCTTGCGATCTTTGCGATCGTTGCGCTCGTCGTTCGCGCGAAGATGAAAGACAGGTGATGGATGATGAGATCTGACAGATACTGGTTTACAGGTGAGCCATCCGCAGGCATGGCGCGCCTGAGCAATAGCCGCTCAGGCGGCGTGAATTTCGCAGGCGGAGAGGAAAGAAGATTTAACAGGGCGGGCCGCTAGTCCGTCCTGCGCAGGAGACAGGAGGAGAGGCTTGACGACAGCAGGAGACGCGGCTGACAAGAAAACGCAGATAAAGGCTGGTGAGAGCCGCTTTCACGTGATAATGAAGAAGCATCTGCTCACCTGGCTCCCGTTTTTCGTCCTGGCTGTCGGTCTGGCTCTGCTTCTC
>JBJFHK010000012.1:0-4072 GCA_051893535.1 Eubacterium sp. | reverse complement strand
CCCCCGGCGTTGGGAAAATATGAAAAAATCTAAGAATGGAAACGCCGCGTCTTCTTTATTGCCATCGCCGGGCATGACACAGAAAAGGGGCAGCTGCCCGGTGCGCATTTGCGCTTCGTGCAGTGCCCCACTCCCGGCCGGAAAGAGCTGGCAGCGGCCGGGAACTCATTATTTATGACAGATTGTATTTATTGCCGGGCATGAACGGGAGGAACAGTTATCCCTTCATCATCTTCTGCACCCATTTTCCGGTGGCGGATAAATCGCCCGTTTTCCATCCGGAAGTCTTCTTCGTAGAAGATTTCAGCAGGGAAGCCGTTTCCGCCTTGTTGGACAGGGACCAGGCGCAGTAGGACAGCTGATATTTTTTAATCAGCGATTTCCATTTATTCGCTTCCGTATAATTAATCGCGCCATTGCCGGAGGCGTCGCAGATGCTGAATTCCGAGATGAACACCGGCAGGCCTGAGCCCCTTGCTGCGCTGACTTTGTCCCGGAGAAACTGTCCGTGGCTGGCCGCGTAGAAGTGGCAGGTATACATGATATTCTTCTGCTTCAGCGGGCTGGCAGCGGTGGCGCTGAGATCCTGGCACCAGGTCGGCGTGCCGACGAGAATGACGGATTTCGGGCTGTATTTCCGAATGGCCGGGATGACATAATCCGCGTACTTCTTCACCTGCGCCCAGCTGCAGCCGTTCGGTTCATTGCAGATTTCATAGAGAACGTGGCCGTTGCTGCCGTATTTCTTCGCCATCTTGGTAAAGAAAGCCTTTGCCGCCTTCCGGTGGGTGTTCGGATTGCCGTCGGACAGGATGTGCCAGTCGATGATGACGTACATGCCCAGTGAGGATGCCGCTTTCACGCCCCGGTCCAGCACTGCCTCAAGCTGTGCCTTGTCTCCGCCGGACGTCCAGCCGCCGTATTCCTGCGTGTACATGGCCAGACGGATGCAGTTCGCGCCCCAGCCGCCGCGCAGGGTCTTGAATGCCGCCTGATTCACGTACTGCGGATACCAGGCGATTCCGTGCGTGCTGACTCCCTTCAGCTGGACGACTTTCCCGTTCCGGTCCGTGAGATTCACACCCTTTACATGCAGCGCACCATGCCTGGCGTAGGGCGTACTTGATGCGGCATATGCGGGTATATTCGCCCCGGACAAAACACAAACAGCAAGGAGAACCGCTGCTGTGATGAATGCCAGTCTTTTACCTGATGCCTTAAGTTTCATGATCATCGCCTCTCTTTTTCATTTTACTCTCCCGGTACCCTCATTATGAACAATTTCCAAAAAGAAAATAGCTGCTTTTATATAGTATAGCAGAACCCCACGAAAAAAGAGCCCCCGCAATCTCGCGGGAGCCTTTTCTGTATCTGACGGATATTCTTTGCTTTCAATGCCCCGTCCGTCTCGGAGGTAAAACATAAGTCGTAATTATTTTACGAGTGTGTATCCAGCATCCTGCCATGCTACAAGTCCGCCTGGCTGACGGTATACATTCTTATAGCCCTTCTGTACGAGGTAAGCTGCTGCATAATGTGAACGCGGGCACTTTACGAATCCGCAGTAAACAACGATCTTTGCCTTCTTATTCTTTCCTGCAGCCTTGAGCAGAGCCTTCTTCTGAGCAGATGTGAATTCCTTGGAGGACATTCCTACTTCTGCGTTTACCGCTCCGGAAATGTGTCCGGACTTATAGCTGCTGGCCGGCATTGTGTCGATGAGAACCATCTTGGACTTCTTTGTTACCCAGCTGTGCAGAGTAGCTGTCTTAACGAGCTTGTACTTTCCAGACTTTGTCTGTGTAACCAGGTTCATTGCAGCAGTTTCGATGGACAGCTCATTGCCGTCTTTTGCTGTACCAGGCTTCTGTGTTGCTGCAGTTGTGTCAGCGAATACGCCGACTGCCGAGAATGCAACAACAAGAGCGCATACTAAAACAAGAATGCTGAACTTCTTTTTCATGATGTTTCTCCTTTTTTATTAACAAGGTGATACAGATTATTTTGCCATATCAATTATATCAATTATGAAATTGACCTTCAACTCAGAATTGCAGTATAGACAAAATATATATATACAAGAATGCAAAGAGTGTGTATACAATAGATTGCCGCAATTTAACAGCCTGACCGTAACCGCAGATGCTGTCCGCTATATTGGAGCCGATTGACGAATCATCTCCTTAAGATACAATGAAAAGAGGCACAATTGTTATTACTTTAAAGAAGCGATATTTCAGGAGAAGAGAGTTATGAGCAGTGGAGATGATTTCTGGCATGGACTGAGCCGCGGGCAGTTCGAGGATATGGTCCGCCGCAGCGAAGAGCGAAGCAGCCAGTCAGACTTTGATGATTTTAATGACGGATTTGATGATCATTCGGATGATGACTTCAATGATAATTATGGCGATGATGCTGACGGCGATGATACTGATGAATATGATTACGCTGGAGGAGCTTCGTCCTATTCAGGCAGTTTGTTTTATAGCAGTGAAGAGCGGAAGGAAGAAGCAGAATTTAATAAACTTAAAAAGAAGGAAAAGCTGAACAGCAACTGTCTTCTCACCTTCCTTCCGCCAGAGGAGCAGGAAAGCCTGTTCTGCAGACATGGTCTGGACCAGATCTGGAATGATATTGACAGCGGAAAATATTCCATTGAACAGACGGCACCTGCATATGACCAGAATGCGTGGATTCATAACTGGAAACATGGAGCCATGTGGCTGATGGGTGCTGACCGGTTCAACTGGCTGATGTGGAAGGCCAATTGTAAAAACAATCCATGGTATGATTTCTGGAATGAACACGAAATTCGTATGGAGGCAGCAGAGCTGCCAGGCCTGGATTCAATGCTTATACCGGGTGAGCAGCCATATTGTTTTTTAGAGGAATTGTATCAGAGATGCTGGCATGTCGATCCAGTCGGGGAAAGAGAGCCTGGAAGACGGAACGATTTCTTGATGAAGCAGCAGAAGAAGATGCAGCGTGATCAGATGAAAAAGCATTGTGAATTTCTGCGCAATTGGGGTTTCGGCAGCACTTACGACAGTAATCTGCAGAAAGTAGAATTTATTATATTTCAGAGATTTATCGACTGGGGGTCGATGGACGATGAAGAAAAACGGCTCTTCATGAAATATTTGAAATGCTACTTCAGGCCGATTGAGTGGCTGGATCTCAAGTACCCAATGGGTGCAGAACGGTCCGATTTCGTAACAGAGGGATTTAACACGGATATCAACGATCGGGACACTCAATCTCTGCTGAGCAGCCTTATCGGACATACCTATCGTGAAATTGATAACGACACAGCCAGAAAAATAGCAGAAAAGAACCGCATCTTCGATGAATACCGGAGGACCATCCCGGCATTTACAGATAAGTATGCCGATCTTCTGCTGGATCTGGATGAATCCAGTGCGGACAAAGCCGATGATCCAGAAATAGAAGCAAAGATAGAAGCATATAATAACAGTCCGCAAATCCGGATCGATCCGGTAAGAACCGATAAAGACGGAAATGTTTTGACAGCGGCGATGATAGAGCAGCAAAAGAAAGAAGAGGAAGCCCGGAAAGCTGAACAAGAAGAGCGCAGAAAACAGAGGGCTTTGAAGCGCCCCCATCGAAAGAAAATCGTGCGGCGTATTCTGGCTGGCATTGTTGCAGCAGCTCTCGTAATATGTGTCCTGGACTCCGTACCTGAAAGAATATATGCCAGGAACGTATTCCAGAAATACGGTGAGCACGCAGGGACGGACAGCCAGGGAAGAGTCCGGAAACTTCCGTCATCCTTTCATGACGGACAGTCTCTGTCCATCGCGCGCGGAATGAGAGGAAAAGTCTATTATATTTACAATGGAAAGAAAGTTTCCTACGTGTGGCAGAGCGATCGGGAAGACATCAGCAAGCGATCCTTCGACCGCGTTATAGACAGGATGTACGGAGAAGCATATAGTCCTGTTAACCTTCAAACCTCCGGGAAAGCAGGAAAGATCAGCGCCAGAGAGTATCCAAAGCAATATTATGAAATTTACACCAGTAAAGGCTTTCCGGCTGTCGAGGGCTTCAGTAA
>JBJFHK010000011.1:0-4090 GCA_051893535.1 Eubacterium sp. | reverse complement strand
AGATCAAGAATGCGCCGGCCTATGTAAATAAGGTAAAATTCAAGCTGGATGAAGAGACGAATGCGACCTACATTTATGAGATCAAGGAAAATGAGGTCATCTATCTCAACCGGGTCCGCCCGTATGCTCTTTACCTTGGTGAATACCAGAATGAGCAGGATCTGGTTGCTGCGATAAAAGAAGATCTGGAAATGATGAAAGAAGCACATGTTTCGCCGCATTTCCGTCAGTATATCAGCATCGTGCAGAAGATGCAGGGCCTGGGCGGACAGGTGGAAAAGCTGTTTATGAATGTGGCGACGCCGGAAGGATCGATGGATCACCTGGAGAAAATTCTGGACGTGCTGGCTGAAGAAATTGAACGTCTGCAGGAATTCGGAAAAGAAATGGATCTGAAGACTTTTGCCGAGAAGATGAATGAAGGCGAAAATATGGATGATGCATATAAGGAAGCGCAGGCTGCCGCAGAAGAAAAGAAAAAATAGATTTTTACGGGAGAAGCCGGGCTGTGCTTTCCTGCCGGGCCGGTGAAAGCCGGCGTGAAAATCCATAAAGAAGAACAGAGGGGTGGCTGCCCGGATGAAAATCGTCTTTTCTGAGAATAAGAAAACCGGAAAGTCCGTGAGATTCCGACCAGAATCTCAGGGCTTTCCGGTTTTTATGTGCAGCTTATTCTTCAGACAGCAGTTCCTCTTCAGCGCTTTCCTCTTCCAGCTCATCGCCCGCTTTTGCTGCCGACGGCTTATCTTCCAGTCTGGACTCCACGTGATGGAAGCCGTTCATTTCCGGCATCAGTTCGTCGGCGATAATTCTCAGCATCTTGTTCAGCTTATCCACATCCTCCGGCGGGAAACGTTTCTCAATCCGCTCACTGACCAGGTCGACGTAATTAAAGATATCGCCGTAATTCTCCTTATATTTTTTCGTGACAATGAGAGTGTACTGCCGCTTGTCGTCCTTATTCTGCCGTTTGTAAATGTAGCCCTTCTTCACCAGACGGTTGATCCGGTAAGCTGCGTTCGGCGGAGACATCTGCGCCATTTTCGTGAATTCATTAATGGTCGGACGGTGCAGGGCGACGATGATTTCCATGCAGATAACCTCTGACGGAGAAAGAGCGTCCTTGCCGTCATTATTGAATTTCGTAAACAGCCGTTCGTACAGGGACAGCTTAAATTTATCATATACTCTTGAAAAATTGCTCGCGAGCATAAACACACCTCTTTTATCTTGCTTTTTGTTTGAGTTGTCTCTGAATTTAATTATACTACAATTCAATTGAAGTTACACAATTTCCAGTCAGCAATTATGGAAATTCCTGTTGGAATTACATCACAGGGCAGGGGACAAAAGCAGCCTGAAATGCCTGCAGCAAGAAAAAATAAAAATTCACCGGCATCTGCATCGGAAAAATATGTACAGTGGAAATGCCGGTGAAAGTGAAATGATCAGGTCCTGAGGACCAGGTTCTTTTGTTATTATGCACAGTTATGCACGGCGGAAGACAAGGGAGGCATTGTGGCCGCCGAATCCCAGAGAGTTGGACATGGCATATTCAGTGTGAAGCGGCTCAGCCTGATTCGGCGCGCAGAAAATACTGCAGTCCGGGTCAGGCACCCTGTAGCCGATGGTCGGCGGAGCAATCTGGTCCTGAAGGGCGGAAACAGTGAATATGGCCTCCACAGCGCCGCTTGCTCCCAGGAGATGGCCGGTCATGGATTTGGTGGAGGACATGATCAGGTCGTTTGTGTGGTCAGCGAACACAGTTTTTACCGCACGGCTTTCTCCCTTGTCGTTCAGCGGAGTTCCGGTTCCGTGAGCGTTGATGTAGCCGATCTCGGAGGTAGAAATCCCGGCATCTCGGAGCGCCAGGTCCATGCATGCGGCAGCGCCGCTTCCGTCTTCCAGAGGGGCCGTCATGTGATGCGCGTCGCAGCTTGCGCCGTAGCCTCTGACCTCTCCTAAGATTGCTGCACCGCGTTGTACTGCGTGTTCATATTCCTCCAGCATGAGGACACCAGCACCTTCCCCCATGACGAAGCCTCCGCGTTCCTTATCAAAGGGAATGGAGGCTCTGGCAGGATCTTCCGCCTTGCTCAGGGCGCGCATGGAGTGAAAGCCCGCAACAGCCAGGGGAGTGATGCAGCTTTCTGTTCCGCCGGCAGCCATGACTTCTGCGTAGCCGTCGCGAATATAGTGGAAGGCTTCGCCGATGGCGTTGGTGGAAGAGGCGCAGGCGGTGACCAGACAGGTGCAGCTTCCCTTGAAGCCCAGGCGGATGGCGGTCATACCGGCGGCCATATTGGTAATGCTCATCGGAATGAAAAGAGGAGAAACCCGGTCAAATCCCTTATTCAGGGCTTTTGCATGTTCGCGCTCGATAATGTCCAGGCCGCCGATACCGCTGGAAATATTGACGCCGCAGCGGAGAGGATCTTCCTTTTCCATATCCAGGCCGCTCTGCCGGAAGGCTTCATCAGCTGCTGCGATGGCAAACTGGGTGAAACGGGACAGACGGCGGGCTTCCTGGCGGCTCATCAGAGCGGAAGGATCGAAGTCTTTTACTTCGCCTGCAAACTTTATTTCCGAATCAGAAGGATCGTAATGGGTGATTTCTCCAATTCCCAGTCTTCCTTTTTTTGCGTTTTCCCACATTTTCCTGCTGCTGTTTCCGATCGGGCTCAGTCCGCCCATGCCGGTAATCACAACACGTCGTTTACTGTCTGTCATAATGAATCTCCTTCCCGGGGTAATCTTCTGTGTCTGATTTTTTCTGCGTGAAGTATTCTGCTTTAATGAGCCGGATCCAGGTCCTGCATGATTTCCTTAACGGTCTGCATCTTATTGATCCTGCCGATATTCGCGCCGGTAAAGAACAGGCCTTCTTCATAATTCCCATAGTATGCGGCGATCAGCGCGTGACTGATACAGTATTTCGTCGTTCCCGGATTGCAGATGCGGATGCAGTTTACGCAGTGCTCCGGCGGAACGCGGCTGCCGGATTCAACTTTTTCAATGAGCGGCGTCACAACCGCTCTTCCCGGCATTCCGACCGGGCTGGTGATGATCTTCACATCATCGGAAGATGCTTTCAGAAGTACATCTTTAAAGCCCTGGGAGGCATCTCCTTCCTTTGACAGGGCGAATCTTGTTCCCAGCTGGACACCGGCTGCGCCGAGACCGAGCATTCTCTTCACATCGCTGCGGTCATAAATTCCGCCAGCCGCAAATACAGGAATATCTCCCGCTTCTTTCAGCACGTCGGTGACGTTTTCTTCCAGTGTCTTTGCCGTGCCATTCTGCAGCTCTTCGGCTTTAAAACCCAGATGGCCGCCTGCCCTGCAGCCTTCCACGATGATGAAGTCCGGACGGCGCTTGTGATGGCGGAGCCAGTCCTTCATGATAATTTTTGCTGCCCGGCCGCTGGAAACGATCGGTGCAATCATGCAGCTTCCCTCAGGAACGTATTCCGGCAGGGAGAGGGGAAGTCCGGCTCCGGAGACAATGGCGTCCGCACCTGCTTCCACGGCGGCCTTTGCCATGGCTTCATAGTCCGAGGCTGCAGTCATGATATTTACTGCGATGACGCCGTTTCCCTCTGCGATTTCTCTGGCCTTCTGAATTTCCTTTCCCAGAGCGCGTTTTCCCGCTTCGACAGGATTTTTATAGAAGTCCGGCTCGCGGAAACCGATGCCTGCTGCCGCGATCACGCCCATTCCGCCTTCTTTAGCGACGTGGCCGGCAAGATTCCCCATAGAAATGCCGATTCCCATGCCGCCCTGAATGACTGGCAGCTTCATATGGTCTAAAACATTATTCATATTCATTATTCCTCCGTGAGTTCGTATTGATTTCTATAATTCCGTGGCAATTGCACCGTAGGTCAGGCCCGCGCCGAATCCGACGCAGACAATTTTCATGCCCGGATGAAGCAGATTTTTCTCCTGCATTTCGCCCAGCGCGATGGCGATGCTGGCCGCTGAGGTATTTCCGTAGTCAGAGATGTTTTTAAAGCATTTTTCCTTGTCCAGCTGGAGTTTTGCCGCCGCACTGTCGATGATGCGTTCGTTCGCCTGATGGAAGACGAACC
>JBJFHK010000010.1:0-4147 GCA_051893535.1 Eubacterium sp. | reverse complement strand
TTTCCGCCGAATTTCCAGAGCGGCTTGTTCTGCACCTTGTCGCCCATGGTTTTTATCACGACAGCTTCGGATTCAATGCCGATGCTCTGCAGGGCATCCATCACCATTTCCGTCTGGATCATGGCCAGTTCGCTTCCCCGGGTTCCGATGCGCAGTTTCCGGCTTCCGATATACTTTTCCGCAAGCTGGGTAAAGATTTTCTGCCGCTCACTCTGGGTTTCCGCCTTGTTTTTTACTTCCTGACGAACCGCGCCCAGTTCTCCGACTGCTTTATCATAGGCATCCGGAATGGAGCGGCTGACGGCTTTCTTGATTTCTCTTGCCAGCAGCGGACTCTTTCCATCTGTAGATATCGCGACCGTGTAGTTTTCCCGGCGGACAATGGCAGGAAAAATAAAATCGCACATTTCCTTATCATCCACTGCGTTTGCCAGGACACCGTGACTTCTGGCCAGTTCCGCCAGTTTCCTGTTCAGCGCGCGGTCATCTGTCGCGGCAACCAGAATATCTGCCTTCTCCAGATCCTGCTCCTGAAATTCTCTTTTAAGCAGATGGATTCCTTCAAACTGCTCAATCTCTTCGGAAATTTCTGGCGCAATCACCAGCACATCTGCTCCGAATCCCTGAAAAGCCTTTACTTTCCAGAGCGCACTGTGTCCGCCTCCCGCAATGATTACGGTCTTTCCTGAAATGTCCATCATAAATGGAAAATATGCCATGATCTGCTCCGTTTCTGTCTGCCGCATGTCCTGACTCAGGCTTTCTTAACACACTCTGCCGTGTATGAACTGCAACTGTTTCAAGTGTATCATTTTCCTTAAACCTAGTCAATTAATAGTTAAATAAATTTTCTCTTCTTTTCTCTTTTATTGAGAAGAACATTTCCGGGCGGTCTGCCCGGCCTGCCCGGCTTCTGCCTTCTTTATCTTCCGCCAGCAGGTCTGCATCCTTTCATGATGTCCGGCGACGGCTTTCCGGCAGCTTTGTTATCAGATTATCATAGTTAAAAAAGCGCTTCCGTAACACAGGTTACAAAAGCGCTCACAATTCATGTATACAGCATCGGGCTCAGACCTCAGAATTCACGCATCTTTTCTCTTCTGCCCGCGGCTCTGCAAAATAATTGTTACTCTTCTTTTTTCAGCTTCTCCCGAATCATCATCAAAAGGAAGCCCAGATAATTGCTTCCTTTCCAGTTTTCCATATAAAAACGGTTATCGTCATCTCTTTCCATGGCAATTCCCCAGATCGGATCAGACGGATTGCATTCGGCCAGAACTGCGTCTCCCGTTGCCAGCAGTTTATCCCGTAACTCCCTGTTCTGGGTAAATTTTGCCAGAAGGCCTTCATAAACAACGATCTGACGGACGCCGTTCCAGACGGTATCGTTGTAATTTCTGACCTTGCGGCCGATGGCCTTGATTTCCCGCGCGTCGGTCAGTTCAAGCACTTCCTTCGCATGTTCTTCATCGTGGAAAACCATGGCCTTGCGGTACATCATGTACTGCTCGATAGAAGAAAATGTCTTCCCGTCAATCGAAAAATCTGCCTCGTACCAGTTGCTTAAAAATCCATATTCCTTTTCCGGCTCATGAAAGCCGATCACATTCAGCTTGTCCATACTGGATCTCCTTTCTGTATGTTCTGCTCTCTCTATTATACCGCTTTCTCCAGGAATCCCAGATGATATCAAGAACGAGTGGGATTTTTGTTGACCGGTCTCCAGGCCTTTTCTGTGAACTGTACGCAGCCGGATGCCTGGAACGCCTCCCGGCTCCCTTCGCGCATGCTCACGCTTCCGACTCCGACGGCCCTCCGAAGTCAGGCCGTCGATCGTCTGGCAGCGAGGCGCTCAGAAGTCCAGGCATCCGGCTGCGTTACAGACTCACGTAAAAACGGCCGGCACGGAAAACCATGCCAGCCGTTTATCAAATCCACATCCTTTCTGATTATCCTCTGATGGCCTAGACAATCACGTAGGTGATGATGCCCGCGATCACCACGTAGATCAGCGCGAATTTCAGCACACGGCTGAGTACGGTGCTCTCATGTCCGGCAAGTCCGGATGCGGCGCAGCCGATGGCAATTCCCTGTGGGGAGATGGCTTTTCCGATACCGGCACCCATCAGGTTTGCGGCAGCCAGCAGGTCCGGATTGACGTGGATGGCAGAAGCTGTGTCTGTCTGCAGCTTTCCAAAGAGAACTGCGGTGGATGTTCCACTTCCGGTTACGAATCCTCCGATCATTCCGATCAGCGGAGAAATAGCCGGATAGAAGCTTCCGGTTACAGCAACCAGGAATGCGGCCATTGCAGAGATCATGCCGCTGTAGCCCATGATTTTGGCGGTAGCAAGGACACTGCAGATGGTGATAATGGTCTTGATGTTTGCTTTAAAGGTTCTCCAGAACACCCCCATGATTCGTCCGAAGGATGCGCCCTGGATCAGGCCGCCGATGATTCCGGCGATGAAGATCTTTACGCCCGGGCAGTCCAGCCAGCTCAGGGTCAGTGTGTTCGGATTCTTTCCGGTGTAGACGGTAACCTGGCTTGCGACTTTTGCGATTGGATTGTGCAGAGCCGGGAAAATGCTGGATGTGAAGAGAAGCAGTACAAAAATCAGAATGAACGGACTCCATGCAACCAGTGCTTTCTTCACGGTCAGATCCTTCATGGCCGCTGACTTTTCGGCATTCGGATCCGCATGTTTTTTCTCATACACGATTCCGGCGATGACGGTGCAGATCATGCAGACGACAGAACCGAGGATGTTCGGAAGCTCCGGTCCGATGAACTTCGCCGCAATATACTGCGGAATGATAAAGGAAAGAGAAGAAATCAGCGCGATCGGCCATACACCCTTCAGCGCCTTCACGCCCTTTCCAACAATAATAATCATAATGAACGGCGCGATGAAGGTCAGGACAAACTGCAGAAGCACGATGGAACCGGATACTGCAGTCGCGTTCAGTCCCGTAACCTGCGCGATTGTGGTCGTCGGTACTCCGACAGAACCGAATGCCGTCGGCGTGGAGTTTACGATCAGACAGGCGATAACGGTCGGAATCGGGTCGTAACCCATGGCAACCAGGATTCCTGCCGGAATGGCAACCGCCGTTCCGAATCCTGCCATACCTTCCATGAAGTTTCCAAAACCCCAGACGATAATCAGAAGAACGATCATCTTGTTTGAAGAAACTCCGGACAGCATGGCTTTGATGGAATCCATCGCCTTCGTTTCCAGTGTCAGTTCATAGACGAACAGAGCCGCGATAATAACGGCGCAGATCGGCCATAAGGCATTGATAATTCCTTCCACCGCGCCGGTCACTGTATTCATCAGATTCAGTTTGAAATACAGCATGCCCACTGCGGCAGATACGAGAACAGCAATCATGCAGGCTTTATAGCCCTGCATTTTAATTACACAGAGCGCGATGACCAGCCAGATGATTGGCAGCAGAGCAAGAATAAACTCTAACATTGACAAACCTCCTTTTTTCAGGATTTCCTGTAACCTGTTTATTTAAACAACAGCGTATTCTGGTCCCGGGTGCCTTCAGCTTCCTGCAGACCTCATCCCGGGGAATTGACGTATTTCTTAATGCGGAAATTCTCTCACCATTTCCGTAAATATCAGACTATTTCTTCGAAACATGGCATACCGCCGTATCCGGACTGCTTCCAGAATCAGGATTCTACTATCATTCATTTTACCTGCAGCCATTTTTGCAGCTTTGCATTTCCTGTTCATCCACATTCACTGCTGCTTTTTAGCTGCATCTGCATTCCCAGATACGCTCTTCTTTTTTGTATACAGAATACAGTATAGTTAATACAAATATCTCATGCACGATGCTATAAACGAAATCGTCAGAAGATTTAAGATGCAACACCTACATGGGGATAGCAGATTTGATGTATTATGTATACAAAATTGATGAGTAAGAAAGCCACTGAGTCTGAAACCGGCCGCACAGGACACGCAGCCTGCCCGCTGAGAGCATACTTACTATCTGATTAAGAATATCCATTATCTGGAACAATTTATTCAGTAGTATACTGTATATCTGCAATAATTTCAATAGTTTCAGCCATTCTCGGAAAATATTATTTATTTTCATACACGAAAAGGCTGCCCGGCATTTT
>JBJFHK010000009.1:0-4153 GCA_051893535.1 Eubacterium sp. | reverse complement strand
TTTCCTTATACTTTGGCTCTTTTAAGAACAATTTCCTTGCCTGCCTGTAATTTTTCTGTTTGTATGCCTTCAAACCTAAAGCGGTGTAATGTCCCCGGGATGCCGCATGTGAAGGAACTGCCGTCTGCGGAATCATAAAACAAAACGCAGTCGTAAATACCAGCATGCCGATAACTGCTTTTTTCTCCAGCTGTTTTAACATTTCTCTCTTTCTCATCTGCTTTTTCCTTTCTATATATTAAATAATTTAGATACTTATATCATAACATACAGGTTACGATTATCTCACGAATACAGAAAGGCGCCGATGCTTCCCGGCACCGGCGCCTGTAAAAATTCCCCTTCTATCTTATCCGATCATCAGTCTCTATATGCATCTCCTTCCTTTTCTGCGAGTGCCACATATTCATCGCCCGAATAATAGCGGACAATTTTTTCATAGGTCAGCTTATTTCCTTCATACATCCGGATCCACTGATAACCCGAAGCGTCAAACCAGTTGTAAGCGGAGAAGGTATCACCATTTGTGGATGCTTTCGTGTATTTCCCGTAGTAGTGGTCAAAGGTCGGCTCTGTTCCATCAATTGTCTCTACGATGGTGACATCGTCTCTCAGGATCTGGATGGACTGGTAGCTGTACCAGGTTGCCGCACCGTAACCCTGCTTATCGATACGCACCGATTTAATATCACCCTTGTGGATGCCGCTGGTAAACAGCTTGTCATGATAACTGTACTCTGCAAGGCAGCAGGCAGAACCCAGCTTATATTCCTCCCTGTTGTTATTCTCCGCCGTGCAAATGGAAGCGGTATAGGTTCCGCCGTTTTTCACATCAATTCCGGTAAGACGGTCTCCTCCATTGTAGTCATCGTAACCTTTTTCCCATTCAATTTTAGGGATATAGGTGACGTAAATCCTGCGGTGTGAACGTGTATCGCCCCAGTAGGAGGTATCGTAGGTTTTTCCGACCCAGACTTTCTTTCCATCAGCTGTATACAGGAAGTTCTTTTTACCGGTCGGGATCTTGCTGGTATTGACTTTGCCCGATGTAGTGCTGTCTGAAGAGGACGGTCTGGCTGCGGTCTTTACCGTTTTCACCGCGGACGCTTTTCCAAGCAGTTTTCCGTTCACGCCGGCTGCCTTGACGGACACGGTCTTGCTGTATCCAAGACTCTTCGTCGTGTAGGATGAAGCGGATCCGGAAACGGTGACGGATGACCAGGCGCCTTTGTTCACTTTATAGTAAACCCGGTACTTCACCGCGTTTGCCGCCTTCTTCCAGCGGACCTGCACCTTCGTGCCTTTGACTTTCGGCGTCAGAATCTGGACTTTTGCCGGCGTTTTTGCTTTCTTTGCCGCAGCGAATGCCGGCATGCCGGCCGGAATCATCGTCAGCGTCATGGCTGCAGACATCGCGCCGACCATAATTTTGCTAATGAGTGTTCTTTTCATAACACTGCTCCTTTCTTAATAAGCATTGCATTGTATTGATAATTATACTGTAGTTATATCACAGTCTGTTCAATATTTTAAGATTTCCGACAAAATCCACATTTGCAAAAAGTAAATCTGTTCTGCCGCGTCCCGCTCTTTTATCCTCTGTAGTTCTCCCACTGCTCTTCTGTGTAGTTGTCGTATCTTGTGTCATCGCTGCGATACTGAACCAGTGTCGGATCATCATAGTATGCGTGCGGCTTTACTTTCCACGTTGCACCCTCCTGATTTACCATAGCAGTGTAGCTTTTCATGAAGTCACGATAATGCGTATGCATACTGGAAGGCTCAAGATCCATCCAAGTAACGTCGATGTTATACCAGCTGCCGTTAACTTCAATCTGATTCCATTCGTGGTCTCCCGCAGCATAGGCGATATTTCTTACCGGAACTCCAAGTTGGGTTAAAATGTAGTTATAGGCTCTCGCATATCCGGAACATACCGTTTTCGGATTATCCGCAAGGAGTACATACCGACAGGAAACCTCGGTCTCCATCTGAGCATCTGTTTTGCTGTCATAATCGTGGTCATAATCAGCGTGATCGCACAGCCAGTCTGCCGCGAGCTTTGCCTTCATAATATCTGACATATTATCCTTGATGCCTGCCTCGTTTTTGATTTCCTGCACCTTGGCTCTGAGTTCTGCATCGGTGGAATCTGCCGGCGTAACCGGAGCTGACGGCTTAACTGTACTGGAAGAGGAATTTCCAGATGTATTCCCGCCGCTGCCGGGATCTGCGCTGTTTCCACTGTTGCTTCCGCTCGGATCTGTCGGTGTTACCGTGCCGGATCCGTTATTTCCATTTGCAGAAGAATTGTTATTTCCGCCGGCAGATTTTCCGGAGTCACTCGTTGAATCCTCCGACTCGTTCGTGAAACTGCTATTTCCGTTAGTGGAATTGCCGCTTGTCACAACAACCTTGATCTTCGGTGTCTTGCCGGAAGAGTAGTTGCAAACCGTAAAAGTTCCTTCAGAAAGGCCGGTTACGGTACCGTTACCGGTTACAGTCGCAATGCTTTCCGGATTAACGCTTTCATCTTCATAGTCAAATCTCGGTGTACTGCGCTTCCATCCCCTGACCGTCTTGTAGGTGATTTTCTTTGTCTCCCCCACCTTCAGAGTCAGCGTGGACGGTGTTCCCGTCGCGTAATCATACAGCGGCCTCGTGTGGAAGGAATAAGTCCTGCTCATTTTCCCGGCCTTACTCCCATTGTATGCCTTTACCTTAATATGAAGTGTATGGTCATATCCGGTCCTGACAATTTCTGCCGGACAGTCCTTTGTCTCTGTCGCTCTGTCCCAGTATTCAGCATTGTCAACCTTGAAGTAAACCTTGTACTTCCTGGCTCTTGACGCGTTTTTCCAGCGGATGACGGTGCAGCCGTTATCCTGGTCGGTGAACTTTACATTGCTGATGACGCCGGGTGCTGCGCTTTTTCTTTTTACATCTCTGACACTCTTCGATGGATGACGCGTTTTTGCGTATGTCTGATTCGTCATGGCCGGCACCATGAAGCAGAATGCCGTGGTGAATGCCAGCATGCCGATGACTGCTTTTTTTCCGATGCCTTCCAGTATTTCTCCCTTTTTCATCTCTTCTGCCTTTCTGTTATTTACTAGCTATCCTTGATAGTTATACACTATCACAGATGATCATTGAAAAATTCGTACCCTTCCGGCAGGGTACGCGACAGGGTATCCGGGACAGATATACAAACAATTTCCATCAGCTGGCACGGAAACCGTCTTTCAGTCATTTCTTTTCCCCCGCCGAATCATAAAAAAACTCAGCAGCTGCAGAAAGCTTCACACATGCACATGAATTACATGTAATCTATCCTGCAATACCATGTATTTATGCTGCAAATATAAAACATTGTCATGTAATATATTGCTGATTTCATTCATTTATTCTATAATATCTATAGTGAAAAGAAAGAGGTGATCTGCTATGACAACATCCAACATCAACGTTCGCGTAGACGATGACTTAAAAAAAGAAGCTGAAAATTTGTTTAACGATCTCGGTGTAAATATGTCTTCTGCCATTACCATGTTTCTGAAAGCTGCCATACGCTATGACGGAATTCCTTTTGAGATCCGCCGCGATCCATTTAATGCGGAAACGCGCAGTGCACTTGCTGAATATGACGACATGAAAACTCATCCGGACGAGTATAAGCGTTACCACAGTTTTTCCGAATTATTAGAGGATATTGATCATGAAGCTTGACATCATTGCATCCAACCGATTCCGCAAAGATATCAAGGCCGCCAGAAAACGCGGTCTTGACTTGAAAAAACTGGAGAGAGTAGTCGAACTGCTGGCAAGACAGATTCCTCTCGATTTACAATATCGCGATCATGCTCTCTCAGGTAATTACCGAAATTTCAGAGAATGTCATATCGAACAAGACTGGCTTCTTATTTACCGGCAGGACAATGATGCATTAGAACTGTTCCTTTTTCGTACAGGGTCTCATTCGGACCTGTTTTGATATCTTCAAAAACAACAGCAAGGCCGCCTGCATTTTCCGCAGGCGGCCTCTTGACTCTCTCTTCAATTATTCTTCTTACACTTCATCCGATGGATTATTGCAGACAGCATCGCCGTCTGTTTTACAGGTGCATAACTCTGTCTTTGATTTCCTGGGTTC
>JBJFHK010000008.1:0-4157 GCA_051893535.1 Eubacterium sp. | reverse complement strand
AGTTTACGGATGAAAATATTCTATCCGGATCCTTCTCGATCACAAACCAGTGCAGCGGGAATAATGAGATTCAGATCGGTCAGGTCTATGTCGGGGAACTGAATGCTACTTTCCTGAATCTTTCTCTTACACGTTATTCGCTGAAGGGAATGCAGATCACACCGTCATTCGGACTGAGGCTTGCGGACGGCACCTATGAGGATGTGCCGCTCGGGGTTTTCAATATCAGCGAAGCGTCCTGGACAATGTCCGGCCTTGTGGTGAAGGCTTATGACAACATGTCCCTTCTCGACAAGAACTGCAATACCAGCCAGAGCAACGGAACGGCTTATGAGATGGCTCTGCTTGCGACAGAATCCTGTGGTCTGACGCTTGGAACGACAGAGACGGAGTTCAAGACTTTCGCGAATGGAACCGAGACACTTTCCCTTTATGCGGAGAGTGATATCGAGACATGGCGGGATTTCGTTTCGTGGCTCGCGCAGACGGTCGGATGCAACGTGATGGCGGGCAGGGACGGAAGCATCATCTTCCGGCCATACGGCCAGACGGTGGTCGACACGCTGGATGAAGAACACAGGTTTGAGGGTGCTTCATTCTCTGACTTTGAGACGAGATACACAGGACTTTCCTGCGTGAATCTCGCGGACAGCACCACGAAGTATTATCACGTGGACGACGATGACGCCCTGGTCTATAACCTCGGTACGAATCCGCTCTTGCAGTACGGAGTGGATGAGACGAAGGACGCTCTCAGGACGAATGTCCTCACCGCCCTGCAACAGATTGATTATGTGCCGTTCAAGGCGACGCTCATCGGAAATCCGGCCTACGACCTGATGGATGTGTTCAGCTTCTCCGGCGGGATCGCCGACGCGGACAAGCTGTTCTGCATGACGAAGTACAACTTTAAATATAACGGCGGCTATGAAATGGAAGGCGTCGGGGAGAATCCTTCCCTGGCATCGGCGAAATCCAAAACGGATAAGAACATCTCCGGCCTGCTTGCGCAGGTGGAGCAGGGGAAGCTCGGCATTACAACATTCACGAATGCTTCTGCCTATACGATTTCGACAGACGATGTGAAGGTTATCAGCATCCAGTTCGCGACTTCCGAAGCCAACCATATGCAGTTCTTCGGGCAGATCATCATTGACGCGAAGGCAGATGCGGTGAGCAGAACGGCGAATGCGGAGGGAACAATTGTAGTGCCGGTACCGACTGCATCGACAAGCAGCGGGGATTCATCCGGCACAGACACAGGAACCGACTCTGATAGTTCTGGAGATTCATCTTCTGATACCAGCACGGATACCAGTTCCAGTGATGATTCTTCCGACACGAGTGATGATACTGGCTCTGATTCCGGTACAACGGAAACGACCACAGATGTATCCGTGGATGTTTCTCTCCCAGTCACTTGGAGCGAGGACGGTCAGGCAGTCTGCATTGCTACTTTTGAACTGAACGACACAAAGATTGAGATCCATCAGCCTGTCGAGACCTGGCATTCCGGGAAGCATACGTTCCTGCTCTATTACCCGATTGAAGATGTCACGCCGAACTATACGAATACATTCAATGTTTATCTCCGAATGACCGGAGGAACTGGAGATGTTGCAATTGGCGGGTGTATCGCTTCTGTCAGCGGTCAGGCGATGGCTGCGGAGGAAGCATGGAACGGCAAGCCGGAATTCGAGGAATCCGTCCGGTATTTCGATATCACGAGCAGCCTTAAGACACTTGGGTACAGCGAGGCTGCTGAGAAACAGCTGGTCGAGTACATGAAGCGGAGCTATTCGGATACGGTATCCGGCAGAACTCCTATCGGGGCTTTCTGTGAACCGATTGAAACGGCATGAAGGAGGAGCACATGAAACTGAAAGGTGAAATGGTATTGGAACTTACAGATACCAATACCGGTGAGGTTGAAACGGTCAAAGAGACGAACATGATCACGAACGCCATCAATAATATCCTCGGGATAAATCCGATGGCTCTCTGGTACAAAACAAGCGGGGAATATGATGACTGCCTCCTCTGGAACAGCAACATGTTTCCGATCTGCCCGAACATGATCGGCGGGATCCTGCTGTTTTCAAAAACTCTTACAGAAGACGTGGACAACATCTATCCATCGTCTGACAATCTGCCGGTGGCTTATGCCAGCAATGATGTGAACAGCACGGCGAATGTCGCGAGAGGCAGCCTTAACCTCACAGAGTCGAAGGCGCTGGATGACGGATACAAGTTCGTCTGGGAATTTACGGCTTCTCAGGGAAACGGCACAATCGCGGCAGTAGGGCTCACTTCAAAGCAGGGAGGCACGAATGCTTGGGGCAGCACGGTTGATTCCGCGACTCCGTATCTTTATGTGCGGAACATTAATATCGGAAGCCTTGACGAGACGGCGCAGATGAGGCTGTTCCGGACAGTGGAGATCGATTTTGAAAATAATATCCTATACTCCATAAAGTTCGAGGACAGCGCGGTCACGATAGAAAAATGCCGGTATCCGGTTTTTAATATAGGGCTGAATGAAAAACTTGATGACAGCACAGTGACCGTGCTTGAAACACATACGATCACCTGCGAGACATTCAAGTTCTACGGCAGTTATACGCCGTACGGGACATTTCTCGATGGTAAGGACGGTTATTGGTACGGATTTTCCAACCAGGCGAATTCCTCGGGAAATGCCACGATGCTCTGGATAAAGATTTCAAAGACTGATTATTCCTACACGGAAGGTTCCTGGACGCTTACGAACACTTATCTTCTGACGATAGGCAGTTGCAAGTACGACAGTTATCCGTGCGTGGTTCACCGGGGCGTGATCCGGAACGGATATCTGTATGTAATCGCGAATGCCAAGACCGGGATCTACAAGATAAATCTGAGTAACTCGGCGGACATCACGCTGATCGAGTTTGGCTTTACTTCGGCGAATAAGCCTCTCGGCGGCTCCGGGAGCAGCGAGGTGTATCTCACAAAGGTGAATGATCTGATCGTAGGCTGGGATTATGTCATCGATGTGAATGACAATGTGATCCAGACCGCCGGAACACAGCGTTTCGATGAGGACATGGGAACGCAGGTATTCCAGTACAAAGAGTACCTGACATGCTTCTGTTCCAGCTACGGCACGGAAGCACACAAGTGGTTCATTTTGACGCCATATCTGGCATCGATCAATAACCTGAGTTCGTCGGTCGTGAAGAACGCAGACAAGACAATGAAAATCACTTACACCCTCACAGAAGACACTTCGGACAGTTCTTCGTGAGGGCGTAATAGTATGGGAGTTTTCTGGAGAATTCCGGGAGAATGATTACTGAATGACTTGCGTGTCGGAGAAACGGTTGCCGGGCTCCGCTACCATGGAAAGTTCGCGGTTTCCGGCATCGATCTGCTTCTGGAGGACTTTGAGTTCCTTTTCTTTCCTGCGGATGGAAAGCTCAAGCTCATCTCTGGCAGCGGTGGCCTGCTCGGCTTCGGTCAGCGGTCGGATACGGATGCCATTATCGTCATACTCGACCATGATGGGGTCCCCGATCCGGTAGCCGAGGTTTTCAAGCCAGCGGCCTGTCATCTGGATCATTGGCATATCGGTGTAGCCGTGGGCTGTGGCCCTGCTCCTGTACTGGACTTTCATTTTCTTCTGTGTCATAAGGTTGCTCCTTTCCGCGGTTTTCCGCTCTGTGTTGTTTATGTGCTGTCCTATTCATCACTCTGTGCCGGAAAAATAGCAACAGAATTGTGAGGCATATATGTGACAAATATCTGGTTCAAGGGTTTTGATGCGGCTGTGCATCATACACAAACGAAGGGAGATGATACTGTTGGCTGATTTTATCGTGAAATACTGGGTGCAGGAGCTTTTCGCTCTGATTATCGCGCTCCTGACGTGGCTGGTGAGACAGGTGAAATGTAAGAAAAAAGAATACAAAATACTGAATGAAGCTATTATGGCTCTGCTGCATGACAGGTTATATCAGTCGTGCAGCTTTTTTATCGGGAAAGGTTTCTGCACTCTGGAGGACAGGCAGAACCTCGAGTATCTGTATGTGCCATACAAATCTCTCGGCGGGAACGGCACCGTTGAGAGTCTCTATCATAAATGTATGGAGCTGCCGTTGTCAAAAGAAAAAGCAAAG
>JBJFHK010000007.1:0-4182 GCA_051893535.1 Eubacterium sp. | reverse complement strand
AGGATATGGGACAGTATGATGAGATCATCCTTGGTTTCCCGATCTGGTGGGGAAGAGAACCGAGCATTGTGGATACATTCCTGACGCAGTATGACTTCTCCGGGAAGACAATCATTCCTTTCTGTACTTCAGGCGGAAGCAGCCTTGGGCACGCCACCGTGGAGAGAATCAATAATCTTCTCGGGAGAAAAGCGACGGTCGTGGAAGGCAGAAGATTCGGCGGCGAGGTATCGATCAAAGACATGAAGACCTGGCTGGAAAATCTTTGATGCGTTCATGAGTGAGAGAGCATGTCATTGCAGTGGCAACCCTGCATGACATGCTTTTATTCATTTTATGAAGCTGCAGGCGAATAGAAGATCCCCGCATGGCCTGGCACGCCATGCGGGGATTTCATCATGAAGGCTGTTACATTGAAATTATAGCTTATCCTTTGACACCGCCGATGACAATTCCTTTTACGAAATACTTCTGCAGGAAGAGGTAGACGATCAGGATCGGGACGACGGAGAGAACAGCGATTGCCATACGGATACTGACTGTCGGCGGCTGTGAAGCCAGGGCGCCGGCGCCGAACAGCGATGCGTTCTGCGACAGGAACTGGATGTTCTGAATCATGTTGTTGAGGATCATCTGCGTCGTATACAGATGCTGATCCGACACATAGTACATTCCGTTCAGCCAGTCGTTCCAGTAATTCAGGCCGACCATGAGAACCAGCGTGACGATCATCGGCTTTGCGAGCGGCACGATAATCTTTTGCAGGATCTTGAATTCATTGGCGCCATCGAGCTTTGCGGCCTCAATCAGAGAGTCCGGGATGTTCGATGTGAAATACGACCGCATCATGATGACGTAGAATGCGTTCATGAGGAGCGACGGAACAATGAGTGCCCAGATCGTGTTCTTGATGTGGAAAACGTTCGCATACATCATGTATGTCGGTACGAGACCGCCGTTAAACAGCATCGTAAAGAACAGGAAGAAGGATATACCCTTTCGGAACGGCAGATCCTTTCTGGACAGCGGGTACGCGAAGAGAATCGTAAGGATCAGGTTCCCGGCGGTTCCGATTACCGTGACCAGAATGGTCATCAGATATCCGCGTCCGATGGTCGCAATACTTTTCCAGAGATATTTATAAGCATCCAGGCTGAATTTTGCCGGGAAGAAACTATAGCCGTTTCGGATCAGCGTCTGTTCGTCTGTGAAGGACGCCATGACCATCAGCAGGAATGGCAGGATGCACAGAAGCGCGAGCAGTGCCATGATGATATTCATGATGATCTGCTGGACCCGGTCATGCTGGACCATATGCATGAAAATTACCCCCTTTCAGAACAGTGCGCTGTCTTCATCCAGCTTCTTGACAATCAGGTTGGCCACAAAGACAAGAATGAAACCGCAGATCGACTGGAAGAAGCCGGCAGCTGCGGACCGGCCGACATCGTTCAGGACGAGCAGGCTCTTGTAAACGTAGACATCAATGGTTGTTGTCACGTTGTAGAGCACGCCGGAATTCATCGGAACCTGATAGAAGAGACCGAAATCGGAATACATGACACGTCCGATTGCAAGCAGCACCATTGTAATGATCGTCGGCCGAAGGCCCGGAAGTGTGACATGCTTGATTCTCTGCCAGCGGCTGGCACCGTCCACGACGGCTGCCTCGTACAGCGAGGAGTCAATGCCGATGACGGTCGCGTAGTAGATGATACTGTTGTATCCGAACGTCTTCCAGAGATTGATGAAGGTCAGGATTGCAGGCCAGTACTTCGGCGACATGTACCAGTTGACCTTGTGGTGCAGGATGGAGTTGTTGATAAAGCCGTTGTCTGTGCTGAGAAATGCATATGCCAGATAACTGACGACGACCATCGAGACCAGA
Source organism: Eubacterium sp. (assembly GCA_051893535.1). Classification (GTDB taxonomy): domain Bacteria; phylum Bacillota; class Clostridia; order Peptostreptococcales; family Anaerovoracaceae; genus Aminicella. The sequence goes on along the minus strand of JBJFHK010000007.1, from coordinate 2,294 downwards.
TAGGGGATCAGGATCAGCGTCTGATAAATTTTCTTGGGAATTCGCCCCCGGATCTCATTCAGGATAATGGCAACGACGATCGACAGAATGGTTCCGGTCAGAATGAAGACGAAATTGTATCCTAGCGTATTCCGGATCATCAGGAAGGCATCCTTGGTGCTGAACAGGTACTTGAAATTCTTGAGTCCTGCCCATGGGCTCCTCCAGATTCCTTTGGAATAATCGTATTTCTTGAAGGCCAGCACCAGGCCGCCGATCGGCAGGTAGTTGTTGATCAGCAGGTAAATGGTGCCGGGGATCAGCATGATATAGAGCTCTTTATGTTTCCAGATATCTTTTTTCAGCTGCCCCCGCTTTTTTGCGGGGACAGCCTTTGCTGCTGCTTCCATTTTCACAGCTCCCTTCTTTTACAAATGAGATGCCTGCGTTACTTGTTCTGTTCCGCCAGATACTGATCCAGCGCATCCTGTGTCTTGGCAAGCACATCATCGAAGTTCAGGGACTTCAGCTCGGAATGAATTTCATCAATGACGTCATTGTAATCAATCGAGCCGGTGAGAAGCGGTTTTCTGTATTTGTCTTCCAGGTTCTTATATGCAGACATGAAATCCGTATACTTGGATGTGTCGAAGTAGAAGCCCTGCGTCGGGTTGACTTCGACGCTGTTATTCCAGTTGTCGATCGTTGTTTTCGCATCGTCATAGGTGGCACTTGCCTTGGTCGGGAGAAGCAGGCAGTTTGGATAGACAGCCGGAGCGGAGAAACCGCCATAAGGCTCATTTGTGGAGTTGATGCCGTCCGGATAATCTGCGCGTTCCTTGTCATTCAGGACATAGTCCTTGCCCTCAATGCCGTATGCAAGCAGCGTTTCGAGCTTCTTGTCGGTGAACAGAGCGCTGAGCAGCTGGAAGGATTCATCCTTGTGCTTGCTGTTGGTGCTGATTCCGTACTGCAGGTTTCCGATATCAATCGGTCCGGCCTGCGGGGCACTGAATTCTGAGGATACGACTGTTCCGTCATAGAGAGAATCCAGCGGATCAATATCCGAGTTATGCAGGCAGGCAAATGCAGCCCCGGAGGAGACCATATCGCTTCCTTCCTGCGTGTTGCTGACGGCATCCGGCATAATCAATCCTTCGTTGTACCATTTCCGTGTATATCCGCAGAAATTCTTGAAGCTGTCAAGATCAAAGAGGCACTTCAGCTTCGTCTCCTTGTTGTCAGCCGTTCTTTCTACATATGCGTAATTGGTCAGGCCGACATTGCCGATATAGGGGTTGAACCAGGTCATATCGGAAGCGGTCTGCGGAACCAGTGCGTAGATGTCCGGATACTTCTCATGCACCTGCTCCAGAACCTTGCCAAGGGAATCCATGTCCTTGATTGATTTCGGATCGATGCCCATGTCCTTGACGATCTTCTTGTTCATGACGACGACCTCAGTGCCGCCGTACTGGTATTTTCTCGGAAGGCCGTACAGCTTTCCGTCCATGGAGCTTGATTTGATCTCCGCATCCGTGAAGGTGTTTTTCAGCTCGTCGGATGCATTCTTGTACATATCTGTGAGATCCAGCAGCTGATTGTTGTGTGCGTAATTTGCCAGCTGGCCCTCGCCGTTGAAGTAGCAGGTTACATCGAGCTGATCGGTTGTCATGGCCAGATTGATGGTCTGCTCGAAATTGGCCATTTCCGTGTAATTCAGTTTCACATTCCATCCATATTTCTCGGATGTGTACGCACTGATCTGCTTCTGAACCTCCTTGATCGCGTCTTCCGAAAACTTGGCGATCGTCGGAATGTACAGATTCAGCGTCAGCTTTCCATTCGATGTCCCTGAGTCGTCAGACACGACGCTTCCGGATTTTCCGCTTGCCGAACCTGCGGATGATCCGCATCCGGAGAGACTTCCTACTGCCAGAGCGGCAGCCAGGACACCGGCAATCAGTTTCTTTTTCATACCCATTTCCTCCTTTTTCCGTGTGCTGTACGGTTTTGTTTCTTTCTGTGAATAGTATAAAAAAGGCGGGGACTCTGAACTATTTGATTTCTGCTCTCAATTATCGGTTTTCCGACTTCTTTCGAAGACCGGATGGCGTCTCTCCGGTGTACTTCCGGAAAATCTGCGTAAACTGATTAAAGTTCCCGTACCCGACCTTGGAGGCAATAATCGTCACGGGCATATCAGTCTCTTCGAGCAGCTTCCTGGCATACTCAATTTTCTGCCGGATCAGGAATTCCTTGTATCCATATCCGGTCTCCTTTCGGAAGACGCGGGAAAAATAATCCTCACTCAG
>JBJFHK010000006.1:0-4185 GCA_051893535.1 Eubacterium sp. | reverse complement strand
CGTACGAAGAAATTTTTCAGCCACAAATGTTACAAAAATGCTTGACCACAACAGAAATTTGTTGACGAAGTAGGTCTGTCCTTTCCCTGTGACCTTAACAGTCTTCGTGATGTGATTCACACCGGATCCGTCGATGTAGCTCGATTCCTTGATCTCAAAAAGGCCCATCTCCATAGCTCTCTGAGTCGGCATGTTGGCATCTGAACGGTTGCCCCTAATGAGATATCCGTTGTCACGCATCCAGCGGAAGAGCCTCTTTTGGCCTGTCTCGATGCCGTTCCCACGGAGGATCTTCGCCAGATCCCCGATCAGGATAGATGTCTTGGAAGTGGATACCGCATCCGCGAAAATCACCTTCGGACGGTTCGCTTCCTTCTCGGCTTCAAGGGCCTTGCGCTTGTCCTGCTCGTCTTTCAGAGCCGTCAGAACTTTGATCATGCTGTCCGGATTAAGGATTGCCTCCTCGATCGCCTCGGGCGTCATGTATGTACCGTACTTTCGGATTGCGGGAAGCACTTCCTATGTAACCCAGTGCTTGAATTCCTTTGCTGTCGGGAGCTTACTGGCGAAGACCAGACTGTAGACACCGGACTCGTTTATGATCGGCGTGTTTTGCATTCTCCCGATGGAGTCCTGAATTGGGACTGCATCTCTGTCGTCTTTTTCAACATGATCCCATACTGCTTTCGTTGCTCTCTCGTATCCAAGCGCCGTTGCCACGTCTTTTCCGACGAACCAAGGTTCCTTATTGATTAGCAGCGCTCTTACTTTGCCGAACTCCGGGTTGTCGAAAATCTGTAAATCATTCATTTTTGGTTTCTCCTATCTCTGTGCTGATTCCCAACGCATTCAGCACTGAATCTGCCTTGTCCAGTGTGACTCCGCCCCCATGGAGCCATCTCAGGTAGCTTGATGCTGATATGCCCGCCTTCGCAGCAAAAGCACGATGACCTCCTTTTTGATTAAAGTTCGCTTTTAGCTGATTCTTGGGGCAAAAAAATACACTCTATCGGGATTTTGTACAATCTCGATAGCTCGTTAAGTGTAGCAAAAGACGGTTCGGATGTTCCCGTCTCCCAGTTTCCTACTGTTTTATTGGATACGTGAAGGGCGTTCGCAACATCTTTCTGAGACATTTTTGCGTTGATTCTTGCCGCCGCTAACGATATTTTTATTGGCATCATTTACCTCCTTTCGTTTGTCTTTTGGCTATAGTATAAGTCCGCTTTAAGCGAATATCAACACCAAAAGCGAATTTTTTTATTTTTTAATGTTGTACTTTATCCGCTTAAGGCATACAATGAATGTACAAAAACACAGGGAGGTTTCGCCATGCCAGAAGAAGAGTTTAATAAGTTATTTGCAAACAGGTTGCGTTACTATCTCGATCAGAACAATATGACTCAAGCGGAATTGGCTAAGCGCTTATCCGTATCAACATCTACCGTTTCAGATTGGATTAATGGGAGAAAATCGCCTCGAATGGGAAAAGTAGATAAGATGTGTGAAATTTTCGGATGTAGTAGAAATGATTTTATTTCAGAAAAGCCCAACCCTTATTACCTGAATCCCAAAACCGCCAAGATCGCCCAGCAGATCTATGAAGACCCTGACTTGCACGCCCTGTTTGATGCTGCAGAAGATGCGGATCCGAAAGATATGCAGATGGCCGCAGAGCTCCTGCGAAGGCTGAAAAAGACAAACCCGGATGGATGATGCCTATGGAGATTTATTTATACCGTGTCAAGATGAACCATAAAATCAACGAGATTGTACTTCCGTGTATTGATGGATATACGGTCTATATCGATGACTCTTTGGACGATGTCCATGCTCTCAAAGCATACAGACATGCCCTGACCCATATCCATCGGGGAGACTGCGACGTCGTGCAGGATGTAAATAGGATTGAGTATGAAGCACACCGAGACAAGTGGGCGTGCAGGAAGGAGGAATAAGCATGTTCGGTTTGTCCTTGAAAGAAAAAATCATAAAAAAGTATTATAGGGATTACCCGGAAGTTCCCTATATATCCAATGAACGCCCGGCAGACTGGCTAGAAAAATCTCAGCTGTTTCCGCAAATGATTGTAAAGCGGAAAAATATGGAAAGATATCCTGATGGCCTACTTCCCGGACATATTTATATGCTTTACTGGCTCAAAGAGAACAAGGAAAAGCATGTGCCGGAATATTTTGAGTATGATTTCGGAATCGACTTCAAAAAAGAAAAGAGGTTTTTATTTGATCATGGATATATAGATGTCAATGGCAGTGTGACCAGCAAAGGCGATGCATCAATTCAGCTGCATTACGATGTTATTGAATATAGAAAGCCATCGCCTAAAAAGACAGGATCATTCAAGGATTCTTCTGTTGTGTTTATTAATCATGGGCGAATAATCGACAATGCATTACCAGCTGGCAAATCGATTCTTAAAAAATCTGATTACAGTGTAATCCTCGATGAGCTGAACGAAGTGAACCAAGCTATAAGACAGGCAGAAGAGCTGGCCGGTGTTGTCATGCCTTTGCGGCTATTATTTAAAGAAATCGATCTCCGGAATGCTTTTTATTGCTTTACTCCAGTGTCTGGAACCAAGCAGGTGAAGTATCCTCTCGTATTAAGATTCTGCTCTGAAAGTTTTTATCGGACAAGCAATGCAGACAGCTTTATCTGCACGTTTAAATATTTTGCAAGCGGCATAATAGGCGACGCTAATATCGTATTTTGGAGGGGGCACAAGGGTTATAAGATATCTATCCGGACGAAGAAAAGATGTACATATATCTATGAATTTGAGGAAACTGGCCCTGATAAACTGAACGGCTGGAAAATCTTGTATAAGGCAGCCACTACTGAGAAACCATAAAAAAATCCCTGCCGCCAAGGGACGACAGGGAAAAGGATGATAAAGAAAGTTGACCACGCGCATAGTATACCACAATGCGCAGAGCGAGGGAACCATGAAGATCACGAAAACGAAATCAGGGAAGTGGACGACCGTCGTCGCGGTCGGGTACGACGCGCAGGGAAAACGCCACATGAAGCGCTTCACGGACGCAAACAAGGCGCGGCTCCGCCAGATGGCGGCGGACTACCTTGCCGCCCACACGACGTATACGGAGTCCTCGGCGCTTTCCGCAGATATATTGATGAGAGGGCGTCGGTGCTGTCTCCGGCCACTGTACGGAGTTACAGGCAGATTGAGAGAGGACTGGCCGCAAGGTACGCGGCACTCGATGCCACGCCGGTTGACCGGATCACGGAAAGAGACCTGCAAACGCTTGTCATGAGTCTGCAGGAAGAGGGTAGATCGCGGAAGACGATGCAGAACTGGCTGGGGTTGATTGGATCAGTCATGAAATGGTCACGCGTCCTGGTCCCGCCCGTGAAGCTCCCGCCGAAGGAGCACAGGGAGTACGAGATACCGACGGAAGAGGAGGTGAAGCGGATCACGGCCGCTGCCGCGGGGACGCCGATGGAAATCCCGGTCACGCTGGCGCTCTACTCCCTGCGGAGAGGAGAGATCGCCGCGCTGACAATTGACGACCTCGACGGCTGCACGATCCATGTACACCGGTCCGCTGTGTACGCCGACGGCGGGGAGCTGATTGTGAAGGACACGCCGAAGACGTCCGGATCGGACCGCTACATCACGATCCCGGAGCACACGGCGGAGCTGATCAGACGCCAGGGCTATGTCACGCAGATGACCCCGGAGGCGATCTCAGAGGCGTGGAGGAGGCTTCTCGACAAGCTGGGTATGCCGCACTATGTCTTCCATTCCTGCCGCCATTTCTTCGCGTCGTACTGCTCGGAAAGGGGCGTTCCGGAGGCCGACATCCTCGCCTCCGGAGGATGGAAGACAGACCATGTGATGAAAGCTATCTACCGCCAGGCGATGCGGAAGAACCGCGCGACGGACGCAATCTCGGACCTGCTAAACCAGTAGTGGTAAGTAGCTTCCGGTAGTCGAAAGAGTGAAACAGGAAGTGAAACAATTTTGTGAAAAACGGCTTTTCAAATGGTAAATGACGTTTGACATTAGGGCATAAAAAAAGCCCGGAAAGTGGCGATTTTACAAGGTTTTTACGCCTTTATCACCGCTTTCCGGGCATTCGTCCTTGATGGACCTGGCGGGAATCGAACCCGCGTCCGAAAGCCTGTCCGCAGAGGTATCTT
>JBJFHK010000005.1:0-4205 GCA_051893535.1 Eubacterium sp. | reverse complement strand
GCGCGGATGAGGGCAACTCCATTACATCATCCCGTTCATTCCGCCGCCCATTCCGCCGGCGCCGCCTGCTGGCATTGCTGGTGTGTCTTCTTTGATGTCGGTGATGCCTGCTTCTGTGGTCAGGAGCATTGCGGATGCGGATGCTGCGTTCTGCAGTGCGGATCTTGTAACCTTTGCAGGGTCTACAATTCCGTTTGCGATCATGTCAACATACTCGTCTGTTGCTGCGTTGAAGCCGACGCCTTCGTCTGCGTCCTTGACTTTTGCAACGACTACACTGCCTTCATAGCCTGCGTTCTCTGCGATCTGACGAACTGGCTCTTCCAGTGCTCTGACGATGATCTGAGCGCCTGTCTTCTCGTCGCCTTCCAGGCTGTCTGCGTATGCTTTAACTGCAGGGATTGTGGAGCACAGTGCTGTGCCGCCTCCTGCAACGATTCCCTCTTCTACTGCTGCCTTGGTTGCGTTCAGGGCATCTTCGATTCTGAGCTTTCTCTCTTTCAGCTCTGTCTCTGTAGCAGCTCCGACTCTGATAACGGCTACGCCGCCTGCCAGTTTTGCAAGTCTCTCCTGCAGCTTCTCCTTATCGTAATCGGAATCTGTCTCGGACTCCTGCTTCTTGATGGACTCAACTCTGGAAGCGATGGCTGCCTTGTCACCCCTGCCATTGACGATTGTGGTGTTGTCCTTTGTAACCTTGACGCTGCCGGCTCTGCCGCACATGTCAATTGTAGCGTCCTTCAGCTCCATGCCGAGTTCGCTGCTGACAACCTGTCCGCCTGTCAGGATAGCGATATCTTCCATCATGGCCTTTCTTCTGTCGCCATATCCCGGTGCCTTTACAGCAACTACATCCAGTGTTCCTCTCAGCTTGTTGACAACCAGTGTAGCCAGTGCTTCGCCCTCAACATCGTCTGCAATGATCAGCAGCTTGCTTCCGGACTTTGCGATCTGCTCCAGCAGCGGCAGGATTTCCTGGATGTTGGAGATCTTCTTATCAGTCATCAGGATGAATGGATCTTCCATGTTGGCTTCCATCTTGTCTGTATCATTTGCCATGTATGGGGACAGATATCCTCTGTCGAACTGCATTCCTTCTACAACCTCAAGTGTTGTGCCCATTGTCTTGGAATCTTCTACTGTGATGACGCCGTCGTTTCCGACCTTCTCCATAGCGTCTGCGATCAGCTTTCCGATCTCCTCGTCAGCAGCAGAAATGGAAGCAACCTGTGCGATGTTTTCCTTTCCTTCTACCTTGTGGGAAATTCTCTTGATCTCACTGACTGCCTTGTCTACAGCGCCCTGAATTCCCTTCTTGATGACCATCGGGTTTGCACCTGCTGCAACGTTCTTGAATCCCTCTCTGATGATGGACTGTGCCAGCAGTGTAGCTGTTGTTGTACCATCTCCGGCTACATCGTTGGTCTTGGTTGCGACTTCCTCAACCAGCTTTGCGCCCATGTTCTCAACGCCGTCTTCCAGCTCGATTTCCTTTGCGATTGTAACACCATCGTTGGTAATCAGCGGAGCACCGTAGCTCTTGTTAATCAGGACGTTTCTGCCCTTAGGTCCAAGTGTGATCTTTACTGTGTCAGCCAGCTTGTCAACACCAGCCTGCAGTTTTCTTCTTGCGTCTTCACCGTATACTAAATCCTTAGCCATTGTTCTTACCTCCTGTTTCCGGCCTCTGTCCCGCCGGATCTATTGAAATCCCAGTTTCGGGTCTGTCTTATTTCTCAATTACTGCGAGGCAGTCAGACTGCTTCATGATGGAATACTCTTCTCCCTCGAACTTGATGTCTGTTCCTGCATACTTGGAGAATACTACCGTATCGCCTACCTTGACTTCCATCGGCTCATCCTTGGTTCCAGGACCTACCGCAACGACCTCAGCATACTGCGGCTTCTCCTGCGCAGAGCTTGTCAGGATGATTCCACCCTCTGATTTTTCCTCTGCTTCTGCCTTCTTGATGACTACTCTGTTTCCCAATGGTTTGATGCCAAAACTCATCTTCCTTACCTCCTGATCTATATAATATTCTGCTTTCGCAATGATATCCGGATTCATGTACCGCTGTGCTTCACGGCATTCCCTTTTCCGGATTGTTAGCACTCAATCATCTGAGTGCTAATCACTGTCTCTATTGTAGAGCCCTGCCCTTTTTTTGTCAACCTTTATTTCATTTTCATCGACAAAAAATTACGCTCCAGGGCCGCTCCTCATATAATAGAAAAGATACTGCTGCGCAAGCCCTGCCAGGTCGTGAAAATGTGCGTCTGCATATCTTGCCATTTCTTTTTTGTCCCCCGGATCAAGGCCGTAAAGCTCGTGCATGAGCCGCATCACCCAGACGTCAATCGGGAAGGCGGAGAGGTCGTGCAGGCCGAACAGCTGGATGCAGCTCGCCACCTTGGGGCCGATGCCGCTGAATTTCAGAAGTTCCTCATAGGACTGAGGAAGCCCGTTTTCCAGGGCCTGTTCTGCTGACTGGACCAGATACTTGGCGCGGTAGCCCAGCCGGACCGGCGCCAGGTCATCGACCGTCATTGCCGCCAGCATCTCCGGACCGGGAATCTGATTTTTCAATGCTCCGCCGGACAAAAAATTATGCGCAAGGGGTTTCCCGCACAGCTGGCACAGGCGCTCGATACAGCCCTGGATTCTGGGAATATTGTTGTTCTGTGAAATGATGAACATGACCATGGTTTCCCAAAGATCCTGCTGCAGAATCCGGATTCCCCCGCCAAAGGAAACGGCTTTCTGCATGACGGAGTCGCCACTGGTCAGGCGTTTCTGAAGTGACGCATAATCTCTCTCAAGATCAAAATACGGAACCCAGAAGTCCTTAAACTCCTGCAGCGTACAGCCCTGAAACGTGACACGACTGCCCTTCTGCCGGGCGCGGACCAGATGTGAGGACGCGGCAATATCCCAGCTTCCATCTTCATTACGCACCCAGCGGAAGCACTGGCCGCAGGTCAGAATGTCCTCAAGCTGAAAACTGTCCGCCTGCTTCAGCTCGACGGACTGGTCATTTTCATTCCAATTTATGATCATACGGTTTTCTCCCTGATGGAAAGGATTTCGACATCGACCTTCTCAACAATAAATGCGGTCATCGCTTCAATAGCTTCAGCGAATTTTTTCTGAAATTCTGCAGTCTGCTCCAGAATATTTCCGCCGGCCTGATAATCCACGCTGACCGAAACGCAGAGTGCGTCTGTGGCAGCATTTTCATAAACCTTGCGGACTTTTGCGATGCAGCCGCATTCTTCCGCCACACAGTGGGCGATATCTGTGATTACATTATCAGATATAAAGAATTCTCCGAGATAGCTGAAGGTCGGCCGGACAACGGTTTTCTCAGACGTACTGCTGCTGCCTGTGAAAAACCTCGATTCTTTCAGAATTTTCATCGGATTGAAAAAGTAACCGGCAAAATCACGCTTCAGCTGCGGCGCTGCCGCCGGAATAACGTGCTTTCCCTGAATATCCCTCTGTTTTCTTGCGGTTTCTCTTTCCGCTTCTGTTGTAATGTCCTCGATATGTATTCTGCGGGAAATGGCCGGCAGTTCCAGCATTTCACAGATTTTATCTGCCATTTCATCCGATGTGCCGAGAACCAGAATACTTTTCGGATTGACCTCACGGATGCGGTCCCTTACCTCTTTCCGGTGTTCCGGGCGCACGAAAACCGCCGCCTTGATGGCGCCGACTTTTGTTTTTTCACGCTTGGCGGAATGGCCTGCCTCAACTCTGTTTTTATAGATGAACAGTCCGTCGTCAATAATGGCGTCAATCCGCAAAGCCTTGCAAATACTGATGGCCTGGTAACTTTTTCCGGTCCCGCTGCGGCCTGTTAAAGAATATACTTTCACTTTACTAATCCGGTCCTTTCTGCTATAATCCATAGTATACACAGATAACAGGTTTTTACAAGGAGGTAATACCAATGGCTTATAAGATTAATGACGGAGTTTGCATCAGCTGCGGAGCTTGCGAGGCTGAGTGCCCGGTAGAGGCAATTTCTCAGGGAGATTCTGCTTACGTAATCGATGAGGATAAGTGCATCAGCTGCGGATCCTGCGCTGGCGTATGTCCTGTAGGCGCTCCGGCTGAGGCTTAATTGACTCTGGTCATTTAAAAGAGACGATTAATAACCCGCTGTTTTCTTTCGGAACAGCGGGTTATTTTTATGCCTGAA
>JBJFHK010000004.1:0-4212 GCA_051893535.1 Eubacterium sp. | reverse complement strand
GAGGGCCGTTTCCGCGAGATTGAAGAGCAGATTGCTGAACTGAAGAATGATCTCGGCCTGCAGGACGTTGTGATTATCCCGGTTTCCGCAACCGAGGGCGATAACATTACCAAACCGACGACAAATTTTGACTGGTACAAGGGGCCGACGCTTCTTCATCAGCTGGAAACGGTCGATGTGGGCGACGCTGCTGCCGAGGAAAAAGGTTTCTACATGCCGGTTCAGCGTGTCTGCCGTCCAAGTCATGAATTCAGAGGTTTCCAGGGCCAGATCGAGTGCGGCAGTGTAAAAGTCGGCGATGAACTGACCTCACTTCCGAGCGGCGAGCAGGCTCATGTAAAGAGCATTCTCGTTGCTGATCATGAGGAGCAGTCCGCCCTTACCGGGCAGCCGGTCACCATCCAGCTGGACCGCGAAGTCGACGTATCCCGTGGCTGTGTGCTGGAATCCGGCAGCGGCCTGAGAGCTTCTGATTCCTTTGAAACCGAGCTTCTCTGGATGGACGACCAGCCGCTGACCATCGGAAAGAACTTCCTGATCAAGCTGGGAACCAAGAAGATTCCGGGAATCCTGACAAAAATCAAGTACAAGATCGATATCAACACCGGGGAAAAGCAGAATGCGGATACCCTGAAGAAAAACGAAATTGCCGTATGCGAAATTGCTGTAACCGAGCCGATTATCCTCTCCGCGTTCAAGGATCACCGGACCCAGGGCGAGCTGATCCTGATTGACCGTATCAGCCATATGACCTCCGCCTGCGGCATCGTCACCAGAATCAATGACCAGTCGGAAAAGAAGCATCCGAAGGCAACCCGTCAGATGAGGAGTTCGCTGAACTGGCAGACTTCAGGCATCGTTGAGTTCCGCCCGGGAGAAGACGGTTCCAGCCTGGAGGCCGTTGAAGAGGCAGAATTCAATCTGGTCAGAAACGGACGCCATACCTATCTCTATCATCCGCAGGAAGGTGAAGACTACGTCAACGTTCTGAAGCACCTGAAGGAGACAGGAATCATCGTCCTGCTCGTCCTCGACCATGACCAGGAGCCAGATGACAGCCTGAGCTCTGACGAGCATTACAAGCTGTGGTCCGAACTGAGCGGAAACGGCGCAGATGCCGGCGCGGGAGCAGACACAGATGCGGGTGTCCGCGAGGTCTCCGCTGCCGAAATCGCCCAGAAGATCTTCCAGATCACCAACGCCAACGTGACCATCGAGTATAACAACTGGGTAATCTAATCCCAGAAGCTGCAAGACCGTGGCAGCTGGGGGCAGCAGAGGGAGTGCGGCCGAAAGACGGTTAATTAGAAGCGGCCAGTCCTGCCTGTGCTGTGTTCCCGAGCTGCGATTTCAGGCTGCGGAAACCATCGATGCCGCTGTATGATATGCGAAATTCACTAAAAACTTCAACATATTCCTTCACAGGAGCCGCCGGCCGGGAAATGCAGATTGTCAGCCCGTCCGGCGGCTTTCGTGGTGAAAAGAGAAAAGAAAGGAGAAGGAAAAGAAAAAAGGCGTGGGTTGAAGAAAGGCGTGAGATGAAGAAGGAAATGGGAAAAAAGAGGTAAAGGAGTGTGAACAAAGAGTATGGAAACAGGAATGAGCTGGACAGGTATATTGTATACTTCAGCTGTCCAAGCCCTGCCATATATGTTGTGTAATTAATGTCAAATATCAGGCAGCCAGCGGTCGGGATTTCTGTGTAGGCGGACCGGTTTCCCGACTGAGGAAAGTGAGAGTCGGGAAACCCTCGGATTGATATTGAAATCCCGACCGGGGTGATTCAGGAAATATGATTATTATACAGTATACCCGCTTACCACTGCCGACCACACACATCACTACTGCCGGGCATACCAACACACCACCGCCTGGTGTACAACTACATATCGCCGTACATGCCATTACATCGCTGCCAAATGCATTATTACATTGAATACAGTATACCTCGCTTTTTCACCCCACTTTCCCATAATTCGCACTTTAACTGTGACTGATTTTTCGCTATAATAGGAGCATATTCAGTGACAGCAGCCGGGGAACAGAATATTCCATGGAGGCAGGCTGCGATCCTGCAGCAGTGAAAAGTGAATAAGAAAGAATTGGTTTTGGGGCATTGGCGCAGCTGGGAGCGCGTTTGACTGGCAGTCAAGAGGTCATGGGTTCGAATCCCATATGCTCCATTTTTTTGTGTAATTTTATGGAATAAAGAAAAAGGGGGAAGCGGACAACATGCGGCGGAACTCTGCAGCAGAGAAGCCGTATGTCCGCTGACAGAAAAGAGGCTTGGGAAGAATGAGACCATTATCTGAACGTACTGCGCATTTCACGGATTCGGTGATCCGGCGCATGACACGTATTTCCAATAAATACGGCGCGGTAAATCTGTCGCAGGGATTTCCGGATTTCAAACCGCCGGAAGAGATTCTGCAGAGGCTGAGAGAGGTAACCGAGGAGGATTTTCACCAGTATTCCATTACCTGGGGCGCAAAAGACACGCGTGAGGCACTGGCGGCGAAACAGTCGCATTACATGGGTATGGACATTGATCCGGAGTCGGAGATAGTCATTACGGCCGGATCTACAGAGGCGATGATGGCGGCCATGATGTCTGTCGTCAATCCGGGAGATAAGGTCGTTGTATTTTCACCGTTTTATGAGAACTACGGCGCAGACGCGATTCTGTCCGGTGCAGTACCGGTTTATGTTCCTCTTAATCCGCCGGAATATGATTTTGATCCGAACGTGCTGGAAGATGCTTTCCGTCAGGGCGCCAAGGCTCTGGTTCTCTGCAACCCGTCCAATCCGAGCGGCAAGGTTTTCACTCGCGAAGAACTTCTGACGATCGCAGAGCTTGCGGAGAAATACGACGCCTACGTCATCACCGATGAGGTTTACGAACATATCGTCTACGCGCCGTATAAGCACGTGTATTTTGCCTCCCTTCCGGGAATGCGCAAACGAACGATTTCCTGCAGCTCGCTCTCCAAGACTTATTCCATCACGGGCTGGCGCCTGGGATACACCATCGCCCCGGCAGAAATCACCGACCGCATCCGGAAAGTGCATGACTTTTTGACAGTTGGAGCCGCGGCGCCGCTTCAGGAGGCGGTTATCCCGGGACTTCAGTTCGGTCAGGAATATTATGATGAGCTGCTCGCCGTCTATACACATAAACGTGATCTCTTCCTGAAAGGTCTTGACGACATCGGCCTGAAGCACAACATCCCGCAGGGCGCATATTATGTCATGGTCGACATTTCCGACTACGGCTACGACGACGACCTGAAATTCTGCGAAGATCTGGCTGAGAAAGTGAAAGTCGGTGCTGTGCCGGGTTCCAGCTTCTTCAGCGAGCCGGAAAACCGCTACATCCGCTTCCATTTTGCCAAGAAAGATGAGACCCTCCAGGCAGCTCTGGAGAACCTTTCTGACATCGGAAAACTTAGGAAATAGCATATTTCAGGACAAAAAATACAGGCAAGAGAAAAAACAGCGGGCCTGCCTGCAGGCATGACTTTTGTCATTGCGTGCAGGTGAGGTCTGTTTTGCATTCTGTATACAAAAATTGCCGCCGGTCTGGCTGTAAGGGATGGCAGCGGTTTACAGATATCCCAGCGATTTAAACAGGAACATCCAGGCGGTCAGGGTCACGGAACTGAGAAGCGTAGTCAGGATGACGGAACCGGAGGTCAGGCTGCCATCATGGCCGAAGCCTTTTGCCATGACGAAACTGGTGACGGTGGTCGGTGATCCGCACATGATAATGGCGGCCAGGAGTTCTTCTCCGCGGAATCCGAGGCGGATGGCAAGCGGCAGAAAGAGGATGCCGAGGCCGGCGAGCTTGAAAAATGCCGCGATGCTGGTCAGTTTAATCTGGGAAAGTGATTTTCCCAGGCTGAAGGAAGCGCCGAGGGCCAGCAGTCCCAGAGGCGATGCCGTATTTCCCAGCGTATCCAGGGAAGTGGCCAGGATTTTCGGCATTGGAATGCTCAGGAGTGACCAGAACAGGCCCAGGAAAATTCCGATCAGAAGCGGGTTTTTCAGTACGTTGAGGAGTGTTGTCTTAATCAGCCTGCCGCTCAGCGGTTCTCTGTCCGGCTTGTAAAAGGACAGAATCAGCACGGCCATGATGTTATAGAGCGGAACCGCTCCCAGAATCATCAGAGGGATTTTACCGGCGCTGCCGTACATGTTCTGGGCCAGCATGAC
>JBJFHK010000003.1:0-4230 GCA_051893535.1 Eubacterium sp. | reverse complement strand
CTGCAGCCGAAACAGAAAGCAGAAAGAAAGAACGACGAGGGTTAGCTGCACCGTTATGGATTAACGTTTGCAGCTAACCCCGTCGTTCTCTTGATGCTTTCCAATTTCGGCCAGATCGAAACAGGCTCATGAAGCAGCTGATATTCGTCCTTGTCAGAATTTAATTTAGAATTGGATCTGCCGGCTCCTGTCCCTGACCGCCAGGATAAATCCCAGCGCCATCATATTACATAAGATGGATGTACCTCCGTAGCTCAGGAATGGCAGGGTGATTCCGGTAACTGGCATGATGCCCATGGTCATGGCGATGTTCTCGAAAATCTGGAAGATGAACATGCCGATGAATCCGACAACGATCAGGGCGCCGTAGAGGTCAGCGGCCTCCAGCGCGATGCGCATGAAGCGGACCATCAGATAGGCGAAGAGGCCGATGACGACCAGACCGCCGATCAGACCCAGCTCCTCGATAATTACGGAGAAAATAAAGTCGGATTTCTGTACCGGAATAAAATTCAGAGCCTTCTGCGTACCATGGAAGAGGCCCTTGCCGAATACACCGCCGGAGCCCATGGCGATCTTCGACTCGTAAACCTGGTAATTGGATCCGATGCTCAGGTTGTCCGGATGCAGGAAGGAACTGATTCGTTCTTTCTGATAGGTCGCCATCACCATATAAGCAGGCGGGATCATGCAGGCAACCAGGACCAGGAATTTTGCGAAGACCTTGAGGCTAAGTCCGGCGAAGAATACCATGGCGAGCCACATGGTCATGAATACCAGGGCGCTTCCCAGGTCTTCCTTCAGAATGATGCCGATGATCGGCGCGGCCAGAATGCCAGCTTTCAGCAGGCCGCGGAAATTATAAAGTTCATCATGATGCTTGTTCAGGTAGTCGGCCATAAGCAGACAGAACAGAACCTTTACAATCTCAGACGGCTGAACGGTGGTGAATCCCAGCGTGATCCAAGAACGGGCACCGAACTGGGTGACACCCAGACCTGGCACGTAAACCAGGAGCAGCAGGAACAGCGAGAATATGTAAAGTTTTTTTATCATGCCCTGAAAGATCTGATAGCCGATGGCCATAATGATCATCATCAGACCGATGCCGATGACGTAAGAGCCGCCCTGCACGATCGTGTTGCGGTTCCAGAACGAGGTCGTGTCGATGGTCGTGCTTCCGATCATCAGAAGACTGAGCACCATGAAAATGGCCACAATCCCCAGACAAACCTTATCAGCGTTCTTAAAACGCGAGATTATATAACTCATGAATTTCATCCCTTCCGGTTATATGGAATACTTGACATAAAAACCACTAGAACATTATAATGTAAAAGATGTAAGTATATCAAGGCAGAATTGCAGAATGGTGTATCGCTATTAAACGATATGTTCGGCTGCCGGCGTAAATCGCCCGATTATCGGCATTTATGACGCGCCCGGTGCATTTCCACCTATCTTAGAATATACAGAATATCACATTTACGGGCCGTTTTCCGGAAGTTTAAGAAAGATTTAAGATCTTTTTTCATAATACATTCTGCTGCACATCGTATGCGGAACACAGGGCAGACCATGCCCGAGATACGGATCAGACTGAACGTCCGCGTGCCGCCATGGCACACCGTTCTTTTCAGCTGCGCCGTTCATATAACAGAAAATCTTGAACATCTTCAACCTTAGTACCTTTCGGGAGCGTGTCCGGAGCAATTTCAATACCGCCGGACTGTGTTTTGCTGCCGATCTGCGACAAAAAACAAACGAAGCAAGAGTAAAGCCGGCTTGAAAAAGCCGCTTTTTTTCTATTCTTCACAGGAAATTTTTCTGAGAATACGGATGTATTGTCAATCGGTAATAGGCGATGCGATTGTGGGGCCGGGTTCGGGAAGGGATTCGGACGCAGATGCTGAGAAACAGTCTGCATAAGCATGGCTGCCTCATGACCGGCATCCAGCTGATACAGCAGAAGGCCAGATGGCATTGGTTTGTATGCATTGTATTCGCGGGAGCAGAACTGCATACCAGCTGAGCGCAGGCAAACGCTGTGAACGCAGACGCAGAACCGCATACCAGCAAAGCAGGCAAACGCTGTGAACGCAGACGCAGAACTGCGAAACGGCAGAGCAGGCAAACACTGTGAATGCAGACGCAGAACTGCATATCAGCAGAGCACAGGCAGAAGACGGCAGAATCGTAAGAGAGTTGAATATAGGGAAGGAGGTGCTTCCTTGACAGTACCAGTTTTCGGTCTGATCATCGGAATCGTCCTGGCGCTGGTTCTGGGCGTTTTGATCGGCTACATCATCCGCAAGAATGTCGGAGAGAAGGTCATCGGAAGCGCGGAGCAGCAGGCAAAGAATCTGATTCTGGATGCGAAGAATCATTCAGAGACGATCCGGAAAGAGATCACATTAGAGGCTAAGGAAGAAGCACACAAGATCCGTGATGACGCGGATAAGGAAGTAAGAGAGCGCCGCAGTGAGGTTGCGCGCCAGGAGCGCCGCATCCAGCAGAAGGAAGAGGCGGCGGACAGAAAGCTCGAGCAGTTTGAGAAGCGTGAGAAACGCATGGCTTCTCAGGAACAGGAAATCGAGAAGAAGAAGCAGAAAGCGGAAGAAGCCCTGCAGCAGCAGGTTCAGGAACTGGAGCGGATTTCCGGATACACGGCAGAGGATGCCAAGCAGATTATTCTGGAGAAGGTCGAGAAGGACTGCCGCCACGAGGCGTCCAGAATGATCAAGGAAATCGAGTCCCAGGCCAAGGAAGAGGCCGACGAGAAGGCGAAGAACATCATCACCGGCGCCATCCAGAGATGCGCCGCCGACCAGGTTGCGGAGAGCACCTTGTCTGTGGTTAATTTGCCGAATGATGACATGAAGGGCCGCATCATCGGACGTGAGGGCCGCAACATCAGAGCGATTGAGACTCTGACGGGTGTGGACCTGATCATCGATGACACGCCGGAAGCCGTCATCATTTCCGGTTTTGATCCGATCAGAAGAGAGATTGCGAGAATCGCGCTGGAGAAGCTGGTCATGGACGGAAGAATTCATCCGGCCAAGATCGAGGAAATGGTCGAGAAGGCACGCCGCGAGGTTGCGCACGTCATCAAGGAAGAGGGCGAGCAGGCAACTTTTGAGACGGGCATCCACAACCTGCATCCGGAGCTGGTCAAGCTCTTGGGACGCCTGCATTTCCGTACCTCTTACGGACAGAACGTCCTGCAGCATTCCATCGAGGTTTCCCACCTTGCCGGTCTTATGGCCGGAGAGCTGGGACTGAACGTCAAGCTGGCCAAGCGCGCGGGTCTGCTGCATGACATCGGCAAGGCTCTGGACCACGAGTATGAGGGAACTCATGTCGACATCGGTATCCAGATCCTGAAGAAATATAAGGAAAGCAGCATGGTCATCAACTGCATGGCTTCCCACCACGGCGACTACGAGCCGAAATGTATGGAAGCCGTCCTGATCGCAGCCGCGGATGCTTTGTCTGCCGCCAGACCGGGTGCACGCAGAGAGACGCTGGATGTTTACGTCAAGAGACTGGAGAAACTGGAAGATATCGCCAACACGACTCCGGGCGTATCCAATTCCTACGCCATTCAGGCAGGCCGTGAGATCAGAATCATCGTCAACCCGGACGAGGTTCCGGATGATGAGATGCCGCTGCTGGCGCGCAATGTCTCCAAGCGCATTGAGTCCGAGCTCGAGTATCCGGGCCAGATCAAGGTCAATGTAGTCCGCGAGACCAAGGCCGTCGACTACGCGAAATAACGGAATATCAACAGAAGCCTTTCGGGACCGTTTCAGGAAACGAAAGGCTTCCTTAATACATGAGTGATTTTGGGACAAAATTTACACAGGACAAGGAAACAATGAAGAATATGATTTACCTGGACAACAGCGCGACCACCCGTCAGGCCGATGAAGTCACCGATCTGATGGCAGATGTCGCGAGAAACACCTTTGGAAATCCTTCCTCTCTATACTCCCTGGGAATGGACGCAGAGAAGGTCGTTGAACATGCGAGAAAAACCTTTGCGAAGACGATCGGCGCGGACCCTTCCGAGATTATCTTCAATTCCGGCGGAACGGAAGGAGACAACACGGTTTTGAGAGAAGTCGCCGACGCGAGAAAGCATCAGGGAAAGCACATCATCGTCAGCGCGGTGGAGCATCCGGCTGTGCTGGAAAACTGCGACCGCCTGGAGCATGAAGGCTATAA
>JBJFHK010000002.1:0-4273 GCA_051893535.1 Eubacterium sp. | reverse complement strand
CGTCATCTCTTGACCCGAGGCTTTGTCTCTGGCAGGGGGATATCACGCGCCTCGCAGCAGACGCCATAACCAACGCCTGCAACAGCAAGCTGCTGGGCTGTTTCCAGCCGAACCACAACTGCATTGATAATATCGAACACACCATGGCGGGTGTACAGATGCGCCTGGCCTGCTATAATCTGATGAGAAGACAGGGACACGACGAGCCGACAGGAAAGTGCAAGGTCACTTCCGGCTACAATCTGCCGGCAAAGTATGTTCTGCACACGGTCGGTCCGATTGTACAGGGGCCGCTGACGGAAAGACACCGGCAGCAGCTGGCGTCCTGCTATCGTTCCTGCCTTGACGCGGCATCGGATCACGGATGCAGAAATGCGGCATTCTGCTGTATTTCTACGGGTGTGTTTATGTTCCCGCAGAAAGAGGCCGCTGAGATTGCGATAACGACCGTAAGGAAATGGCTGGATGAACACCCGGATGCACCTCTTCAGAAGGTGATTTTCAACGTCTTCAAGGACAGTGACCGGGAAATTTACGAAGCTGTTCTGAATCAGTAATTTTGCGGAAAAAATGGAGGAACTATGCAGATATCAACCAAATTTACCATCGCCATCCATATACTGACTGCCATTACCTATTTTTCCGACGACTATGAGGTGACCAGCAAATTTCTTGCATCCAGTGTGGGATGTAATCCGGTCATTATCCGGAATCTTACATCTAATTTAAGAGAGGCGGGGATTCTTGAAAGTCAGAGGGGGAAAAGCGGTGCCAGGATTACCCGGCCGCTGGATCAGATCAGCTTTCTGGATATTTACCGGGCAGTGGAAACCGGAAGCCAGAAAGAACTCTTCCATTTTCATGAGAATCCCAACCCGGCATGTCCAGTTGGGCGGAATATTCACCAGAGCCTGAATCAGACACTGGAAGAGATCCAGGAAAAATTTGAACGGGAATTGAGCCGGCATACAATCGCAGATGTGTATGATGCAACAGTTGAAGCTATTCAGAAGGAAAAAATTGTGTAAATCACATAATAATTATAGAGATTTTACGTGTTTTTATGTCATGGATGATGGTATAATGATAGCATATCAGCAAAAGTTGTTCTGCTTTCCTTTTGGGAAAGAAAAAGTTTTGCGAAACAAGTCTGTACTGCAATTATTGTTATTAAGAAAGAAGAACTATTATGAATACCATTTCATCCGGCTGCTACGTCATCGATTCCGATTATAACGTGATCAGCGTGAATCAGACAGCGCACGAGATTTATCCTCAGCTTGAAGTGGGGAAGAAGTGTTACTGCTGTCTTTCCGGAATCGATGAACCCTGCGGCCCGTGCCCGGTAATGAATCAGGTCCGCGGACCGAGGACCTACCGGGATCCGATCCGGAATATTGACGAAACTGTGGACGCCGTTGAAATTCCTCTGGAAGGTCATGGACTCTGCCATGCGCTCATTTTCAGCACGGTTGGAGAGAATGCCGAGTTTGCAGCGACCCTTCCGGCATCTTTTGATGACCTGAAACAGCTGGCGATTATTCAGGCGCTTACAGATGAATTCTGTGAAGTGTTTTCTGTCAATCTGTCCACGCTGAAGATGAGTGTATATCGGGACGACAAAGGAAACGAGCAGGATCATAATATATTTCCTTATCCGGACTCTTATGAAGAGAATACACAGGCATACGTTTCCATCTTTGTTAAGGAAGAAGACAGGGAGCGGGTTTTCCGGCAGTCCAGTATAGAAAACATCCTTGAACAGCTGAAATCGAAGGAATCTTTCAGTTTTCATTACCGGACGGAAACGGACGGTGATGTACACTATTACCGAACCAATGTCGTTCGTGTGGGAAATGCGGATTCTTTTGATCATGTTATTTTCGGTGTTATCTCCGAAGATACTGAAGTTTATGAGCATCTTAGAAATCTCGAGTTAAAGAAGGATATTTCTGCTCTTGAATATGACTCTGTCACAGGCCTGTATACAAAAGAAGCCTTTCTGATCCGCGGTGAACAGCTCAGGGAAGAAAATCCGGACATGAGCTTTGATTTCTGCGAACTTAAGATAGAAAATCTCGGGATGATACGGCTCCAATACGGCAGCCCGGTGGGAGAATGGCTGCTGGATCTTGTGGCCAGGAAACTGAAGAAATATAAAGATGAGACGACCTGCCTTGCCTACACAGGCGAGGGTGTATTCATCTGTTTTCGTGGGACAACTTCTCAGGAAATCCGCCGGAAGGGCGTCAGCATTTTTGAGAAAGATGTTAAGGAAGAGTGTAAAATAAAGAACCTTGATTTAGAGTGGGCGGTTTATGTTGCGGCAGACCGGAATCTCAGTGTTGAAAAGATACTCGAAGAAACGAGTTACGCCCTTTCATCAATTGGAACGGATACCCGTGAAAATTACGTGGAATTCAATCATGAGATGATCGAAAAACGGAACAGGGAAAAAGCCATAGAAAACAGATTTGAAGAAGCGCTGGAAAAAGGAGAATTTTCCGTGTGGTATCAGCCGAAAATCCAGGTAAAAACTGGAAAGATCACCGGGGCGGAGGCGCTGGTGCGCTGGACCATTCCTGGAGGAGAGCTGCTTTCACCTGCTTCCTTTATTCCCATTCTGGAAAACTGCGGAAAGATCGGTCTGCTCGATGAGTTTGTCTTCCGGCAGGCCTGCCTGCTGCAGGAGAAACTGGCCGGAACTTTTAAGTCGTATCTTCCGATTTCCGTCAATCTTTCCCGAGTGAGTATTTTTACAGGAAGTGTTGCCGAAACGTATTCAAAGATTGCGGGAGAATACAGAATCCCTGTTCGCTGCATTCCGCTGGAAATTACGGAAAGTGCCGGGCTGCAGGATGAAGTGGTTATCAGCACCATTAATGAACTGGATTCTCTCGGCTTCTCCCTCGACATGGACGATTTCGGAACTGGCTATTCATCCATTGCGTCCCTTCAGATGATTCCCTTTAAGACCCTGAAGATTGACAAGTCACTGGTCGACAATATCGGAAGGGATACCAGCGATTCGATTCTGAAACATGTCATCGGATTCTGCAGAGAAAGTGGAATAAAAACAGTCGCAGAGGGCGTAGAAACGTATGAACAGTATTTGTTCCTGAAAATCGCCGGATGTGATCTGATTCAGGGCTACTATTTTTCTAAGCCGGTTCCGGAAGATGTTTTTTTAGAAATGCTGAAGAAGCAGGAGAAATGATCAGGAGGTCTGCTTTTTTACTGAATCGGACAGGCATAATGAATATTGCCAGAGCGCGGGTTTCCTGTCTGCGGCTTCAGCGGCGGGAATGGGTTCCTCTCAGGGAATCTCTGACCGCCTGCGTATTCGGCAGAATGATACCAATCAGGATCAATGCCATACCGGCCCACTGCAGTGGAGCAACGGACTCATGCAGGATGAAAAATGCCATCAGCATGGAAACCGGAAGTTCCGAGGAAGAAAGAATGCTTCCCAGAGCCGGTCCGGTGTGCGGCATGCCGACTGCGTAGAGAAATGGCGGAAGGACGATTCCGAGAATGCCGAGGATGATGGTCAGGGGCAGCATCGGAAGATAATGTGCAGGAGCCGCAAGAAATTCCGGAGGATAGCAGATCATGATCAGGATAAATCCGCCGGTGGTCATGATCGTGCTTTTTTCAACCGGCGGGATGCCGACGCCGACGGTTCCGCTGAACAGAATCATTGCGGCATAAGATACGGCAGAAAGCAGTCCCCAGAGGATGCCGATTCCCATATGAATTTCTTCCTGTGAATTGAAAATTCCCGCGGCAAGGAGCGAGCCTGCAATCAGGATCGCGACTGCCGCGAGTTTTCTTTTTGATGGCAGTTTCCGATACAGGATTGTTTCAAAGACGGTGTCAATCCAGATGAACTGAAACAGGAGTACGACGGACAGGGATGCCGGAACGGTTTCCAGACATTTATAATAAAAGATCGAAGTCAGAGATGTAGGAATTCCGCAGAGCAGAAGCTGCAGGGCCTGTCTCTTGCTGATTCTGACTTTGTCCGTAAAGAGAAAGGCAAACCAGAGGCAGAGAATGCCCAGAAGGTACTGGCTGCTGATAACAGAAGACTGGGAATAACCATGGCTGTAGGCGGTCTTGATGAATGTGGACAGCATGCCGTAACTGCAGCCGCCGGCAAAAACGGCGAGAATATAGCGAATCATATAAACCTCCTGAATCAAAATAAACAATCTGAAAATATTCTAGCAGAACAAATCGGAAACGACAACTGAAGCTGTATTTTTCAAAG
>JBJFHK010000001.1:0-4278 GCA_051893535.1 Eubacterium sp. | reverse complement strand
TCTTTTTTGTCCGGAGTAAGAGCCTGCGAGCCGGATATGCAGCGGAGTCTGACGGCATACATGAACCGGCATAAGTACATGGATGTGAAGGTTCAGTCGACCCTGGGGCTGACGGACGCGGATGTGAAGGCCGTGCGGCAGGCGGATGGAATTTCAGCGGCGGAAGGGGCGTATGGCACTGATGTGCTGAGCAATTATGGAAATCAGACGCAGGTTATACATGTGATGAGTACGGTCCGGGGGATGAACGCGTTCACGGTGAAGTCCGGGCGGCTTCCGCAGAAGCAGAATGAGTGCCTGCTGGACGAGGCGCTTGCGAAGGAGCGGCATCTTTCCATCGGGGATAAGATTCACCTTTATTCAGGGACAAAATCCAGACTCAGCAAGAGTTTAAAATATGACACGTTTACCGTCACCGGCACCGGCAGCAGTCCTGCATACCTGACGGACGACCGGGGAAGCACAAGCCTTGGAAACGGTTCGGTTGACGGGTTTATCGCGGTAAAGCCGTCTGCTTTTTCCATGGATGCATACTCTGCAGTTTACTGCCGGGTAAAGGGTGCGGAAAAGTACACGACCGGGTCGGCGGCATATAAAGAGAAGGTGCGTGCGGCGCAGAAAGCGCTCAGGGAACTGGCAGACAAAAGATGCCGGGCAAGGCTCAGCCAGCTGAAACGGCAGACTGTTCAGGCGGTGCAGGCTTCTTATCCGGGAATGGACCGGGCATCGGCTGAGGCAGCTGCGCAGAAACAGCTGACGTCTCTGGGAACGGGGAAATGGTATGTGCAGGGAAGGGCGCAGGATCAGGCCTACGCGGAGTATCTGCAGAATGCGGAACGGATCGCGGCGATTGGAAAAGTTTTTCCGCTCATTTTCTTCCTGGTGGCTGCTCTGGTCAGTCTGACGGCGATGACCCGCATGGTGGAAGAGGAAAGAGAACAGATCGGCCTGATGGAAGCGCTGGGCTACGGAAGGGGCGTCATTCTCAGAAAATTCGCGGGCTACAGCCTGCTGGCCACTGTTTCAGGGAGTATTGCGGGTGTTCTGATCGGCGAAAAAATGCTGCCTCATATCATTATCAACGCTTACCGGAATCAGTTCGTGAATATGGACCAGACGGTGATTCCCTATGAGTGGAAATTTTCCCTTCTTGCGGCAGCGGCGGCGGTTTTGTGCAATCTGGCCGCGACTTTCTGGGCCTGCGGACACTTGCTGAAGGAGGTCCCTTCCCAGCTGATGCGTCCGGAAGCCCCGAAAAACGGAAGCCGGATCTGGCTGGAGAGGATCGCGCCGCTCTGGAAACGGCTGAACTTCAGCAGCAAGGCGACACTCAGGAATATTTTCCGCTATAAAAAGAGGCTGTTTATGACGATTATCGGAATCGGAGGCTGTACGGCCCTGCTGCTGACCGGTTTTGGCATCCGGGACGCGGTGACGGAGATTTCCACGAACCAGTACAGCCGGGTGCAGACTTATGATGCCCAGATGGTAATCAATCCGGATGCTTCCGCCGCTTCAAAAGCAGCGCTCAGCCGCACGCTGAAGAATACATCAGAGATCGGAAGTGCAGAGAATCTCTATCAGGACAGCGTTACTATGAAGAAGGAGGGAAGGTCCTGCAGCGGATACATTGTTGTTCCAGAAAATCCGGGACGTCTGAATCAGTTTATCAGCCTCCACGACCGTATATCTGGAAGGAAATACCAGCTGAACGACCATTCCGTGATTCTGACGGAAAAGGCAGCGAGTCTTCTGAAAGTAAAGAAGGGGTCACAGATTACACTGAAGCTGAATAGCGGCACGACAGTCCGAGCACGTGTCGGCGCCATAGCGGAAAATTATGTCCTTCATTACGTCTACATTTCACCTTCCTGTTACCGGCAGCTGACCGGAAAGAGTGCAGAAAGCAACAGCATTCTTCTGAACTGGAAGGGAAAGAAAGTCCATGAGAAGAGCATTTCCAGGAGGCTTCTGAAAAACGGCGCGGTGTCCCAGATCAGCCTGACAAGCGATGCGAAAAAGGCGATGAACAAGACGGTCGGCCTGATGCGGACGGTGGTCGGCGTCCTGAGCGGCGCGGCGGCCATGCTGGCCTTTGTCGTGATGTTCAACCTGAACAGCATCAGCATCACCGAGCGGCGGCGCGAGCTGGCGACCCTGAAAGTGCTGGGATTCTACGACGGGGAAGTATCCATGTACATCTTCCGGGAAAACATGATCCTGACCGGAATCAGCATCGTTCTGGGACTCTTCCTGGGTGTCTGGCTGAAGACTTTCATTATGTCGACGGCAGAAACCAATGACCTGATGTTCGGCCGGACGGTCGCGGGATCCAGCTTTTTCCTTGCCGTGCTCCTGACGGTGGTTTTTGCCGTCATCGTGAACGGAATATCCTCGATTTCCATGCGCCGCATCGATATGATCGAGTCGCTGAAGAGCGTGGAGTAGGAGGTGTGTGCAGAAGAGCAGATTAGATTCCCGTAGGATAAAATGACATAATTATGCTTTGAATTACGGCGTTATTATGTTAATATCTATGTATAAAGGGGGGAGTATTATGCCAGAAATTGTACCGATCAAAGAATTACGGAATACGAATGAAATTTCCAGGCGCTGCCATGATAGTCAGGAACCTATTTTTGTTACTAAACAGGGATACGGGGATCTGGTGGTTATGAGTATGGAAACATATGACAGATTGATAGGAACTGCAGATGTTGACAAGTCCATTAAATATGCTGAAGAAGAGCTTGCCGCCGGTGGTCAGCTGCGCGATGCTGAAAGTGCGCTGAAGGAATTAAGGAGGAAACACTTTGGATAAATATTCTGTTCGATTGTCACCGCAGGCGTATCGGGATATTGATGAGATATATACATATATCAAAGAAGAATTGTTTGCAGTTAAGGCTGCTGAGAATATTGCAGATAACCTGGAAGACGCGATTCTGAGTCTGAGCGAGTTCCCCGAGCGGGGTGCAGAACGTAAAGTGGGAAGATATGCCAGGCTGGGCTATCGACAACTTTTTGTCGATCATTATATTATCGTTTATCGTATTGATAAAAGCAGCAGAGAGGTTATTATTATAACAATAAAATACGCATACAGAAACTTTTAATAACGAAAGAAAGTTTCTGTATGCATTTTTATTGTCTATTCATTAGATGACAACAAGGTTCCCGGATACCCGTCCGAAGATTCAGCGTTGTGGAAGGGTATTATTCCGCTGTTTAATCAACAGATGTCACTACATGAATCTTACAGTCTGCACTGGGCGATAAAGTGCGCATTTTCAGGCAGCTGCAGGTCATCTTCCGGTGCATCGAAGGACCACTTCTTCAGGCAGTCCCCATCGCCGCGGGTGCGCTCGTTGACCGCGTAGAAATTGAACATTTCGATTCCGTAGTTCAAGTGTGTGTCTGCTTCGCCGGTCATCTCATCGTCAAGACCGATCAGGCATACGGCGTTCTTTGTGAGGATAACGCGGTATGGCTGGCGGTTGAAGAAGGACTGTGCAACACTCATGCAGAGGAGTGCGTCGTTCAGCTGCGGATACTGCGGAGCGACCAGGTCGATCTCTGCCTTGTTTCCGAATGTGCCGTCAAAAACAAAGTCGTCAAGGGAAATCTTGGATGCTGCGCGCGTAGCAGTCTTGTTAACCTTGACATCGGAAGGACTCTTGATGTCAAGACGAGTACCCTTCTTGTCTTTATTTCTGTAACCGAATCCGACAACGACAGCAAGTGTCTTGTCCGTGCTGATGCCGATCTGGGCCTTGGCCTTGTCTGCATCATTGACAGTCAGCCAGCATGCAGCCAGTCCCAGTGTCGTCATCTTCAGTGTCAGTGCCTGCATAATGAAAGCAGCATTTTCTAGGTAATGATCTTTCTTCTCAGAGAAAAGCAGCGCATACTGCGGGGAATGGATCATAAATCCGTTGTATCCGACTGTACTTTCAAACTTTGCTGCCTCTTCATGGTCAATAATATGAAATTCCGTTGCGATGCTGTCGTCCAGCGCGTCGCATTTGGAAACACTGTCTTTAATCTGCTGGAGGTCTGCGGCATCCACATCTTCATCCGTAAATGCTCTGCAGGACTCACGTTTCATGATCAGGTCATAATAGTTCAGATTTTCCATTTGATATGTTCTCCCTTCTGTCAGTTTTCTTTTTTGGGCGATTTCTCATCATTATTGCTCATACGTTAAGTATATAACATTTCCTGGAATATTGCTACAACTCAGAGGTGACCTTTAGATGAGAATATGTTTGGATGAAG